>NZ_BLTG01000047.1 GCF_017312405.1 Mycobacterium sp. PO1
CACTCTGCTGGACGCAACCCTGAATGGGCGGCGACCGTCATTGACACCGCGCTGAGGGTGGACCGTCGGATGCTTTTGCCTAATCGTGCGGGTGGTAATGCGCGTGCGCCGATTCCGCAGCACGTCAAAGCTGAAGTATGGCAACGGGACGGGGGTCGCTGCGTCGATTGCGGCAGCACCGAGTACCTCGAGTACGACAGCATTATTCCTAAGTCAAAGGGTGGAGCAGACTCGGAGCGCAATCTTCAGATTCTGTGTCGTCGCTGCAACCTCGCCAAGTCGGACCGCATCTAACTACCGACGAATAGCAAGTGCGCCCCGGCAACGCTTTTCGACGACTAGGGGGTAGCACGACCCATAGTCAGACGCCGGGGCTCGGCGGAAACGCGGATTGAACGTAGGCCCGCAATGTCGGGATCTGGTCGGGGCACATGTTGTTCGTTGCGGCGAGGATTATGATCCCGACCTCGCTGCTTGAGTATCCGGCTGAGGTCGCCACGCTGCCGGCATATTGCGGCGTGCCCGAGCGGAGATTCGAGCAGGCGAGCTTGCCGATGTCGATGATGTCTGAGATTGATTCGTAGTAGATGCCCTGATTGTCGAGCGCAATGACGTAGTCGTATTGGTCGGCGGGCGCTACTGGTGCTGCGGTGATCGCTGTGATCACCGCCAGTGCTGCGGCGCCTCCGAGCCTCACGTAGACCCCCCGGTCCCCATCCCCAGTCCAAGAAGGAGTTAGCCAACTTTACGCCCGTTCGCTTAACCGCTGAAGAGAAATGAGCAAATCGACAGGAGGCGGACAGCGGTTCGCCCCGGGGGCGATAGTCCAAGAATTTGGATTTACCGGGCCGGGCCGCACTGAGGGAGAATTCGAGCCTAACCCCCTCTCATAGGGGAAGCATGCACCACGCGTACCTCGTAGTCGACCTCAACGGCATTGTCACCGTCGCGCGGGTCCCAGTACGACAGCCGCAGCACCTCGGCGACGATCTCGCCGGCGGTCACGGCTGCGTAGGTGTCACGATCGAAGAATTTGTCGGGTCCGGGTTCGGGTGCTGGACGTATGAGCGGCTTGGTGATGGTTGCTGTGTTCATCGATCTGCACACCCGTCGACCTCTTCGGCGGCGGCGAGCAGCGCAGCAGCCAGGTCGCGTGCTTCGTCGCTGCTGACCGTCACCCCCGTGTCCCTGGCCCAGTCTTCGTCCCGGTAGTGGGTGTCGATGGAGACACCCGGGCCGCCGTCACTCGGGTCATACGACAGGTGGCCGTCGGCCCTTTGCACGGCGTGGGTGTACACACTGACGGTGGTTAGTCCTTCATTGGAGGGTCGGCCCACGGTCACTGCCTGTGTGCTGCCCCAGATGACGCGACACGGCTCGGCGTCAGATGACCACGCGTCTGCGGACACGCCGGCCGGCAACTTCACCTCTGCGACGCTCATCGTCACCTCCTGGGCGACCGCGATGCGGTACAGGTGCGGCCGCTCGGTGCGCTGCACCCAACCGCCGATCGCGTCCTCGCACGGCTGGCCGGGGCTGGCATCGCATATCGGGCACTGGACTTCTAGGGCCTCTACGCGGCACATAGGGCACTCCGCGTACCACTGCTCGGCTGAGAGTGTCATCTGATTCTCCCGGCGTAATGCTCTCCACCGGCCCGCCTGTTGCGCGTTTATTGCGCGGAAACGACGAGGGCCCGGTATAAACCGGGCCTGACCTCGCAAAACTCTGGTGCGCGATACTGGGATTGAACCAGTGACCTCTTCCGTGTCAGGGAAGCGCTCTCCCGCTGAGCTAATCGCGCCGGGAAACACCTTGGAGGTGGAGACGGGAATCGAACCCGTGTGCACGGCTTTGCAGGCCGTTGCCTCACCACTCGGCCACTCCACCGCTGGGGTTGATGCCACTGCACCTTCGAGCGGATGACGGGATTCGAACCCGCGACCCTCACCTTGGCAAGGTGATGCGCTACCAACTGCGCTACATCCGCACGCTACGAGCGAGATCGTCGCCCGTTGCGAAGCGCAACGATAGTCCACGCACTTACGCGGGCACAAATCCCTTGCTCACCGGGTGCCGCGGCAGATCAAAACAGCGTGTAGTCCTGCCGGGAGATGGTGAACCCGTGGCCATCCGAGTTCGAGCACCGCATGCCCGAGGACTCGCTGGTGCAACTCACACCGCCTCCGGCTTCGAACTGCCCGTACGGCAGGGCGGGGCCGCTGCCCAAGGTGGTGTCACCGGCGCAGACGAAGCTCGCCCGCCCGGTGGTTCCGAGGGTGATGCCTTGGCCGTAGTCGGTGAAATCCGGGCAGCGGGGCGGTCGCGGGGGAGGTGCCCAGTCCCGCTCGGCGACGTCGCAACGCACTGTGCCGTCGGCGAGGATGCAGCCGATGTTCCCGCTCGGTGAGGTGAAGCTGACGACGTCCGCGCCGGCAGTTGGGAGGCCGAGGCAACCGATAGCGCCCACCGCTGCTGCGGCGACCACCAGTTTCATGATCCGACGATATCGACTTACGGCGGTGTAGGCGTGCCAACCAGCGGATTCTCGGGCGCACCGCGTTGCGTGTTAGTCTTCTGCCTCGTTCGACTCGTCGAATTCTCGGTCTCGTAGCTCAGTGGGAGAGCGTCCGCCTCACACGCGGAAGGTCGCTGGTTCGAACCCAGCCGGGACCACCACCTCTTTCTCCTCGGTCGCAACACCCCGCACTCAGCCTTTTCGCAGGTCGCTGCCTGGCGCACCAACTCGCGTCTTTGGTATTCCTGGTGTGTGCGGTCCGCGTTGAGTGGCTCCGGCCCTGTCGCGGCGAGGTAGGCCTGCCTCAGCGGGGCCCCGTAGTCCGTGCAGGTCTTGGGAGACCCGTTTCCGTCGACGGACCGCTGTACCGAAACGGATGAGAAGACGTGGGCGGTGTGATGAGCGAGTCGTACACGCCGAACGCCGCAACTGCCTGCCTGTGGCAGCGGGCGATGTCTTCCTGCCGGCGCGCGTCCTCGTCGGTCGCTGAGTTCGCGTCGGGCGCCGCGCGGTCGAATTCGGGTGTCATGACCCTGTCCGCAGCGGCGTCAACCCGGATTCCGGCGGTGGCGCGGTGCGCAGCCTATGCAGCGGCAGGCGTCGACGCGCAGAGATGACCCGGACGAAGTGCTCGAGGGCGTCAGCCACCGAAGCTGCGCGCTGCACCGACTCGAGGTCGGACAGAGACTCGGTCCCGACCCCGGCGACCAGCACCCAGTCGATGTTTCGTTCGTTGCAGCGCTTCGCGAACTCCGTGACCAACCGGTCCACCGATCTGCGCTGACCGGAGCCGGCCTCTTGTAAGTCCACGATAAGTGGGGTGTCCAACGTGGTGAACCGGCCGACGTAGTCGGCGACGAGTTGCACGTTGGTGCCCTCGACACATCCGGTGACCGTGACGATCGTGGCGACGCTCCGGATCTGTGCTCTGACCCAGGCGCCGCGGCACTCGACGACATATCCGAGGGGACTGGCGGTTCGGCGGCCGATGCTCATGGTTCACCAATCGGTAGTGGGGCGCTCACGGAGGGCAGCTCGGCGCCGCAACAGCTTCGGGCTGGGCGCTCAACCGATGTGACCGAAACCATATCGCGAAGCGCGACCGTGCGTGTGGCGAAGTATCCGGCGGCCACTGCGGTGTACTGAACGAAATAGTCTGGCGGATAAAGGAACTGGTCGACGAGAGGATCGCCAGGCGCGACCGGATCGTTCGTTTTCCGGTCTGTCGCTGATCGACGCGCTTTCGCTTCTCGGCTCTTCGCAGGTTCGAAACCGCCCCGACGGGCGGTCCGGGACGTTCGCAGTGGCGCCGAGGCCGGCCCCGGCGCCACCCCCGTCGTCAACTGCGATGCGGCACGAATTCCTGGGCTTTGGTCTTGGCGCCCTGCATCATCAGGTGGAAGGCGTTCGGATCACCCTTGAGGATGGACTCGGTGAGTTCCTTGGCCTGTTCGAAGGTCGCATGCGGCGGGATCGGCGGCACCTCGGGATCGCAGCGGATGTCGAGCAGCACCGGCCGGTCGGCGCCCAGCGCCTCATCCCAGGCCGGGCCGACCCCGTCCTCGGTGTCGACGGCCACCGCATGCAACCCCATCGCCCGTGCCACGTCGGCGTAGGACACATCCGGCAGGCTCTGCGACTCCTCGAACTTGGGTGCCCCGCCCATGGCCCGCAACTCCCAGGTCACCTGGTTGAGGTCGTTGTTGTGAAACACGCACACGATCAGGCGCTTGTCCGGCCACAGTTCGGCGTAGCGCCGGATCGTCAGCAACTCGGCCAATCCGTTCATCTGCATCGCGCCGTCGCCGACCAGGGCGATCACGGGACGGTCCGGATGGGCGAACTTGGCCCCGATCGCGTACGGCACGCCGGGCCCCATGGTGGCCAGCGTCCCTGACAGTGACCCGCGCATGCCTTCCTTGAACTTGAGCATGCGGGCATACCAGTTCGTCGACGACCCGGAGTCGGCGGTCACGATGGCATTGGACGGCAGCCGCTCGGACAACTCCCAGGCGATCCGCATCGGATTCACCGGCTTGGCCGACAGCATCGCCTGGCGCTCCATGGTGCCCCACCACCGCGTCACGTTCTTCTCGATCTTCTCCTGCCAGGACCGGTCCTGCTTGCGCTGCAGCAGCGGGATCAGCGCGTCGAGAGCGGTGGCGGCGTCGGCGACCATGTTGAGCTCGGTCGGGTAGCGCATCCCGATCAACGTGCCGTCGATGTCGATGTGAATCGCGCGCGCCTGACCGAACTTCGGCATGAACTGGGTGTAGGGGAAGTTCGAGCCGACGATCAGCAGCGTGTCGCAGTCCATCATCATCTCGTAGCTGGGCCGGGTGCCGAGCAACCCGATCGCCCCGGTGACATAGGGGATGTCGTCGGGCAGCACGTCCTTGCCGAGAAGGGCTTTGGCGACACCGGCGCCGGTGATCTCGGCGACCTGGCGGACCTGGTCGGCGGCCCCACGGGCGCCCTGTCCGACCAGGATCGCCACCTTCTCACCGGCGTTGAGGATTTCGGCGGCCTGGCTCACCTGGTCCGGTCGCGGAGCCAGCATCGGACTGACGATGCTCGGATCACTCGAGGGCACCTGTTTGAAGGCGTGTGAGGGGGGCTCGTAGGGCTCCTCCTGCAGATCCGACGGGATGATGAGCGCCGTGGGGGCGCGCCGTGTGATCGCGGTGCGCATGGCCCGATCCAGTGCGTTGGGCAGCTGACTGGACACGTTGACCTCGACCAGGTATTCGCTTGCGACGTCCTTGTACAACGCCTGCAGATCCACTTCCTGCTGGTAGCTGCCGCCCATCGCGCTGCGTTCGGTCTGACCGACGATCGCGACCACCGGGACATGATCCAATTTGGCGTCGTAGAGACCGTTGAGCAGGTGGATCGCGCCCGGTCCGGACGTCGCCATGCACACCCCGACCCGTCCGGAGAACTTGGCGTACCCGGTGGCCTGGAACGCGGCCATCTCCTCATGACGGGCCTGCACGAACCGCGGCTGGTTGTCCGAACGGCCGAAAGCCGCGACAAGGCCGTTGATTCCGTCACCCGGATAGGTGAAGACCTGCTCAACGTCCCACTCCCGCAAGCGCTTCAGCACGAAATCGGCAACATCGGTAGCCATGTTTCTCCTTCTCCGTCCTGGGCACACCATCCGGCGTGCCGCCTTTGCCTGTGGCGCGGGTACCCGAGGCAAAGGCCGCGAAACTCGAGCAAGGAGAACGCCGCCGATGACAGCCGTAGAACATTCAGCAAACCCACAGCAACAGCTCGACGAGCTGAAAAAGGCTTTGCGCAAAGCTGTGGACGGTGAGGTCAGATTCGATCTGGGCGCCAGGGCCACCTACTCCACCGATGCCTCCAACTACCGCCAGATTCCCCTCGGCGTCGTCGTCCCACGCACGCCCGAGGCCGCCGCCAACGCGATAGCGGTCTGTCACGACCGCCACGTTCCGGTGTTCTCGAGAGGCGGTGGCACCAGTCTGGCGGGGGAGACGTGCAACGTCGCGGTAGTGCTGGACTGGAGCAAGTACTGCACCCGTGTGCTGTCGGTCGACGCGGAGGCGGGCGTGGCCACCGTCGAGCCCGGCATCAAGCTGGACGAACTCAACGACGCACTGGCCGAATCGGGATGGATGGTCGGGCCGAAGCCGGCCACCCACGTCAGCTGCACCATCGGCGGGATGATCGGCAACAATTCGTGCGGGTCGACCGCACAGGCGTACGGGAAGATGGTCGACTCCATCCGGCGCATGGAAGTGCTGACCTACGACGGGGTCCGCATGTGGGTGGGCCCCACCGACGACGACGAATACGCACGCATCGTCGCCGAAGGTGACCGCCGCAGCGAGATCTATCGGGCCCTGCGCCGACTGCGCGACCACTACGCCGACGAGGTGCGCGCCCGCTATCCCGACATCCCGCGCCGCGTCTCCGGATACAACCTCGATTCGCTGCTGCCGGAGTCAGGCTTCGACATCGCCAAGCTTCTCGTCGGCAGCGAGAGCACCCTGGTCACCGTGCTGCGGGTCGAGATCGGCCTGGTGCGGGTGCCCAAGGCGCATGTGGCGGCGCTGCTCGGCTTTCCCGACATCGAGTCCGCCGCCGACGCGGTACCCGCTGTGCTGCAACACGACCCGGCCGCGTTGGAGGGAATGGACTATCGGCTCACCGAGCTCGAACACAGCCAGCACATGGCCCAAGGCGCCCTCGACGAGCTACCGGAGGGCCGTGCCTGGCTGTTGGTGCAGTTCAACGGTGACGATGTCGACGACGCCGCCGGATCCGCCGAGGCCATGGTGGACCATCTGCGCCGCGACGGTCTGACCCACCACGCCAAGGTCATCCGTGACCCGGCCGACCAGAAGCGGGTGTGGGCCGCTCGTGAGGGCGGCCTCGGTGCCACCGCCCACCCGCCGGGCGGGCCCGACACCCACCCGGGCTGGGAGGACGCCGCGGTACCGCCCGACCGGGTCGGTGACTATCTGCGTGACTTCGGCGATCTCCTCGATCGGTTCGGATACCAGGGCGCCTCGCAGTATGGACATTTCGGACACGGATGTATCCACACCCGAATCCCGTTCGATCTGAAATCAGCTGCAGGAATCGAACGCTTCCGTGAATTCGTCACGGCGGCAGCACATCTGGTCGCCGAATATGGTGGTTCACTGTCGGGGGAACACGGTGACGGGCAGGCGCGCGGCGAGCTGCTGTCGATCATGTTCGGTGAGCGCGTGGTCGCGGCGTTCGAGGAGCTCAAACGGATCTTCGACCCGACCAACCGGATGAACCCGGGGAAAGTGGTCTTCCCGAACGGGTTGGACGAGAATCTGCGGTGGGGCGCGGACTACCGGCCCGCCGAGCCTGCGACGCATTTCGCCTACCCCGACGACGATCATCGGTTCAGCATTGCGGCCGACCGCTGCGTCGGTGTCGGCAAGTGCCGAGGCGACGAGACCGGGGTGATGTGTCCGAGCTATCGGGCCACCGGAGAGGAGGAGCACTCCACCCGGGGCCGGGCCCGCCTGCTGTTCGAGATGCTCGAAGGCGACGTCATCACCGACGGTTGGCAGTCCACCGAGGTGCGCGACGCTCTCGATCTGTGCCTGGCCTGCAAGGGCTGCCGCAGCGACTGCCCGGTCAACGTGGACATGGCGACGTACAAGGCCGAATTCCTCTCCCACCACTACAAGGGGAGGCTGCGGCCGCTGGCGCATTACTCGATGGGCTGGCTGCCGCTGCTGTCGCGGGTGGCGATGATCGCGCCGCGACCGATCAACATGTTCACCCATACCCCCGGTGTGCAGACGTTGCTCAAGCGGGCCGGAGGTATCGACGGACACCGCGACATTCCCCGGTTCGCCCACCGGCGGTTCACCTCGTGGTTCGCGAGGCGCGTTGACCGGCCACAGACCGCCACCCGCGGCCCCGTCGTCCTGTGGCCGGACACCTTCACCAACAATTTCGACACCGACATCGCCCGTGCCGCGCTGGCCGTTCTCGAGGACGCCGGGTTCGAGGTGCGCGTCCCGGGACAGGCGGTCTGCTGCGGGCTGACGTGGATCTCGACCGGTCAGCTCGACGCCGCCAAGCATGTCGCCCGCCGAACCCTGGAGGTGCTGAAGCCGGCTCTGCGCGAGCGCATCCCCGTGGTGGTCCTGGAGCCCAGCTGCGCTGCGGTATTCCGTGCTGATCTGCCCGAATTGCTGCACGGGGACGAAGACGTGCACCGGCTGGCGTCGCTGACCCGCACGCTGGGCGAGGTGTTGCGTGAGCGGGCGCCCGACTGGCGGCCGGGAGACAACCACCAGGCCGGGTCGGCGCTGGTGCAACCGCACTGCCATCAGCACGCGATCCTCGGTACCGGCGCCGACGTCGACGCCCTCGGAACGGCCGGGGTGGACGGCGAGCTTCTCGATGCCGGGTGTTGCGGCCTGGCGGGCAATTTCGGTTTCGAGAAGGGGCACTACGACGTGTCGGTGGCCTGCGCCGAGGACAAGCTGATGCCTGCGGTGCGCAGCGCTGCACCGGACAAGACCATCGTGGCCGACGGCTTCAGCTGCCGAACGCAGATCAGCCATCTCGACGGCAGCCGCACACCGGTGCACACCGCGCAGGTACTCGCCGCAGCTCTGCCGTCCTCCGACAGCAGGGCCGGCCAGCAGCACGGCCCGCGGCGGAAGCTTGCGAAAACTGGCCCTGTGCTGGCAGGTCTGTCCGGGGTGGGTGTGCTCGCCGCCGGTTGGGCGGCGGTGCGGAGGCGCCCGTGACGCCAAACACGATGACGTCGCGTGGTCCGACCATCGACCACGTGCAGGTCGACGCATTCCGCTTCCCCACGCCGGGTCCGGAAGCCGACGGCACTCTCGAATGGGACGCCACCACCGCCGTCACGGTGCGGGTGCACGCCGGAGACGCAACAGGATTGGGCTGGACCTACAGCAGTCCGGCGGCGGCCGCGGTCATCTCCTCGCACTTCATCCCCCTGCTTCACGGCCGCGCGGCTCATGATGTCACCGCCGCCCGGGCGGCGATGCAAGCCAAGAGCCGCAACTTCGGCATCGGTGGGCTGGCGATGCAGGCGATCAGCGCCGTGGATGTCGCGCTGTGGGATCTCAAGGCGACGTTGCTCGACGTTCCGTTGGCAGGGCTGCTTGGCGTGTGTCGCGACAGCGTGCCGGTCTACGGCTCGGGTGGATTCGTCAGCTCCGACGACGCTGAGCTGGCTCGGGACGTGGCGGCGTGGAAGGGCGCCGGGTGCCGTGCCATGAAGATCAAGATCGGGCGTGACCGCGGTGTCCGCCCGGGCTGGGACATCGACCGGGTGGCGCGGTTCCGGGAGTTGGCCGGAGACGACGCCGAGTTGATGGTCGACGCCAACGGTGCCTACCGCGGTGGCGAGGCGATCCGGGTCGGGACCGAACTGGAGCGCTGGGATGTGCGGTGGTTCGAGGAACCGGTCAGCAGTGACGACCTCGAAGGCCTTGCACTGGCCCGCTCGGGCCTGCGTTGTGACGTCGCGGCGGGTGAGTACATCAGCACGCCCTACGACGCCGAACGCCTGACCGGCGCGGTGGACTGTCTGCAGGTGGACGCGACCCGGTGCGGCGGTTATACGGGCTTCCTGCAGATGGCCTCGATCGCCTCGGCGCACAATCTGGATGTCTCCGCCCACTGCGCGCCGGCACTGCACGCCCCGGTGGCTGCCGCGGTGCCGAACCTGCGTCATGTGGAGTGGTTCAACGACCACGTACGGCTCGAGCCGACGCTGCTCGACGGAGTGGCGCCGGTCGACGGCGGCGCGATGGTGGTGCAGCGTGAGCGCCCCGGGCACGGCATGACGCTGTCCGCCGACGCCGAGCGCTACCGCAGCGACCCCGGCTCCGGCTGAGCCGGCCCGGCGTCGTCGCCGGTTCGGTTGTGCCGCGCGAACACCGACACCGACCCCTTCGCTTCGTACAGTGCGAGTTCGACGTCCGCGGGGTCCCGGTACCCGTGCTGGCGCAGGATGGCATCGAGATCGCTGCGGGTGATGCCCGCACGCTTCAGGTTCGCGCTATCGACCGCCCCGTCGCGGACCAACACCCGCACCGGCGGATCGACGAGGCGTCTGAACCAGCCGAAGAAGCGCAGCCGAGCCGTCAGCCCGTGCGCGACGAGCAGCGTCACCAGTGCGGCCGCGCCGGTCGACCACGAGGTGTCGGCCGCAGTGGCGACGCGGCCGACGATCGCTCCCACGGCCACCGCGGTCACCCAGTCGAACGGGGTGAACTCGGCGATGGTCCGGCGCTGGGCGAACCGGAATGCGACCGCGGCAGTCAGGAAGAGCGCCAGCGACTTCGCCACCGTGAACACCGGGGTTTGCCAGCCATCGAACAGTTCGTGGAACATGGACGCTCCTTCCTAGTCGGGTCGTGGCTGCTCCGGTCGATGCGCCCCGGTCGGAGCGGGGTTGGGCAGGTCGTCGGGCGGCTCGACGCGCAGCAGCTTCGCGACGGGAACGTCGGTGGTGGAATGCAGCACGATCGACAGGGCGATGGTGGCCGCGACGATGTCGAAGACCGCCTCACTTTCGGGGATGCCGGACTGCAGGACGAGCAGCCCGTACACCACCGACGCGAAACCTTTGGGGCCGAACCATGCCGCGGTGAGCCGTTCCCGGGCCGGCAACCGCGTCCACAGCAGCGACAGCAACAGCGCCGCCGGCCGCACCAACAGGATCGCGATGACCGGTAACAACCACTGCACCCAGGTCAGGCTCGCCAGACGCTCCGGGGTGATCAGCGCGCCGAACACCAGCAGGGCGGCGAACTTCGTCAACTCCGAGACCAGATCACCGAACGATTCGAAGTTCTCGGCGGCCACGTGGTCGAGCGTCGCCAGCGTCGAACCGGCCGCGAACGCCGCCAGGTAGGGGTTGGCGTGGGTGAGGTGGCACGTCGCGTAGACCACGACCGCGACCGCCGTGGGCCCCAACGGCTGCAGGCGTGGTTCGGCGGTGAACAGGCGCAACCGCCACAGCAGCGCCACCGCGCCGGCGATGACGGCTCCGACCACCAGGCCGAGAGCAAGTTCGCCCGCGACATCGAGGGGATGGGTGTCGGCGTGCCGCGCCGTGGCCAGCAGTATCAGCACCACGGGCAGCGCCAGCCCGTCGTTGAGGCCGGACTCGACGTTGAGCAGCCGCCGTAGCCGCAGCGGCACGTCGGAACGACCCACCAGCGCCGAGGCGAACACCGGGTCGGTGGGGGACAGCACCGCGCCGATGAGGAACGCGGTGACCCAGTCCAAGCCGAGCAGGAAATGGGCCGGAACCGCGATGCCGATCATGGTCAGGGGCATCCCGAGCCCCAGTGCCCGGCCCGACAGCCGCCAGTTCTCGCGCAAGGCGGGCAAATTCGCCCGCTGACCGTCGGTGAACAACACGGTGAACAGCGCGAGATCGGCCAGTGCGTTCACGATCGGGTCGTCGGCATGGATGTTGTCGACACCGAATCCGCCGGGGCCCAGCAGCGCACCGGCGATGAGGAACATCAACGCCGTGGACAGCACGGTGCGTGCGGCCAGACCCGACAACGACACACTGATGAGCAGGACCACACCGAAAGCCAGGACCAGAGCCATGTGTGGCTAGGTACCCAGCTCGCCGGAACGCATTCGATGCGGGCGGACATGACGGTCTCGCCGGTCGATCGGTCGGGCGTGGCGACGACGCTCGGTGGTTCCCGGACGGCGTGGCCTCAAGCACGGTCGCTTGCGGGAGTAGGTGGCGCGGGGCTATGACGGAAGGGCAGGCGCAAACAACGAGAGTCGAGGGCGGTGATCATGGCGACCGGCGCATTCTCGCGATGGGTGACGGCCCCGATGTCCAAGCTCGGCGAGGTGTTTCTGCGCACCCCGGCCCTGGCGCGAGCGCCGATCGCGCTGTACAAGGCGGGTCTCGGTCGAATTCTCGGTTCACGCATGGTGCTGCTCGAGCACATCGGTCGCAAGTCCGGCCAGCCACGCCAAGTCGTGCTCGAGGTACTCGGGCATCCCGCGCCGGACACGTATCTCGTCGCCTCGGGTTTTGGGGAGTCGGCGCAGTGGTTCCGAAACGTCATGGCCCAGCCTCAGGTTCGTATCTCCACCGGTCGACTCTCGTCGGCACCTGCCGTAGCCCGCAGATTGGCGCCGAGTGAGGCGGACCGGGCGCTCAGCGACTACGTCGCCCGCCACCCGAGGGCCTGGGCGTCGCTGAAGGGCGTCATCGAGCACAGTCTCGACGGGCGGGTCGATCCGCCGGGCACCGACCTGCCGCTGGTCGAGCTGACGGTGCGCACACCGTGACACGCAGGGGGATCGCCGTGCTGGCCGCCACGCTGACCGGGGTGGCTCTCTGCTTGGGTGCCTGCTCGACGCCCGCGGCACCGTCGTCCGATTCGACGGCACAGTCAGCCGCCGTGCCGCTCGTGTCGCGCACCGCCGAGCAGATCGTCAGTGCGCTGCAGCGCGAGGGCTTCGACGCGGATCACCCCGTCGAGGCCACCGACGTCAACTGCGCTGAGGCCGGCTGCACCCAAGCGGTCGTCACCGACAGGTTTCGGCTCCTGGTCTTCCCGAGCACCGGGTCGGCTCAGTTGTACGCCGATTCGCAGGACATGCGGCAGATCGAAACGCTCGCCGTCGGGTTCGCTCCCGTCGTGCCCGAGGCTCAACGCGATCGGTACTGGAACGCGATCGTCCAGCTGGCGCGATAGGCCGCTGCGGCTCAGCTTCTGCTCTGCACAGCGATGTGGGTGGCGCTCGGCACGTCGATGAAACCGGGGATGTCGTCTGCGGTCGTGGGTCTGCCGTAGAGATAACCCTGGGCGACGTCGCACCGATGGTCGGTGAGCCAGGTCGCCGTTTCCGCGTCTTCGACACCTTCGGCGACCACGGTGATGTCGAGGGTGTGGGTCAGGTTGATGACGGCCTCGACCACGGCCGCGGCTTTGGGATTGGTGGTGACGTGGGCGATGAAATGCCGGTCCAGTTTGATCTCGTCGATGGGCAGGTCACGCAGGTATGACAGCGCGGAGTATCCACTGCCGAAGTCGTCGATCGCGATGCGGATGCCGAGCTGGCGCAGTCGCTGCAGGACGGTGGTGACCGTGCTGACTTCGGAGAGCACCAGGTCCTCGGTGATCTCCACCGTCAACAGCTCCGGTGTCAGGCCGCGCTGCTGAAGTGCGGCGCACAACGTGTCAGGCAGGTCGGTGTCCCGTAGCGACGGCGCGAAGAGGTTGATGGCCACCGGCAGCCGGATGCCCTGGCGGGCCCAGCGGGCGACATCGTCGAGAGACTGGGCGATGACCAGGTCGGTCACCGGGCGCATGAGACCGTGCTGTCGCACCAAAGGCAGGAAGGTGTCGGGGTGCAGCGTGCCGAGGTGGGCGTGGGGCCACCGCAGCAGGGCTTCCACACCGGCGAGGTGCCCGGTGCCCAGGTCGATCTTGGGTTGGTAGACGACCTGAAGGGCGCGTCGGTCGATGTCTTGGCGCAGCTCACCGAGCAGACGGATCCGCGCGGCACCCTCGCTCGGGCGGGGGACGGGGGCAGCTGCGAGACGCTCGGGCGACTCGCGCGGTGAGGTCATCGTGGCGGTATCGAACACGCACACCTGCACCGACCGTGAGTGCTTGGCGGTGCGCATTGCGGAGTCGGCGCGACGAAGCAACAGTGCGGCGTCTACGTCGGGCTCGGTGGGTGACGCGACCGCGGTGCCGATACTGGGATGGATGAACATGTCCTGACCGTCGACCACGAACGGTCTTCGGAATGCGTCCAGGAGACGCCGAGCGGCGATGGCGTGGGAATTCTCGGTGCGGTCTTCGAGGAGAAGAGCGAACGCATCGCCGTCGATGCGTGCTGCGGTGTCGCCGGGACGAATGCACTCAGCGATGCGCTCGCCGGTTGCGGCAAGCAGACTGTCGGCAGCGTGGTGGCCCAGGGTGTCGTTGACCAGCTTGAAATCGTCGAGGTCGAGTGACACCACCGCCACCGAGCGGCCATCGCGGCCCCGCAGCGCCATGGCGTGCGTCAATCGGTCGAAGAACAATGGCCCGTTGGCCAGTCCTGTCAGCGGATCCCGCAGGGCCCGCTCGGCCGCGGCCTCCAGCAGGCGCTTGTTCTGCCACGCCGACAGCGACTGGCGGACTACCACCAGAACCATCAGTATCGGCACCCCGATTTGCAGCGGGCCCGTCAGGACAGCCGCCGGCCCGACGGTTCCGGCGATCAACAGTGGCGCATAGGGCACCCAGACCGACGCCCAGGTCGGCACATCGTCGCGACCCAGTGGTGGCGTCGACGCGGGTTGTCTGCTGAGCAACGCCGCGGCGCCGAAGAGTGTCAGGGAGACTGCCCAGCCGACGTCGACGAGTGCGCCGGTGGCGTAGTCGTCGGTGACGTTCAAGTAGGCAAACACCATGTCGGACAGGGCCATCAGGGCCGCGGCCGCAGCGAGCAACAACAGCACGATGCGCTGTCCTCGTCGCGAGGCCGACGCGTTGAGTACCGCGACCACGATCATGGCGATATCGAGCAGGGGATAAAGGAGAGCCAGCGTAAGGGCGATCGCGTCGCCGCGATTCGCCTCGTAGAGGCCGTCCAGCAGGAGGACCCACATGAGGGCCAGGAGTGCCACGGCGACGATGAGTGCGTCCACGACGTTTCGGAGGCGTGAATGAGCACTTTGCGCGCGGGGGAATTGCACCATCGCGGTGAGGATGAGTAGGGACGCCGCAACGTAGAGCACATCGGCTGGCGAGGGATAGGGACTACGTCCCAACACCAGCTCATAGAAGGCCCAGGTCAGTTCGCCGCCCGCCCACGCCGTGAGCCCAGCGGCCATGATCGCCCACGTCTTGCGTTGACGCCCGTGGGCGGATCGCGCCGCCGCGACGGCGCAGACCGCGGCATACACCGCGAATACCGCCAGGCCGACCGAATCGACGAGGCGAACCACGCTGGGGCCGCCCCAGCCGAACATCAGCCAGAGCCCCAGAATCGCACAGGCGACGATCGACAGCGCCGTCGGCAATGCCGCCGGTGGCAGTGGTCGTCGCGTCCGCACGGTGTCATCCTGATGATTAGCTCGCATTGCTCCCCGGCAACAATCCTGCACCGCTGGAACGCAGGACAGGACGCAAACCAGCGAATTCTGACGGATGCGTCAAGCGCCTGCTGCCGCGCCGGCGATGAGACGCGGAACCATCGACGCGGTGGTGGGTCTGCCGTAGTGGTAACCCTGGGCGATGTCACAGTGATGTGCGGCAAGCCAGCCTGCCGTTTCCGCGTCTTCGACACCTTCGGCGACCACGGTGATGCCGAGGGTGTGGGTGAGGTTGATGACGGCCTCGACGACGGCTGCGGCTTTGGGGTTGGTGGTGACGTGGGCGATGAAGTGCCGATCGAGTTTGATCTCGTCGATGGGAAGATCGCGCAGGTAGGAGAGCGCGGAATAGCCGCTGCCGAAGTCGTCGATGGCGACGCGGACGCCGAGTTGGCGGAGTCGATGCAACACGGTGGCGGCGGTGTCCACCTCGGACAGGACGAGGTCCTCGGTGATCTCCACCGTCAGGATGTCGGCGCGCAGGCCGTGGTCGGCCAGCCGGTGGTCGAGGGTTCGCGGCAGGTCGGTGTCACGCAGGAACGGCGCGAACAGGTTGATCGCCACGGGAATGGGCGCGCCGAGGCGTGCCCAGCCGGCGGCGTCGCTGAGCGCCCGGTCGACAACGAAGTCGGTCACGGGCCGCATGAGTCCGTGCTGGCGGACCAGCGGCAAGAAAGTGTCGGGACGAAGCGTGCCGAGGGTGGGATGCGGCCAACGGAGCAGCGCTTCGACGCCGGCCAGTTGTCCGGTACGCAGATCGATCTTGGGTTGGTAGACGACCTCGAGGGCGTGGTGGTCGATGGCGGCGCGCAGTTCACCGAGCAGCCGGATCTGAGCGGCTCCTTCACCAGAGGGGCGGTCGGCCTGTTCAGCGCGTTCGACTGCGTCGGGGTCGGACATCATCATGTCGTCGTGGAACGTGTTGACTTGCGCCACCCGGGATCGCTTCGCGGCGTACATCGCGATGTCCGCGCGCTTCATCAGGGTGTCCGGGTCCAGATCGGGCTGAGTGGGTAGGGCCCGCGCGACGCCGATGCTGGGACGGATGAGCATGTCGTCGCCGTCGATCCAGAATGGGCTGCTGAAGGCGTTCAGCACACGCTGGGCCACCACATCGGAGTCGTCGCTGCGGCTCTCGAGGAGCAGGGCGAACTCATCGCCGCCGATACGGGCGGCGGTGTCGCCGGGACGAATGCACTCGGCGATGCGTTGGCCTGCTTGGACGAGGAGATTGTCGGCGGCGGGGTGGCCCAGGCTGTCGTTGACGAGTTTGAAGTCATCGAGGTCGACGGAGATCACGGCCACCGAACGGTCGTCACGTGCCCGCAGCGCCATCGCGTGGGCCAATCGATCGGAGAACAGGGTGCGGTTGGCCAACCCGGTGAGGGGGTCACGCAGCGCCTGCTCGGCCGCCGCCGCCAGCAGCCGCCTGTTCTCCCAGGCCGAGACAATCTGGCGGGCACAGACCGCGACCACGATGGCGGGCACGAGGAACCGCTCGAGGCCGGACATCACCAGCGGTGGGCCGATGGTGCCGGCCAGCAAGAGCGGGACGTAGGGCAGCCACAGCGACGACGTCGAGGGCAACGCCACCACGGTGCGCGGCTCGTGGGCCGCGCGGCTCAGCACTGCCGCCGCCGCGAACGCCGTCAACGACGCCGCCCAGAGCACATCGATCAGATCGCCTGTGCTGTAGCGCTCACCGGCGGTGAGGTGCGCGAAGGCGCTGTCGGCGATGGTCATGAGCGTCACGGCAAGCGTGAGCACCGTCAGCATGCCGCGTTGACGGGCTTCGGCGCGTACGAGCACCACGACGGCGATGGTCAGGGCGATCATGTCGAACACCGGATAGAGAAACGCGACCGCAAGCGCGGCCCGGTCTTCCCGGTAGGTGACGACCACGCTGTTCAGCGCGAGCACCCACGCCAACAGAAACAGGCACAACGCCACGGTGATCGCGTCGAGAAGTAGCCGGAGCCGTCCCTGGTGGGTGGCTGTAGTGATCAACTGCGCGAAGGCGGCGACCAGTAGCACCGCGAAGAGCAGGTAGAACACGTCGGCGGCCGAAGGCGTCGTGGGCTCGACGCCGGGCACCAGTTCGTAGACCAGCCACAGTCCGTCACCCAGCGACCAGGCGCCCAGCGCGACGGCCATGGTCGCCCACGTCCGGCGCAGGCGGTCCTGGGCCGCTCGGGCGGCCAGCGCCGCACAGGCCGTCGCGTACAGCGCCAGCCCGAACGACACCGTGTCATCGAAAAGAACGACAGCCGCGCTCTTGCCCCCGACGAGCAACGCCACCGTCAGCGCCACGGTGAACCCGAGCGGAATCGCGATCGCGACCGTGGCGCGCAGCGGACGTCGGCTCATGGCTCGACCTCCTTGCTCGCCCTCTTGGCCGGTCGATCACGGTAGCGCCAATCCCTCGGCGACAATTGACGCTAGCTCAAATTCTCGGTGAGCCTCGTGAATCGCGGCAAACCGCGGCAGTTCCGGCAAACACTACCGCGCTGCCTGCAGCTACCCGCTGACCGCGCCTGCAGGGTACAGCTGCACCTCTTGGGCTTTGACGGCGAAATACGCCGTTGCCCCCGGCTCCAGCTCGAGATCGGCGACCGCGGTCGCGGTGACGTCCGCCGCGAGACCGGTCCCGCCGTCGGGCTGCGCTTCCCCCCGGATGCGCACCGTTTCGCCGTGGACCTCCATCTCGGCGATCGACACCGGCACCACGTTGCGAGGGCTGCCGTGCGGGCGAGTGGTGAACACCGCCACCGCGCTCGGACGGCACAGTGCCACCGCCTCGGTGCCTGGCTCGAGGTCACCCGCTCCGGACATCTCCGTACCCCAGGCGGTGCGAATGGTCCCGGGCCGCACTATTCGCCCGGCGACGAGGTTGATGCCGGCGATCCGGGCGGCGAAGTCGCTGCGCGGGGTGGTCAGGACTTCGCGCGCGGGTCCGTGTTCGACGACCCGGCCGTCCTCGATGACGGCGACGTCGTCGGCGACGGCCAGCGCGTCAAGCAGGTCGTGGGTGACGATGATCGCGGTGCGCCGCCGTTCGCGCAGCATGGTGCGCAGCAGCCGGCGCATCGCCGGCGCGGCGGTGACGTCGAGCGCCGACAACGGCTCGTCGAGCAGCAGCAGCCGCGGCTCGGTCGCCAGCGCCCGTGCGAGGGCGACCCGCTGGGCTTGCCCGCCCGACAGCTGGGCGGGTTTGCGTTCCGCCAGGTCGGTCGCCTCGACTGCGGCGAGCCACCGGTTTGCGGTTGCGCGCGCCGCCGAGCGCGACAGGCCGGCGCAGCGCGGGCCGTAGGCGACGTTGGCGGCGACGGTCAGGTGAGGAAACAACATTGCCTGCTGGGACAGCAGCGCCACGCCGCGGCGGTGTGGTGCCACGAACGTGCCGGCGTCGGTGTCGGTGAGGACCACATCACCGAGACAGATGCGGCCGCCGTCGGGGCGCAGCAGTCCGGCGAGAAGCAGCAGCAGCGTGGACTTGCCGACCCCGTTCGGGCCGAGCACCGCCAACACCCGGCCCTCGTCGACGGTCAGCTCGACGTCGACACCACGCTCCGCCAGCTGCGCCCGGATCCGCAGGCGGCTCACAACGGCCCCGCCAGGCGCCGGCCGGCCGTCGCGATCACGATTGCGGCCGCGACCACGATCAGCAACAGCGACAGGGCGACGGCGGCATCGGCGTCGGTCTCGCGTTGCAGGTAGATCTCCAGCGGCAAAGTGCGGGTGACACCCTGCAACGAGCCCGCGAAGGTCAACGTGGCACCGAACTCGCCGAGCGACCGGGCGAACGCCAGTACTGCACCCGAGACCAATCCGGGCAGCACCAGGGGCATGGTCACGGTCCGCAGCACGGTGGTGGGCCGGGCACCCAGCGTCGCGGCGACCTGCTCGTAGCCGGTGCCTGCCGAGCGCAGCGCGCCCTCGAGGCTGACGACCAGAAACGGCAGAGACACGAAGGCCTGCGCCACGATCACCGCAGTCGTCGAGAAGGCGATCTGAACTCCCAGCACTTCCAGGTACTGCCCGATCAACCCCTGCCGACCGAACGTGTACAGCAGCGCGATGCCGCCGACCACGGGAGGCAGAACCAGCGGTAAGAGCACCAGGGCCCGCAGCACCGGACGGCCGGGGAAACCGCCCCGCGACAGCGCCAACGCCATCGGCACACCCAACACGATGCACACGGCGGTGCTCGCCGTCGCGGTTCTGAGACTGAGAAGCAATGCAGCCCGGGATGATTCGGAGGTGATCAGAGGCACAAAGTTCGGCCAGTCGATGCTGGCGAGGATGGCCAGCAGCGGGATGATCACGAACAGCGCGCCGAGCGTCGCGGGCACGTACACCCAGCGGGGGAGTCCGACTTGAACCGGACGGTGGCGTCGCGGCCGACTCATGGTGCTGCGAAGCCGGCCGATGCGAGAACCTCGCGTCCCTGCGCACCGGTCACCAGATCGACGAATGCCTGTGCGCCGGCAGGATTGGCCGAATTCCGTAACACGGCGATCGGATAGACGTTGACGGCGTCGGCGGCCTGCGGGAACGGGACCTCGGTGACGTCGTCTCCGGCGTCAGCGGCGTCGGTGACGTAGACCAGACCGGCGTCGGCCTGCCCGGAGACCACTTTCCCGAGGACGTCGGTGACGCTCGATTCCTCACTGACCGGTTTCAGCGTCACCGCGGCAGACCGTTCGATCGTCTCGGTCGCCGCGCCGCACGGCACCTGGGGAGCGCACACCACGACCTGAAGATCAGGGTCGGCCAGGTCGGAAAACTGTTGAATGCCTTCCGGGTTGCCGGGTGCGGTGACGATGGTCAGCGTGTTCGCCGCGAAGTCGACCGGCGCACCGGACACGATGCCACTGTCGACAGCCTTGGTCATGTTCTCCGGGTTCGCGGAGGCGAACACGTCGGCCGGCGCGCCCTGGGTGAGTTGGGTGACCAGGCTGGACGAACCGGCGAAATTGAAGGTCACGGTGGTGCCGGGGTGATCGTGTTCGAATCGTTCGCCGAGGTCGGTGAAGGTCGGCTGCAGCGAGGCTGCCGCGTACACCGTGATCCCGCCGGTGACAGCGGTGTCCTCCGCCGGGCCGGACCGCTGCGGGGACGGTGCGCATGCGGCGACGAGCACCGCGGTGGCCAGTCCCGCGGCGACCCGCGCCGGCGTCGTCATCACGAGGCGGGTGTTTCGACGACGACGGTGGTGGCCTTGACGGCGGCTACGGCCACGGAGCCCGGCTGCAGGCCCAGCTGTCGAACCGATTCGGTGCTCATCAACGACACGACGGTGAACGGCCCGCACTGCATCTGTACCTCGCTCATCACCCGATCGGAGGTGACCTTCGTGACCAGGCCGGTGAACCGGTTGCGCGCCGAGCTGCCGACGCCCAGCGGGTCCGGTGGAGGCGAAGCGTGGTCACGGGCGAACTCGGCGAGCACGTCCCCGGCGATGACCTTGCGTCCCGACTCGTCGGTGGACGACGGCAGTGAGCCGCTGTCGACCCAGCGGCGGATGGTGTCGTCGCTGACGCCCAGCAGCGCCGCCGCGTCTTTGATCCGGATCGCCGGCACCATCACAGCCACTCCTATGGTCCGCAAAAACGGGCAATAGAGCGCATTCTATCCGCATGTGCGGATCAGAACCGCTCCGCGTCGGGCTGTTCCTCGTCCTCGGGGTCGTCGAGCACCGAGAACGGCTCGGTCGGCGTCTCGACGACCTGCAGCTGCGCGGCCGACTCCGAGGGCACCACGTTGCGTGACAGTGCGTGCAGTGCCCGCTCGGTGCCGACGTCGTGCCCGGCCCGCTCCGACAAAAGCCAACGCACTTCCAGGAGATCGCAGTAGGCCTGCACCGCACTGCCGGTGTTGCCGACCGCGGCGTGGGCGCGGTGCATCATCGGTGTCGCGACTTCCATCACCCACAGCTGGCCCGCCGTGCGCTCGTCGACGTCGTAACCGGCCTCCCGGCTCAGCTGGCCGCGGTAGGCCTGCAGATCTCCGAGCAGGATCCGGGCCTGACCTTCGCCCACGTCCAATCCGGTCAACCGTTGCAGGGCGGTGGCGTAGTAGCGGCGGTCGCCCACCGCCACATGTAACTGGAGTTCGTCGGTGCCGGCGCGGACGGGCTGCAGCGACACCTCGTCCACCGCGAACCCCAGTTCGTTGAGCTTGCGGATGGTGCCCTCGACCCGGTAGTGGTCGGCGAAGCCGAACGTCGGTGTGGCGTGCAGCAACTCCCACAGGTCCTCGTAGCGCGTTCTGATGCCCAACGCTTCCTGGATGAAGCCCGCCTGCAGGTCGGGTCTGCCGAGCCGGGCCGCGACGTCCAGCAGGCCCGCGGCGACGTTCTCGACGGTGATGTCGATGTCGTGGGTGCGCTGCCCGTCGGACAGCGACGGGTGGATCTCACTGGTCTCGGCGTCGACCAGGAATGCCTGCAACACCTGGCCGTCGCGGGAGAACAGCGTGTTGGCCAGGGAGCAGTCCCCCCAGAACACCCCGTGGCGGTGCAGGTCGACCAACAGCGTGGCCATCGCGTCGAACAGGCGGGTGCGGTGCTTGGGTGCGTCCGGCGGCAGCCTCATGAACATCCGTCGGTACTGCCAGGACCCGACCAGATAGCGCGTCACCAGGATCGCGGTGTCGAGATCCGGCTGGATCACCACCCCGGCAGGACGGACGGCGTTGAGTCCCATCTCTTCGAGGCGACCCAACACGCCGTACTCACGGGCCGCGATGCGCGGAGGCAATTCCTTGAGCGCCCACAACTGTCCGTCGGCCTCGACGAACCTCACCAGGTGCCGGCTCGGACCCACCGCCATCTCGCGGAGCGCGACCTGCGGCGCCGCCCAGTCGCGCAGCGGCCGGTCCCAGGGCAGCACCAACAGCCCCGGGCAGGTGGCCCGAAGCCGCAACTCCGGAGCGGCCATCTGACGATCCCGCCGTGACAGACCTCGGGTCAGCCGGTCGCTGCCGCGTGGCGTCCGCGGTTTTCGGTACTGCGCGTCAGATTGTCGCCGGACTGGGGGTCGAACAGGTGCAGCCGCGACGCGTCCAGCCACAGCGTCGCCGTGTCTCCGGAGCTGACCCGGCTCATCGGATCGAGCTCCACGCAGATCTGGCTGCGCAGTTGCTCGCTGTCGAGCTCGCTGGCCAACTCGGCAAGCTGGCCGGAGATCTCGGTGTCGGCTTCGAACGGGACGAAGGCGTACTGCTCGTTGCCCAGCCACTCGGTGACATCGATGGTGACGTCGAACGTGACACCGCGCGAACGCTTGTCGTCATCGACGAACTCCGCGTCCTCGAAGGCGCCCGGACGGATACCGGCGATATAGACCTTGTCCTCCTCGACGCGGTCGCGCCACTCGTCGCGCAACGGAACGGTCGCGAAAGGCAACTCGATCTCGTTGCCGCGCACCCGCGCCGGCACGAAGTTCATCGGCGGTGAGCCGATGAAACCGGCGACGAACAGGTTCACCGGCTGATCGTAGAGTTCCCGCGGACTAGCGACCTGCTGCAGCAGGCCCTTCTTCAGCACCGCGACCCGGTCACCGAGCGTCATCGCCTCGGTCTGGTCGTGGGTGACGTAGACGGTGGTCACACCCAGCCGGCGCTGCAGGCGCAGGATCTCGGTGCGCATCTGACCGCGCAACTTGGCGTCGAGGTTGCTCAGCGGCTCGTCGAACAGGAACGCGTCGGCCTGACGGACGATGGCGCGGCCCATGGCGACGCGCTGTCGCTGCCCCCCGGAGAGGTTGGCGGGCTTGCGGTCGAGATGCTCGCCGAGTTCGAGCGTGTCGGCGGCCTCGGTGACGCGCTTGCGGATCTCATCATCGGAGAGCTTGCCGGACAACCGAAGTGGGAAAGCGATGTTCTCGAACACCGACAGGTGCGGGTAGAGCGCATAGTTCTGGAACACCATGGACAGATTGCGGTCCCGCGGGGCCTTGTCGTTGACCCGCTTGTCGCCGATCAACATGTCACCGGAGGTGATGTCCTCGAGTCCGACGATCATCCGCAGCAGGGTCGACTTCCCACACCCCGACGGCCCGACCAGGATCATGAACTCCCCGTCGGCGATGTCGAGGCTGACATCGTTGACGGCCGGATAGCCGTCCCCGTACTTCTTGACGATGTTGCGCATCGTGATTGCTGCCATGGGTTATCCCTTCACTGCTCCGGACGTCAGGCCGGCGACGATGCGCCGCTGGAAGATGAGGACGAGGATGACGACGGGGATCGTCACGATCACCGACGCGGCCATGATGTAGGGCACCGGCGACTCGAAATACGAGGCACCCTGGAAGAACGCCAGCGCCGCCGGCACCGTGCGCGCGCTGTCCGTCGAAGTCAGCGAGATCGCGAACAGGAAGTCGTTCCAGCAGAAGAAGAACGTCAGGATGGCCGTGGTGAACACGCCCGGTGCCGCCAACGGCACGATCACCTTGCGGAATGCCTGCCACTGCGTGGCGCCGTCGACCTGCGCGGCGTGCTCCATTTCCCAGGGGATCTGGCGGAAGAACGCCGACATCGTCCAGATCGACAGCGGCAACGCGAAGGTCAGGTACGGGATGATCAAGCCCAGCCAGGTGTCATAGATCCCCAGCCCGCGCCACATGTCGAACAGCGGTCCGACCAGTGCGGCCTGCGGGAACATTGCGATCGCCAAGGCGAGCGAAAGGAGCACCTTCTTGCCGGGAAACTCCAGCCGGGCAATCGCGTAGGCGGCGAACATCGCGATGATCACCGAGATGACGGTGGCAATGACCGCGATGCCGATCGAGTTGATCAACGCCCGGGTGAACAGCGGTTGGCTGAAGATCTGGGCGAAGTTGTCCAAGGTGAATGTGCTCGGCAGGAACTGTGGATCCCGGGACACGATGTCCGAGGGCGGTTTGAACGAGAGGCTGATCATCCACAACACCGGGAAGACGCTGTAGATGACGATCACAATGCCCGCGATCGTCCACCACTTGCTGTTCTTGGCGCTGTTCACTGGTCGCCCCTGACTTGTGAGAGGTCGGTCTTGAAGACCTTGACGAAGATCCAGGCGATCACCACCACGGTCAGGAACAGCAGCACCGAGACCGCCGAACCCATGCCGAGGTTGACCAGCGTGACGTTCTGCCGGTACGCGAGGAACGAGATGGTCTCGGTGTTGTTGGCGCCGCCGGTCATCACGAACGGGTTGTCGAAGATCCGCCACGCGTCGAGGGTGCGGAACAACAGGGCGACCATGATCGCGGCCTTCATGTTCGGCAGGGTCACCTTCCACAACCGCTGCCAGGCGGTGGCTCCGTCGACCTTGGCGGCCTCCTGCATGTCCTCGGGCACCTGGACCAGCCCTGCCAGCAGGAGCAGTGAGATGAACGGGGTGGTCTTCCAGATCTCGGACAGGCAGATGACGAAGATCGCCGTCCACCGGTCACCGAACCAGTCGAAGCCGGTGATGTCGAACCACGTGTTCACGAATCCGGAGTCGATGGCGAAGGCGTAGCGCCAGATGAAGGCCGAGACCACGGTGACGATGCCGTAGGGGATCAGGATCGCGGTTCGCAGTGGCCCTCGGCCACGAATGATGCGCAGCATCACGAACGCGAACCAGAAGCCCAGCACCAGCTCGATGGCCACGGTGACGACGGTGATCGTCAGCGTGGTGACGAAGTCGTTCCACCACACCGGGTCGGTGAGGATCACCAGGTAGTTACTCAGCCCGACGAAGGTCCGTCCGCCCGGGTCGGTGAGCCGGAAGTTGTACAGCGACAACACCAGCGCGTAGATCAGAGGATAGGCCGTCACCAGCAGCATGACTGCGTAGGACGGCAACGTCAGGAAGATCCCGAGCCGTCGTTCCCCGCGGGCCCGTTCGCTGCGCGCCGGCTTGCCAGGTTCTTTCTGCAGCGGGGCGTCTCGGTCGGGCGCCGCCGTCGCGGTCACAGCAGTCGCCTTCCGGCCAGTACGTCAGCCATGAACTGGTCTGTCCTTTCCGGTGTTTCGGCGGTCACCGAGTCCGGAGGATGCCAACTCTGGGTGATGGCGCCGGAGACGTCGGTGTAGAACGGCGTCAGCGGGCGCGGACCCGCCTCGGCGATCGACTCGCGGATCAGGTCGGCGTTGTCGTATTCGGCTCGGACGTCCGGATTGTCGTAGGACGCCGCATACGGCGACGGCTCGCCCTCGTCGATCATGTACTGGGTTGCCTTGGGCTCGGCGTTGATGCACTCGATTGCGGCCACCGCTTCGTCCGGGTACGCCGAATAGGCCCCGACGGCGAGGTTGGCGCCACCCAGCGGCGGCTGGCTGGGCTGGTCGGGAAGCACCCGTGGGTAACGTGCCCATCCGATGTCGTCGACGACCGCCTGGTCCAGCGAACCGTCCTCGGCGGCCCCACGCGCCGCCGCCAGCACGTACGGCCAGTTCAGCATGAAGCCGCCGTTGCCGGACTGGAAGGTCGCGCGGGCCTGCTCTTCCTGGGCGTTGGACAGGTCGGCCGGAGCGGCGGCCGACCGCGCCAGCGACCCGACGATCTCGGCGGCCTTGAGGCCCGCGGGGCTGTTGAGTGCCGGGGTCGCGTCGCGTCCGGCGTCGGCGTTCTGCAGGATCTCACCACCGCCCGACAACACCAGCGCGTTGATCCACACCATGTAGCCCTCGTAGCGAGCGCCCTGTTCGGCGATCGTCTTGTTCTGGCTCACAGCGGCTTTGAGCATCTCATCCCACGTGAATGTCGGGTCGGTGGGATCGACACCGGCAGCCTCGGCCACCGACTTGCGGTACCACAGCAGCTGCGCGTTGGACTTGAACGGCGCGGCGTAGAGGGTGTCCTTCCAGGTCCCGGTCTCGACCGGGGCGGGCAGCATGCCGGCCGTGAGCCGCTGTGCTTCTTCCTCGGTGAACGGCCGGATGAAGCCGGCGTTGGCGAACTCCGCGGTGAACACGACATCGACGCTGACGATGTCGATCGAGCTGTCTCGGGCCGCCAGCCGGCGCACCATCTGCTCGCGCTGGCCGGTTGCGCTGGAGGGAAGTACTTCGGTGCGCACCCGGTAGGCGCCACCCGAGGCGTCCGCGCACTGCTGGGCCCGCGCGTCGGCGCCGCCGTTGTCGGGGAAGACGTACCACGTCAGCGTCGGCGGGCCCCCCTGACTACCGCAGCCGGACAACAACGTTGCCGCCAGCAGGGGCGCACTGGCCAGCGCCATCGCGCGGCGGCACCGCCCCCCGGCGAATCGAATTCGTCTCATCACGTCCTCGTCGTCGATGCCAGATGCGCAGCCACCCGCGGATGAGGCCGCGAACTGCACATTCGGTACGTCGAAGAGTGTGTCATACCTCACAGGCGAGGTGGGGCAGCGGTGTCAGTGCGGCGGGGCGGTCGAGTTCCGGATCACCAGCCGAGTCGGCAACGTGGTCCGCACCGGCATCGAGGCACCGTCGTCCCCGAGGGCACCGAGCACTTGCACGGCGGCGAGGCGACCCTGTTCGCGCACCGGCTGCGCGACCGTGGTCAGCTCGCTCAAGTCGGCGGACGGGTGGTCATCGACGCCGATGACCGAGATCTGCTGCGGTACAGCGACTCCGGACTTCCGCAGAGTGCGCAGCGCGCCCAGGGCGATCTCGTCGGAGTGGCAGAACACCGCCGACGGTAACCGGGGACGGCTCAGCAGCGTCTCCATGCCTTGGGCGCCGCCGTCGATACCCCACGGCACCCGAACCACCGTGGGCTCCGCCACGCCGGCGGCCGCCATCTGATCGTGGAATCCGCGGATGCGGGCCTCATCCGCGGCCCAGGCGGTGCCCTCCTGGTCGACAGCCTGGATCATGGCGATGTCGCGGTGGCCGATACGCAGCAGGTGCCCCACCGCCTGCGACGCGGCGAGTTCGTCGTCGATGCCGATCCAGGGCCGGCCCCCGGCCGGGTGGTGGCCCCCGACCTGAACCGTCGGCACGCCGAGCTGGTCCAGGCGAGTGCGTTCCCGTGCGGACAGTGGCACGGACACGATGATCACGGCGTCGACCTTGCGCCGCAACGGAAGTGCTTCGAAGAAGCGGTGCCGGGCGGACGAGTCGGGCAGCGTGCACAGGACCAGATCGACACCGACGGCATCGAATTCACCGGCCACCCCGGCGAGCACCGTGGCGTAGAACCAGGCATCGATGCGCGGCACCACCACGCCGACGCGGCCGGTGGAGCCCCCTGACAGGCGGGACGCCTCGGGCGAGACCACGTAGGCCAATTCGCGCGCCGCGGACATGATCCTGTCTCTGGTTGCGGGGGAGACGCCGGGCTCGCCGCGGAGCGCACGCGACACGGACGCGATCGAGACCCCGCACCGCTGCGCCACGTCGGTCATGTTGACCGTCTGCCTGGGAATCATCGGGCCCGTCTGCTCATCAGGCGTCGAGGTTAGCGCAACGAAAGTACTTACGTCTACGGCACGACGTTTGACATGAGGTAGCTGATAGCCGACTCTGGTGCCGAAAACGTTTACGCAACGCCGAGGAGCGCCGTGCCCGTCCCGAGCCCGTCATGGTGGCAGACCGCCGTCGTCTACCAGGTCTACATCCGCAGCTTCGCCGACGGGAGCGGAGACGGTATCGGCGACGTCCAGGGGCTGCGTCAGCGCCTGCCGTACCTCGCCGAACTGGGTGTCGACGCGATCTGGATCAACCCGTGGTACCCGTCGCCGATGGCCGATGCCGGCTACGACGTCGCCGACTACCGCGACATCGAGCCGAGCTACGGCACACTCGACGACGCCCAGGCGGCCATTGCCGAGGCCCACGCCCTCGGTATCAAGGTGCTTCTGGACATCGTGCCCAACCACACCTCCGACCAGCACGCGTGGTTCCGCGCGGCGCTTGCCGGGCAGCCGCAGGCCCGCGCCCGTTATCACGTGCGGCCGGGTCGCGGGGCGGGCGGCGAACTGCCGCCGAACAACTGGCAGAGCATCTTCGGCGGACCGGCCTGGACCCGGCTACCTGACGGCGACTGGTACCTGCATCTGTTCGCTCCCGGACAGCCGGACCTGAACTGGGACCACCCCGAGGTCCGCGCCGAGTTCGAGGACATCCTGGCGTTCTGGTTCGACCGTGGCGTGGACGGGTTCCGTATCGACGTGGCACACGGACTGGTGAAAAAGGCCGGCCTGCCCGACACGGTCTCCGCGGCGCCCGGATCGCTGGTCGAGAGCAACGAGGGGCACCCGGCGTGGGACCAGGACGGCGTGCACGAGATCTACCGCGGCTGGCGCGCCGTCGCCGACCGGTATGCGCCCGAGCGCATCTTCATCGCCGAAGCGTGGGTGGGAAGCAACGAGCGGCTGGCCCGCTACCTGCGCCCCGATGAGCTGCACACCGCGTTCCAGTTCGACTTCCTGCGGACCCCGTGGCGAGCCGAGGTGATGCGCGCGGTGATCGACGACGCGATCGGTGCCGCCGCGACGGTCGGCGCCCCGCCGACCTGGGTGCTGTCCAACCACGACGTGACCCGGACGGTGACCCGCTTCGCCCGGTCGCAGCCCGAGCATCTCGTCGGCACGGATTGGGAGCGCAACCGGTGGGCCGACGAGGACCCCGACCATGCCCTGGGCCGGAAACGGGCCCGCGCCGCGGCGCTGGTGCAGCTGGCGCTGCCGGGCACTGCTTACGTGTACCAGGGTGAGGAACTGGCCCTCGAGGAGATCGAGGACCTTCCCGATGACGTGCGCCAGGACCCCACCTGGGCGCAGTCGGGCTTCACCGACGTCGGCCGGGACGGCTGCCGGATACCGCTGCCGTGGACCGACACCGCCCCGCCCTACGGGTTCGCCGCCGAGTCGGGCGCGGCGACCTGGTTGCCCCAACCGGCGCACTGGGGTGTGCACAGTGTCGAGGCGCAGGAACGTGACCCCGACTCGACGCTGAACCTGTATCGCGCCGCCCTGGCGCTGCGCCGGACGATGTGGCGCGACGCCGGTGATGTCAAGTGGCTGACCGTCGCACCGGACGTCGCGGCGTTCGAACGCGGCGGCGCGCAGTGCTGGGTGAACACCGGCGACGCCGATGTCGCGCTACCCGAGGTCGCCACCGTGGCGCTGGCCTCGGCGCCGGGGATCGATCGGGTGTTGCCGCCCGACTGCGCGGTGTGGTTGCACAGCGGTACCCCGACGGACTGAGCCGGGCCCCCGGAGGGCCCCGAAGGGCCCCTGGAAGGCCTTTCGAAGGCCCTCTGAAGGGTCGAGCAGAGGTCTTTGTGCCCTCTGCAAACGCTTCGCCGCCACGCACTCTGGATGGAGCAACTACTCCGGACAGGTGATGAGGCGATGAGTGGCTCCTTTCCCGACCCCGCGACTCTGCGGTCCGCGCTGGCCCTCGCCGGCCGGGCGCCGTCGGTGCACAATTCGCAGCCGTGGCAGTGGCGGGTGGAGGGCGAGCGCCTCCACCTGTATGCCAACCCCGATCTGCTGCTGCCGCACACCGACCCCGACGCTCGCGACTTGATGCTCAGTTGCGGTGCGGCACTGAATCACTGCGTGGTGGCGTTGGCCGCCCTCGACTGGCAGACCCGTGTGCACCGGCTGCCAGACCCCGCCGACCCGAACCATCTGGCTGTCATCGAACCCTACCCCTATCCCGCGGCGGATCTGGACATCACGCTGGCCGCCGCCATTCCGCGTCGGCGTACCGACCGCCGCCATTACAGCTCGTGGCCGGTTCCGCGCGGCGACATCGCGCTGATGGGCGCGCGGGCGGCGCGCGCCGGGGTGATCCTGCGCCGCGTGGAGGATCTGGCCACGCTGCGCACGCTGGTCACCGAGGCGGCGTTCCGGCACCGCTCGGACCGGGAGTACCTCGCCGAGCTGGCGGTCTGGAGCGGACGCTACGCATCGACAGCCGGGGTTCCGGCCCGCAGCGTGCCGGGACCGGACGGGGTCGCACGTGTCCCCGCGCGCGACTTCGCCGGCGGTGTACTGGCGCACAACGCGAACACCCACGGCGTCGACGACAACGCCGCGGTGCTGGCGCTGGGAACCGCCGAGGACGATCCGCTGTCTCGCCTGCGGGCGGGCGAGGCTACCAGCCTGGTGTTGCTCACCGCGACGGCGCAGGGGCTGGCCAGCTGTCCGATCACCGAGCCGCTGGAGGTCGCGGAGACCCGGGCAGCGGTGCGCGCCGACGTCTTCGGCGCCGAGGGCCATCCGCAGATGCTGCTGCGCATCGGGTGGGCGCCGGTCAATGCCGACCCGCTGCCTTCCACACCACGCCGCGCGCTGTCGGACTACGTCTCCGAACTGGACGACACTTCCGGGTTCGGCGACACCTCCGACCTCGACGACACGACGACCGCCTGACCGGGCGAGGGGGAGCAGGCGGTGGTGTTCACTCCATCTCGGGGCGATGATGCCGTTCGAGTTTGGACACGAACACCGCCGCCTGCGTCCGGCGTTCCATGCCGAGCTTGGCCAACAGGCGCGACACGTAGTTCTTGACGGTCTTCTCCGCCAGGAACATCCGGGCGGCGATCTGTTTGTTCGTCAGCCCTTCGCCGAGCAGATCGAGCAGGACGCGCTCCTGATCGGTCAGACCCGACAGCGGGTCGCGCTCCTCGCCTTCGCCGCGCAGTTTCGCCATCAGCGCTGCCGCGGCGCGGTTGTCGAGCAGCGACCGGCCGGCGCCGACCTCTTTGATGGCCTGGGCCAGCTCCATGCCTTTGATGTCCTTGACCACATAACCGCTGGCGCCGGCCAGAATCGCGTCGAGCATCGCCTCGTCGGAGGTGAACGACGTCAGCATCAGGCATCGCAGGTCGGGTAGCCGCGACAGCAGGTCGCGGCACAGCTCGATGCCGTTGCCGTCGGGCAGGCGGACGTCGAGGACCGCCACATCGGGCTGCAGCGCCGGGATGCGGGCCAACGCCTCGGACACCGACCCCGCCTCGCCGACGACCTCGAGTTCGGGATCACTGCTGAGCAGGTCGACCAGCCCCCGCCGTACTACTTCGTGGTCGTCTACCAGGAAAACCTTCACCATGTCGAGACGTCTCTATCCTCTGGAGGTCGGCACCGGTGTCACAGTGCGTTGTGCGGTTCGCACACCAGTATCGAACAGTCGGTGTCCCGCAGCGCGGTATTGCCCGGCGCGTTGACGAGCGGGGTGACGCCCCCGGGCCGCTGCCGGCTGGTCACCACGAGCTGGATCGAGCCGGCATGCCCGGCCAGGTAGTCCAGGATGTCTCCCCGCATGTTCACGGTGGTGATGTCCAGATCGGGGTAGCTGCGCCGCCATTCGGCAAGGCGGCGCTCCCACGGATCCTGGATGTCCCCGTGCATCCGGGTCGGGGTCAGCACCCGCACCGGCGCATGACGACGCCGCGCCGCCGCCAGACCGCGCTGCAGCACCGAGCTACCGGCGGCGTTGTCGTCGATCTCGATGACCACCGCGCGTTCGCCGGGGCGATGCGGCCGGTGCGCGCGGACGACGGCGACGGGGCAGTGCGCCGAAGCCGCCAGCGTGGCGGCGGTCGATCCGATGCGCCCTTCGGTGGCGTGGCGCAGGCCGCGGGCCCCGACGCAGAGCAGCGCCGCTGACCGGGACGCTTCCAGCAGCGTCGGGACCACGGCTCCCTGCAGGATCTCGACTTCCATCTTCACCGGGGTCTCGGTCGACTCCACGGCGGTCACCGCATAGCGCACCGCCACCTCGGCGGTGGCCAGCCGGTGCGCGATGTCCTGGGAGTCGGCGACATCCGGGCGGGCGGGCTCGATGACGTAGACGAAGCGCAACGGCACGTCGCGATCGAGGGCCTCGTTCACCGCCCACAGCGCGGCGTCGACGGCCGACGCCGAACCGTCGATGGCGACCACGACACTGGTGGTGACGGCGCTGTCTAGCATGGCCGGCTCCTCTCGATGCGCAGCACGTGTTCGATCGGCCTCCGGGGGGTGGGCGGCGGGGCGTCCGCCAGGGCGGGCGCTTGTCCGAGGCGGACGATGACGTGCGGGAGCGCCCCGGTGCCCACCAGCGCGGCCACCACCTCACGTCCCTGGGCCATCTCGGTGATGTGGGTCAGCGTGCAGCTCGACAGCCCTGCCTCGGTGGCGTTGAGCAGCAGCGCCGACAGGGCCTCGCCGCAGCGCAGGATGCTGTCCCGGCTCTCGTCGAGGGTGGACAGCACCAACACCGCCGCCCGGTCGTCGAGGATCTCCGCGCGTCGCTCGGCCCGCGCGACGACGGGGAAGTTGCGGCCGATCTGCACCCGGTCGCTTTCGGTCGCCGTGACCAGCGAGGTTCTCGGAATTCCGTCATCCGACACGAAATCGGCTGTCCACCAGGTGAGTTCGGTGTGATACTCGGCGTCGTAGCGGCGCAGCGCCTCGGTCAGGTGGGACGCCTCGGCAACGAATTCGTGCACGTCTTCGGACAGGACGTCGAGTCGCACGGCATGGTTCTCGGCGACCGCGCTCAGCGTGTGCATGAGCGCCTCGGGGTCCGGTGGGGCCACGAAGGGCAGGCGGTCGGTGTGGCGGAGCAGGATCGCATCGGCGTGGCTGTTCTGCTCCTCGGTGACCGACCGGGCCGCGGTGAACTGCACGCTGGCCAGATGCAGCGGATCGTCGGCGGTGGGGAACCGGGTCACGGCGGTGTCCCACCCGGCCGCGGCCATCGCCGTGCGGAAGTGGTGCAGGACAGCGCCGCAACTGATCAGCGCCTCGCGTCCGGAGGCGTCCGCTCCGCGGACGAAACGTTCGGGGTCGGCGAACAACTCGACCGAGTCGTCGGTGAGCACCCAGCGCCAGGGCTGGCTGTTGTGCAGAGACGGTGCCCGACACGCCAGTCGCAGAGCCTCGGTGATCAGCTCGGTGCGGACCTGCGTCGCGGTCATCGTGACTCCCTTCGATCCCCTCTCACGGTGCCCTGCGGCGGGTGCTGCAGCACAGGGCCAATGGTCCTCAACAGGTGACGAGAGCTGCTCAGCGGTGGTAGACCAGAGGCCGTGGGGCAGACATCCGAGTCGGACTCCGAGGGGACAGCGCGACCGGTGCGGGACACGTTGTCCCAGCTGCGGCTGCGCGAACTGCTCAGCGAGGTGCAGGACCGGGTCGAGCAGATCGTCGAGGGCCGGGACCGCCTCGACGGGCTCGTCGAGGCCATGCTGGTCGTCACCTCCGGTCTCGAACTCGACGACACGCTGCGCACCATCGTGCACACCGCGATCGAGCTCGTCGACGCGCAGTACGGGGCGCTGGGCGTGCGCGGCTACGACGACGAGCTGGTGGAGTTCATCTACGAGGGCATCGACGAGGCGACCCGAGACCAGATCGGCCACCTCCCCGAGGGGCGCGGTGTACTCGGCGCCCTGCTGGTCAACCCCAAACCCATTCGCCTGGACAACATCTCCAGTCACGCGTCGTCGGTGGGGTTTCCGCCGCACCATCCACCCATGCGCACGTTCCTCGGTGTGCCCGTGCGCATCCGCGACGAGGTGTTCGGCAACCTCTACCTGACCGACAAACGCGGCGGAACGCCGTTCAGCGAGGACGACGAGGTCCTGGTGCAGGCGCTGGCCGCGGCGGCCGGAATCGCCATCGACAACGCCCGTCTGTACGAGCAGGCCAGAGCCCGACAGTCCTGGATTGCCGCCACACGTGACATCGGCACCCAACTGCTCTCGGGTGCCGACCCCGCGACGGTCTTCCGTTCGATCGCCGAAGAGACCCAGCAGCTCAGCGGTGCGACCACGACCTTCGTGGCGATCCCCATGGATCCCGACCAGCCGGCCGACGAGGTCACCGAACTGGCCGTCATCGCTGTGGCCGGTGAGGATGCCGACGTCGCCTCGGCCCCGATACCGGTGGCCGAAACGGTGATCGGCACTGCGTTCGCCAACCGCGCGCCCGACAGGTTCACCGGTGTCGATGTCGGCACGGGGCCGCAGGGCGGACCGGCGCTGGTGCTTCCGTTACGCACCACCGACTCGGTGGCCGGAGTCCTCGTGGCTGTCAGAGCCGTTGGTGGGCAACCATTTCGGGTGGACGAGCTGGACATGATGTCGGCGTTCGCCGATCAGGCGGCGTTGGCGTGGCAACTGGCCACCACGCAGCATCGGATGCGCGAGCTGAGCATCCTGACCGACCGGGACCGCATAGCCCGAGACCTGCACGACCACGTGATCCAGCGCCTGTTCGCCGTCGGGTTGTCGCTGCAGGGGACCATCGCGCGTGCGCGATCCGCCGAACTGCAGCAGCGGCTGTCCACCTCCATCGACGATCTCCAGGACGTCATCCAGGACATCCGGACCACGATCTTCGACCTGCACGGTGGTTCGTCGGGCATCACCCGGCTCCGGCAGCGTCTCGACGAGGCGGTGTCGGCGTTCCCCGGCTCGGGGGTGCGAACCTCGACGCAGTACGTCGGACCCCTGTCGGTCATCGACGCATCGCTGGCCGACCACGCCGAGGCCGTGGTGCGCGAAGCGGTCAGCAACGTCGTCCGCCACGCCAGGGCCACCGCGCTGACGGTCACGGTGACGGTCGAGGACGACCTGGTGATCGAGGTGGTCGACAACGGGCGCGGGATCGACGCCGAGATCACCGGCAGCGGTTTGACCAACTTGCGCCGGCGTGCCGAAGAACTGGGCGGTTCCTTCGCCGTGGTGGCCTCCGCAGACGGCGGTACCTGCCTGACCTGGCGGGCTCCGCTGCCCTGAGCGACCGACCGGTCACGGCCCCGGGCGGCACCGGAGGCGGCGGTCAGGCCCCGTTCGTCCCGTTCTCCACCAGTTCAGCAGCGATCTGGAGCAAGGGCACGTTGGAATCCTGGGAGAGCTTGCGCAGGACCTCGAAGGCCTGCACCGCATCGACCCGGTAGCGCTCCATGATCATGCCCTTGGCCTGGCCGATGACGTCGCGGCTCGACAGTGCCCGCTGGAACTGCTCGTCACGGCGCGCCGAGTTCCACGCCACCGACGAATGCGCGGCGAAGATCAGCCCGAGCGTGCGGGCCTCCGCGGAGAACGCGTGAGGCTGTTCGGCATAGATGTTCAGCGCGCCGAGGGACTCACCGGCGATGAACAGCTGAAAAGCCATGATCGAGCGGATCGGCGTCTCGGCCAGAGCGTCGCGCCGATAGTCGGGAAAACGCTCCTCGGTCTCCATGTCGGGAACGTGGACGGTCTTCTCGTCCCAGGCCGCGGTCAGGCACGGGCCCTCGAGATGGCGCTGCTGGATCTTGTCCAGCAGCACCGGCCAGTAGTGGGTGGCCGCCGGAGTGTCGATGTGCTTGGCGTTGCGGGTCAGCGTGATCCCCGCGTATTGCGCACCCGGGATCTCGGCGGCGGCGTGTTCGGCCAACTCCGCCACCACAGTGTCCGAATCGGTATCGGGCCTGTTGTGCAGACCTTGCACCAGCTCGGCCACCCGAAGGTGCGCCGCCTCTAAGCCGGCTTGATCGTTCACCGTCACCGTCCGTGCTCTCCAACCCGATAATCAGGTCGAGATTACCGCTGACCGCGCATCGTCACCGCCGGATGCGCCGTGTCGACTCGATGACGGCGGTCCGCGCCGGCGTCACAGCGCGCGCAGGTAGCGGTCGGTGACCAGCCGCTGCACCAGCGATGTCACCGGTGCCCCCAGCCTGCTCCACCACGTCGCATGCCGGGAGAACGCCGCCACCTCCGCCCGCACCTCGGTGGTCGCGGAGTCGTAGGACACCAGGAACAGTTCCTCGCCCGTCTGGGCGTGCCCGGGCAACGTCCCGTACGCGAATCCCCGCCGATCCTGCTCGTCGACGACGTAGACCACCCGGCACGGCGCCTTCACCGGTCCCAGGTGGACCAGCACCTCACAGCCGACTTCGGCGACCGGCCCGGCGGCGTCGACCCGTAGCCCGGCGCCGCGCAGCATGCCCCACCGCATCCCCGCTGCCGCGGCCTGCTCGAAGCGGTCCCGGCCGCGGCCGATCACCGACGATTTGCGCAGGTGGTGGTATCCGGCGGGCATCGTGGTCGCGGTGGCTCCCACCTCGGGGTAGGTCAGCGGCTTCCCGGCCAGCTCGTCGAGCTTCACACCTGCCAGCTTGGCACCGCTTCGGTACCGTCGTCACGTGACCTCCCGGCCCCGTTCGACATGTGGCGACGCTCTGCTGACGGGTGTGACTGCCGGGCCGTTACCGAAGCCGGGACGGCTACCGGGCCGGCCACCCAATACGGTGGCCAGGTGAGCGCCAACGAACCCGCCGATGCGCACCCCGGGGGAGGGTTCAATCCCCCCGAGCCGTCCACCCGCGGGGGACCCGACTACGGCCGGTTCATCGAAGCGGTCCGCACGGTGCAGGACCACGCCCGCGCCGCCGACGCACCCGACGACGTCATCACCGAGGCCGCCGACCTCATCGAGCAGGCCTCCCGGTTGTTGGAGCCGCATGCCGCCGACGAGTGGAACTCCCCGTCGGGCCGGCGCATGGACTTGCCCAACCGGGGCAACATCCTGGCTGTTCCGGTGGACCTGCACGTCACCGAGGCGGGGACGATAGTCGGAACGGCCCACTTCCGGCGCTACCACCTGGGGCGCAACGGCGCGGCGCACGGCGGCGCCGTGGCCCATCTGTTCGACTCGCTGCTCGGTTTCACCGCGTTCAAACTCAGCGGCAGCCGGGCCCAGCGCACCGCATTCCTGCACGTCGACTATCGCCGCATCGTTCCGGTCTGCAGGCACGTCCGCGTCGAGGCCGGCATCGACGACATCGTCGACCGCAAGATCAGGGTCTCCGGGCGCATCCTCGACGACGCCGACCAAGTGCTGGCCGAGGCCCACGCGCTGTTCGTGAAGTTGAAGCCGGGGCAACCGTGAATGACGGAGAGCGCGCGGGGTTCACGCGGCGGTGGGCGGCCTGGCGTGACGGGCTGCGTGACCGGCCCGCTGTGGACGCCGGTTACCGGCTCGGGGTCGCCGTCACCGGTTTGGTGGTCCTGTGCGTCGGCATCATCGCGATTCCGTATCCCGGCCCCGGATGGGCGATCGTGTTCGTCGGGCTCGCGATCCTGGCGACCGAGTTCGACTGGGCGCGACGGCTGCTCTCCTACGTGCGCCGGCGCTACGACGCGGCGATGGCGTGGCTCACCCAGCAGGGGCTGTGGGTGCAGGTGCTGGGCGTGGTGTTCACCGCCGCGGTGGTGCTGGGCACGTTGTGGCTGCTGGGTGCGCTCGACTTCGTCGGGGAGATGTTCGGCTACGAGCCCCGGTGGCTGGATAGCCCTATTGGTATCGGGACGTAGCGACCGACCCCGATAGCATGGTCGCGGTCGACGCCCGACCATCACCGTTGGCACGCCCGAGAGTTTGGAGAACCCGCGATGAGCGCCCCCGTCAGCCCGGCCCCGGCAGTCCCGATCCGGGTCGCCGCCGGGACTACCGCAGGGCAGGCGGTGCGTGACGCCGGCCTGCCGGGACGGGGCGCCCCCGACGCCGTCGTGGTCGTTCGCGACGCCGAGGGACGCCTGCGCGACCTGTCCTGGGCGCCCGACGAGGACGTCGAGGTGACGCCGGTGGCCGCCGACACCGAGGACGGGCGCAGCGTCATCCGCCATTCCGCGGCCCATGTGCTGGCCCAGGCGGTGCAGGCGATGTTCCCCGACGCCAAGCTGGGCATCGGGCCGCCCATCACCGACGGGTTCTATTACGACTTCGAGGTCGCCGAACCCTTCACTCCCGAAGACCTCGAAGCGCTCGAGAAGCGCATGCGCCAGATCGTCAAACAAGGCCAGCTGTTCTCGCGGCGGGTGTTCGAGTCCAAGGATCAGGCGCGTCACGAACTGGCCGACGAGCCCTACAAGCTCGAGCTGATCGATGACAAGTCCGGTGCCGACGATCCGGAGGTCATGGAGGTCGGCGGTGACGAGCTGACCGCCTACGACAACCTCAACCCGCGCACCCGCGAGCGCGAATGGGGCGACCTGTGCCGTGGCCCGCACATCCCCACCACCCGCTACATCCCGGCGTTCAAGCTGACCCGCAGCTCGGCGGCGTACTGGCGCGGTGACCAGAACAACGCCAGCCTGCAACGCATCTACGGCACCGCGTGGGAGACCCAGGAGGCGCTGGACCGCCACCTGGAGCTGATCGAGGAGGCGCAGCGTCGCGATCACCGCCGGGTGGGGGCCGAGCTGGACCTGTTCAGCTTTCCCGACGAGCTGGGGTCGGGTCTGCCGGTGTTCCATCCCAAGGGCGGGATCGTGCGCCGGGAGTTGGAGGAATACTCGCGGCGCAAGCACATCGAGGCGGGCTACGAGTTCGTCAACACCCCGCACATCACCAAGGAGCAGCTCTACATCACCTCGGGGCATCTGGAGTGGTACGCCGAGGGGATGTTCCCCCCGATGCACATCGACGCCGAGTACGACGCCGACGGCGCGGTGCGCAAACCGGGCCAGGACTACTACCTCAAGCCCATGAACTGCCCGATGCACCACCTGATCTACCGCTCGCGCGGCCGCTCCTACCGGGAACTGCCGCTGCGGTTGTTCGAGTTCGGCAGCGTGTACCGCTACGAGAAGTCGGGCGTGGTGCACGGTCTGACCCGGGTGCGGGGCATGACGCAGGACGACGCCCACATCTACTGCACCCGCGAGCAGATGGGCGAGGAACTGGCGTCGCTGCTGCAGTTCGTGCTGGAACTGCTGGCCGACTACGGCTTGGACGACTACTACCTCGAACTGTCCACCAAGGATCCCGAGAAGTTCGTCGGCTCCGACGAGGTGTGGGAAGAGGCCACCGAGACGCTGCGCGAGGTTGCCGTGGCGTCGGGCCTGGAGCTGGTGCCCGACCCCGGCGGCGCCGCGTTCTACGGACCGAAGATCTCGGTGCAGGTCCGCGACGCACTGGGCCGCAGCTGGCAGATGTCGACCATCCAGCTCGACTTCAACATGCCGGACAGGTTCGAACTGGAATACACCGCGGCCGACGGGTCGCGGAAACGGCCGGTGCTCATCCACCGCGCGCTGTTCGGCTCCATCGAACGGTTCTTCGGCATCCTCACCGAGCACTACGCCGGAGCCTTCCCGGCCTGGCTCGCCCCGGTGCAGGTGGTTGCCATCCCGGTCGCCGACGACCACGTCGCCTATCTCAACGGACTGGTCACCCGGCTGCGGAAACTCGGTATCCGAGCCGAGGTCGACAGCAGCGACGACCGGATGGCCAAGAAGATCGTCAACCACACCAACCAGCGGGTCCCGTTCATGCTGCTGGCCGGTGACCGCGATCTGGAGGCGGAGGCGGTCAGTTTCCGGTTCGGGGACCGGACGCAGATCAACGGCGTGCCCGTCGACACGGCCGTCGACGCGATCGTGGACTGGGTGCGGCGCCGTGAGAACGCCACGCCGACCGCCGAACTCGTCGCCATCGACGCGCACGCAGACAAGGGGTGACGTGGATCCGGAGGACAGGATCGTAGACCGGGGAGTCGGCGAGCCGGACCACCTGCAGCGGTTGTGGACGCCACACCGCATGACCTACATCGCCGACGCGGTGAAGGCCGGCTCGGCAGCGTCTTCCGAACCGTTCACCGACATCCCCAACATGTCCGACGAGGACGGGTTGGTGGTGGCGCGCGGGCAGCTGGTGTACGCGGTGCTCAACCTGTACCCCTACAACCCGGGGCACCTGATGGTGGTGCCCTACCGCCGGGTGGCGGAGCTGGAGAACCTCACCGACGCCGAGAGCTGCGAGCTGATGGCGTTCACGCAGAAAGCGATCCGGGTGATGAAGGCGGTGTCGCGGCCGCACGGCTTCAACGTGGGCCTCAATCTCGGCACGTCGGCCGGTGGCTCGCTGTCCGAGCACCTGCACATGCACGTGGTCCCGCGCTGGGGCGGCGACGCCAACTTCATCACCGTCATCGGCGACTCCAAGGTGATCCCGCAGTTGCTGCGTGACACCCGCGCCCTGCTGGCCGCGGAATGGGACAAGCAGCCGTGAGTGACTTCTACCTGATGACGCGGGCCGCGTACGCGAAGTTGTCGCGGCCCGTCGCCAGAGGTGCGTTACGGCTGGGCCTGACCCCGGACAGCGTCACGATCCTGGGAACGGCGGGCACGGTGCTGGGTGCGCTGACCCTGTTCCCGATGGGGCAGCTGTTCGCCGGCGCCCTGGTGGTCGGGTTCTTCGTGCTGGCCGACATGCTCGACGGGGCGATGGCCCGCCAGCGCGGCGGCGGCACCCGGTTCGGGGCGGTGCTCGATGCCACCTGCGACCGGATCAGCGACGGGGCGGTGTTCTGCGGGCTGCTGTGGTGGGCGGCGTTCGGCCTGCACAGCCCCGAACTGGTGGTCGCGACGATGATCTGCCTGGTGTCCTCGCAAGTCATCTCCTACATCAAGGCCCGCGCGGAGGCCACCGCGCTGTCGGGCGACGGCGGCCTGATCGAGCGTCCCGAACGCCTGGTGATCGTGCTGCTCGGCTGCCTGCTGGCCGACCTGCCGTTCTTTCCCCTGCCCTGGATGCTGCCCGCCGCCATGTGGGTGCTCGCCGTGGCCAGCGTGGTCACGGTGGGCCAGCGGCTGCACAGCGTGCGGACGTCGCCGACCGCGATGGACCGCGCCTGCGGTGAGCGAGCCGACAAACCGGAGCCCACCGACCAATGACGCAGCACGTGACGGATGCCGGCGACGGCCACGGTGGCCTGTTCGCCGTCCCGTCCCTGGTGCGGTCTCAGCTCAGCGACTGGGGATACGCGGCGGGCTGGCGATTGGTGCGAGCCGCCCCGGAATTCTTGGCGCGCAGCGTGTTCGGGGCGGGCGCCGGTTATGCGGCGCGCAACGGCGGACCCGAGCAGCTGCGCAAGAATCTCGCCCGGGTCCTCGGGGTGGCGCCCGACCAGGTACCCGACGAGGTGATGCGGGCGTCGCTGGGGTCCTACGCCCGCTACTGGCGCGAGGCGTTCCGGTTGCCGTCGATGGACCATGCCGAGATCGGCAGGCGACTCACCGTGGCCGGCATCGACATGCTGTGGGCAGCGCTCGAGGATGGTCGGGGCGCGGTGCTGGCGCTGCCGCACAGCGGCAACTGGGACATGGCCGGCGTGTGGCTGGTGCAGCACCACGGATCGTTCGCGACGGTCGCCGAGCGGCTCAAACCCGAATCGTTGTACAACCGGTTCCTGGCCTACCGGGAGCGCCTCGGCTTCGAGGTGGTGCCGCTGTCGGGTGGTCCGCGACCGCCGTTCGAGGTGCTGCGGGACCGGCTGCTGAACAACGGTGTGGTCTGTTTGATGGCCGACCGCGACATGACCCGCACCGGTGTCCAGGTCGACTTCTTCGGGGAGCCGAGCCGACTGCCCGGCGGCCCCGCCCGGCTGGCCCTGGCCACCGGTGCCGCGCTGTTCCCGGTGCACTGCTGGTTCGACGGCGATGGGTGGGGGATGGAGGTCTACCCGGAACTGGACACCTCCTCCGGTGACGTCACGGTCATCACCCAGGCCATGGCCGACCGGTTCGCCGCCAACATCGCCGAGCACCCGGCCGACTGGCACATGATGCAGCCCCAGTGGCTTGCGGACCTGTCCGAGGAACGCCGCGCCCGGCTGGCGGGCGAGCTCGACCGCTCGGGTTCGGCGCGAAGCGCCGGGGATGATCCCGGGGCCGGGTGAGGGCACGCTGATGCGGATCGGCATGGTCTGTCCCTACTCGTTCGACGTTCCGGGCGGGGTGCAGTCGCACGTGCTGCAGTTGGCCGACGTGATGAGCGGGCTGGGCCACGAGGTCAGTGTGCTGGCACCGGCGTCCGCCGAGGGCGTGCTGCCCGACTACGTGGTCTCCGGCGGGCGCGCGGTGCCGATTCCCTACAACGGGTCGGTGGCTCGGCTGCGCTTCGGCCCGGCCACCCACCGCCGGGTCAAGAGATGGTTGATACACGGTGATTTCGACGTGCTGCATCTGCACGAGCCGAACGCCCCGAGCCTGTCGATGCTGGCGCTGAACATCGCCGAAGGTCCCATCGTGGCCACCTTTCACACGTCGACGACGAAATCGCTGACGCTGTCGGTGTTCGAGCCGATCCTGCGTCCCATGCACGAGAAGATCGTCGGCCGCATCGCGGTGTCGGACCTGGCGCGGCGCTGGCAGATGGAGGCGCTGGGCAGTGACGCCGTCGAGATCCCCAACGGTGTCGACGTCGAGTCCTTCGCCTCGGCCCCGCCGCTGCCCGGCTACCCGCGTCACGGCAAGACGGTGTTGTTCCTCGGGCGCTTCGACGAGCCGCGCAAGGGCATGAGCGTGCTCCTGGGGGCCCTGCCGGCGCTGGTCGACCGCTTCGCCGACGTGGAGGTCCTGGTGGTGGGCCGCGGTGACCAGCGCGAGCTGCGCGAGCAGGCCGGTCCGCTGGCCTCGCACCTGCGGTTCCTGGGGCAGGTCGACGACGCGGAGAAGGCGTCGGCGATGCGCAGCGCCGATGTCTACTGCGCTCCCAACACCGGCGGGGAGAGCTTCGGCATCGTGCTGGTCGAAGCGATGGCTGCCGGCACCGCGGTGGTGGCCAGCGACCTCGACGCCTTCCGGCGGGTCCTCGAGGACGGCAGGTGCGGTCGGCTGGTTGCCGTCGACGACTCGGCGGCGCTGGCTGACGGACTGATCGACGTGCTCGCCGACGACGGTGTGCGGTCGGGCTACACCGCGCACGCGAGCGCGGCGGTGGCGCGGTTCGACTGGTCGGTGGTGGCCGCCCAGATCATGCGGGTGTACGAGACCGTCGCCGGCTCGGGCGTCAAAGTGCGGGTGGCCGGACGTCACGAGACCAGCGGGAGGCCGCTGTGATCCCGGTGCTGACCGCGCTCATCGTCGCGGCGGTGGTGGTGCTCGTCGCCGTGGTCGCGGGGTGGGCGTATCAGACCGCCAACCGGCTGGACCGGCTGCACGTGCGCTACGACCTGTCCTGGCAGGCCCTCGACGGGGCGCTGGCGCGCCGCGCGGTGGTGGCGCGCGCAGTCGCCGTCGACGCCTACGGCGAGGGACCCGACGGGCGTCGCCTGGCCGCGCTCGCCGATGCCGCCGAACGTGCACCGCGGCAGGCCCGGGAGGCGGCGGAGAACGAACTGTCCGCCGCGCTGGCGCGGGTCGATCCCGCGTCGCTGCCGCTGGCCCTGGTCGCCGAGCTGGCCGACGCGGAGGCCCGGGTGCTGCTGGCCCGGCGTTTCCACAACGACGCGGTCCGAGACACCCTCGCACTGCGGGAACGCCCGCTGGTGCGCACCCTGCGATTAGGCGGAACCGCGGCGCTGCCAAGCTATTTCGAGATATCGGAGGGTGGTGAGGTGTCCACCCGCGAGGTCGCGCCGGTGACCCGGCGCACGTCGGCGCGGGTGATCCTGCTCGATACCGACGGCGCGGTGTTGTTGCTGTGCGGTTCGGATCCGGCCAGCGGGGTGGAGCCGGCGCCGCGCTGGTGGTTCACGATCGGCGGGGCCGTGCAGGTCGGCGAGACGCTCGCACAGGCCGCCGCCCGCGAGGTCGAGGAGGAGACCGGTCTGCGGGTGTCGCCCGCCGACCTCGTCGGACCGATCTGGCGGCGGGATGCGGTCATCGAGTTCAACGGGTCGGTGATCCGAAGCGAAGAGATGTACTTCGTGTACCGCACCGGCCGGTTCGAGCCCTCCGAGTCCGGCCGTTCCGGGCTGGAACGGACCTACATCCATGCCCACCGGTGGTGCGATGCGACAATGATCGCTGGTCTGGTCGCCATCGGTGAGACGGTGTACCCGCGCCAGCTCGGCGAGGTGCTCGAGGAGGCGAACGTCCTGGCTGACACGCCGGGCGCGCTGTCGGACAGGTCGCCGCAGCCGATCAGGTGAGGACAGTGGCGTTCCTCACCCATACGCGCGGATCGAATGCATTTGCCGCCGCATCTAGACTGGATCGGTAGCGATTTAAGGAGATAGGTGTGGAATCCCAACTGTCGGGTGAAGGGCCGGGGACGTTCCCCTCGCAGGCCGAGGGCCCGTCCGCTCGGGGGACCGCGCGGGTGAAGCGCGGTATGGCCGAGATGCTCAAGGGCGGCGTGATCATGGACGTGGTCACCCCTGAACAGGCGCGGATCGCCGAGGGAGCCGGAGCGGTCGCCGTCATGGCTCTCGAGCGGGTGCCTGCCGACATCCGGGCCCAGGGCGGGGTGTCGCGGATGAGCGACCCCGACATGATCGAGGGCATCATCGACGCGGTCACCATCCCGGTGATGGCCAAGGCGCGCATCGGGCATTTCGTGGAGGCCCAGATCCTGCAGAGCCTCGGGGTCGACTACGTCGACGAGTCCGAGGTGCTGACCCCCGCCGACTACGCCCATCACATCGACAAGTGGAAGTTCACCGTGCCGTTCGTGTGTGGTGCCACCAACCTCGGCGAGGCGCTGCGGCGCATCACCGAGGGTGCCGCGATGATCCGCTCCAAGGGCGAGGCCGGAACCGGCGATGTCTCGAACGCCACCACCCACATGCGCAAGATCGGTGGCGAGATCCGCCGGCTGACGTCGCTGTCGGAAGACGAGCTGTACGTGGCCGCCAAGGAGCTGCAGGCGCCGTTCGAGCTGGTCGCCGAGGTGGCGCGGGCCGGCAAGCTCCCGGTGACGCTGTTCACCGCCGGCGGCATCGCCACCCCCGCCGACGCGGCGATGATGATGCAGCTCGGCGCCGAAGGAGTGTTCGTCGGCTCCGGCATCTTCAAAGCCGGCAACCCGGCCGAACGGGCCGCCGCCATCGTCAAGGCGACCACCTTCTACGACGACCCCGACGTGCTGGCCAAGGTGTCGCGCGGGCTGGGGGAGGCCATGGTCGGCATCAACGTCGACGACATCCCGCAGCCGCACCGCCTGGCCGAACGCGGCTGGTAGCGCCACCTGATGGCGATCGAGGAGATCCTCGACCTCGAGCAACTCGAAGTCAACATCTACCGCGGCGGGGTCTTCAGCCCCGAATCCGGCTTTCTGCAGCGCACCTTCGGTGGTCATGTGGCGGGCCAGTCGCTGGTGTCGGCGGTGCGCACCGTGGACCCGAAGTTCCAGGTGCACTCGCTGCACGGCTACTTTTTGCGCCCCGGGGACGCCCGAGCGCCGTCGGTGTACCTGGTGGAGCGTCTGCGCGACGGGGGATCGTTTGCGACCCGCAGGGTCAACGCGATCCAGCACGGCGAGACCATCTTCTCGATGTCGGCGTCGTTCCAGACCGACCAGAGCGGCATCGAGCATCAGGACGCGATGCCGTCGGCCCCGCCGCCCGACGACATCCCCGACTTCAAGGCCGCAAGCAGGGTCTTCGACGACGCCAGCTTCCGGCAGTTCGACGAATGGGACGTCCGGATCGTGCCGCGCGATCAACTGGAGCTGCGCGAGGGCATGGCTTCCCAGCAGCAGGTCTGGTTCCGCCACCGCGACCCGCTGCCCGACGATCATGTGCTGCACATCTGCGCACTGGCCTACATGAGCGATCTCACGCTGCTGGGCTCGGCCCAGGTCAACCACGTCGAGGAACGCAAGCATCTGATGGTCGCCTCGCTCGATCATGCGATGTGGTTCATGCGTGCGTTCCGCGCCGACGAGTGGCTGCTGTACGACCAGTCGTCGCCGTCGGCCTGCGGCGGGCGCTCGCTGACCCAGGGCAAGATCTTCAACCGGTACGGCGACATGGTCGCCGCCGTCATGCAAGAGGGGCTCACCCGGTACTCCCGCGACTTCACCCCGGGCCGGCCGTGAGCGCACGCATCGGTGTGCTCGCGTTGCAGGGCGACACCCGCGAGCACCTGGCCGCGCTGGGCGCCGCCGGGGCCGAACCGCTGACCGTGCGGCGCCGCGCCGAGCTCGATTCCGTTGACGCGCTGGTCATTCCGGGCGGTGAGTCGACGACGATGAGTCACCTGCTGCGTGAGTTCGACCTGCTCGAGCCGCTGCGCGCGCGGCTGGCCGACGGGATGCCCGCCTACGGTTCGTGCGCCGGGATGATCCTGCTGGCTTCGGAGATCCTCGACGCGGGCGCCGCGGGCCGGGAGGCGACGCCGCTGAAGGCGATCGATATGACGGTGCGCCGCAACGCGTTCGGCCGGCAGGTGGACTCGTTCGAAGAGGACCTCGAGTTCGGGGGCCTCGATTCCGGTGTGCACGCGGTGTTCATCCGCGCGCCGTGGGCCGAGCGGGTCGGCCCGGGTGTGGAGGTGTTGGCCAGCGCGGCCGGACACGCGGTGGCGGTGCGGCAGGGCCGCACGCTGGCGACCGCGTTCCACCCCGAGATGACCGGCGACCGCCGGGTACACGCCCTGTTCGTCGAGATGGTCGAGGGGCGCGCTTAGGCCGGCGTCACCGGATGGGCAGGCCGGTGATGGCCCGGCCCATCACCAGTCGCTGGATCTCGCTGGTGCCCTCGAAGATCGTGAAGATCTTCGCGTCGCGGTGCATCCGCTCGACGGGGTATTCGCGGGTGTAGCCGTTGCCGCCGAGAATCTGGATCGCCTCGTCGGTGACGTACACGGCGGTCTCGCTGGCCACCAGCTTGGCCATCGACCCCTCGGCGGAGGTGAACTCCTTGCCGTTGCGGGCCATCCAGCCGGCGCGGTAGACCAGCAGCCGGGCGGCGTCGATGCGCGCCTTCATGTCGGCCAGCTTGAACGCGACGGCCTGGAACTCACCGATCTTGCGGCCGAACTGCTCACGCTCGCAGGCGTAGTCACGCGCATACTCGTAGGCCGCGCGAGCCACGCCGACGGCCATCGCGCCGACCGTCGGGCGGGTGCGTTCGAACGTCGCCATCGCGGCCTGGCCGGCGGCCCGCTTGCCTTCGCGGACCTTGGCGATGCGCGCGTCGAACTTCTCCTTGCCGCCGACGATGAGCCGGCCGGGAATCCGCACGTCCTCGAGGACCACCTCGGCGGTGTGCGAGGCGCGGATACCGTGCTTGAGGAACTTCTGTCCCTGGCTCAGCCCCGGCGTGTCCGGCGGGATGATGAACGACGCCTGTCCGCGCGTGCCCAACTCGGGATACACCGAGGCGACCACGACATGGACGTTGGCGATCCCGCCGTTGGTGGCCCAGGTCTTGGTGCCGTTGAGCACCCACTCGTCGGTTGCCTCGTCGTAACGGGCGCGGGTGAGGATCGACCCGACATCGGAGCCGGCATTGGGTTCCGAGGAACAGAACGCCGCGACCTTCGGATCGTCGACGGTGCCGAACATCTGCGGCACCCACTCGCCGACCTGTTCGGGGGTGCCCGTGGCGGCGACGGAGGCGGCGGCCAGTCCGGTGCCCAGGATCGCCAGCGCGATACCGGCGTCACCCCAGAACATCTCCTCGAACGCCACGATCATGCCGAGCCCGCTGGGCTCGGCGGTCTGCTCGGCGAAGAACTCCATCGAGTAGAGGCCGACCTTGGCGGCCTCCTGGATGATCGGCCACGGCGTCTGCTCGCGCTCGTCCCACTCGGCGGCGGCCGGACGAATGACGTCGGCGGCGAACTCATGGACCCACTTCTGCACGTCGACCAGGTCGGAGGACAACTCCAGGGAGAACGTCATGGATGTGACCTTACTTTGGAGTAAGTTCAGCGGCCAGTGCGTGTGGCTCACTTAACATCGTGGCCGCGCAGACCCAGTGTGCGCCGCCCAGCGCTGATCAGGTGCTCCAGCATCTGCTCGTCCGTGCCTGCATAGTCGAGTCCGACGGCAGACGAGATGCCGGACATCACGATGGCCGCCCCGACCTCACCCGCCATCCCGGACTGAGCGCCGGCGAGCAACTGCATCTGCCGGGCCACGATCGCGGCCCAGTCCTGTCGGGACCGGAGCACCTCGCCGACGGCAGCGTCACCCGTGAGCACCGGGATGAGCGTCCGGTTGGCCACCGCCAGAGCGACGAACCCGCGCAGCATGGCGTCCGCTTGGGCGCGGGCGCCGCGCTGGGTGCTCGCTTCGTCGACCAGCTCCCGCAGTTTCGCGATGAGTGGCTCCAACACAGCTTCCAGGAGCTCCTCGCGCGTGCGGAAGTGGTAGTAGATCGCTGACTTCGTGATTCCGAGCTCGTCGGAGATCATCTGCAGCGATGTGCCCGCGATGCTGTGGCTCCGGAACAGCTCGGTGGCAACGTCGAGGAGCCTCTGGCGCGTGGTGATGGCCGAATCGCTCACACCGCAGCCCGGAATGTAGCACTGCTAACAAAGCGATCACCTTCGACCATTCGTACAGTTTACGACTGTACGATCGGCAAGTAGCTGACTTTACGATTGGTCAGTTTCCGGGGACCGCACTCTGCGTCTCCGGACAGTTCTTCCGAGGAGCGCATCGTGACCAACCGCGCGTCGTCCGTTGCCGACGTCGACTTCTTCCACGATTCGGCCCTGGTCGCCGATCCGTACCCGATGCTCGCCCGCATGCGCACGGAGAGTCCGGTGCTTCGGGAACCGACCCAGGGCGTGCTGGTGGTCACCGGGTACGACGAGGTCTTGGCCGTGGTCGGGGACCACGAGTCGTTTTCCTCCTGCAATACGGTCACCGGACCGTTCCCGGGCTTCCCGGTTTCGCTGGAGGGTCGGGGTGGTCCAGCGGTGAGCGAACTGATCGATAGACACCGAACCGAACTGCCCTTCAGTGACCAGTTGCCGTCGTTCGACCCGCCGACTCACACCGCCCACCGGTCATTGCTGGCCCGGCTCATCACGCCCAAGCGTCTGAAGGAGAACGAAGAGTTCGTCTGGCGGCTCGCCGACCAGGTGCTGGCGCCCCATGTGGCCGGTGGCGGCGGTGAGTTCATCACCGATGTGGGCAATCCCGTTGCGCTGCTTGTCATTGCAGACCTGCTGGGGGTGCCCGAAGAGGACCGCGCCGAACTCACCGCGGTGCTGACCGGTGAGATATCGCTGGGTAGCACTGCCGGTGTGGAGATGGACCATGCCCCGTTGACATACCTCTACGATCGGTTCTCCGATTACATCGCCGACCGCCGCGTAGCGCCCGGTGCTGACGTCATGAGCGAGATGGCGGCAGCCCGGTTCCCGGACGGGTCGATCCCCGAGGTCATCGACGTCGTGCGCGTGGCGGCGAATCTGTTCTCGGCCGGGCAGGAGACCACCGTCCGATTGCTGTCCTCGGCGGTGAAAATTCTGGCCGAGGATGCCGACCTGCAGAATCGTCTGCGGCGTGAGCCCGAGTTGATCCCCAACTTCATCGAGGAGGCGCTGCGTTTCGAGAGCCCGATCCGCGGCGACTTCCGGTTGGCCCGCGCCGATACGACGATAGGCGGGGTCGACATCCCGGCCGGCGCCACCGTCATGGTTCATTACGGGGCCGCGAACCGGGACCCCCGCCAGTTCGAGAATCCAGACACCTTCGATGTCAACCGGCCGAATTCGCGACGGCACATCGCCTTTGGCAGGGGCATCCACAGCTGCCTGGGCGCGCCGCTGGCACGGACCGAGGCGCGGATCCTCCTTCAGCGCCTGCTGGCGAGTAGCCGGGAGATTCGCATCGACGAGGCTCACCACGGTGAGGTCGATGGCCGTCGTTTCGACTACGTGCCCACGTACATCCTGCGTGGACTGACCGAGCTGCATCTCACGGTGGTCGGCGCATGAAGGTGTACATCGACGATGACTCGTGCCGGGGGCACGGCGTGTGCGCCGCGGTGTGCCCGGACATCTTCACCCTGACCCAGCACGGCTACGCCGAAGCCGTTGAGACCGAGGTGCCGCGAGCACTGCACGATCGCGTCGCCGAAGCCGTCCATGCCTGCCCCGAACAGGCTGTACACACGAAAGAGGACACATGTCTGTAGATTTTGCGAACCCGCAGCGGAGCGCCTTCGACCTCACCGGGAAAGTGGTGGTCATCGTCGGCGGCGGACAGATGCCGGGCGACAAGATCGGCAACGGCCGCGCGACGGCCCTCGTGGCCGCACGGCACGGCGCAGAGGTGGTAGCCGCCGATGTGAACATGGCCGCAGCGCAGGAAACCGTCGACATGGTGCTGGCCGAGGGTGGAACGGCCTACGCCGTGCACGCCGACGTGGCGGAGAAGGACGATTGCGAGCACATCTTCGATGTCGTCATGCAACGCAGCGGCCGAGTCGACGGCATGGTCTACAGCGTCGCGATCAATCCGCCGTTCGACCGCGAACGCAACGAGATGTCCCTGGAGAACTTCAACAAGGGCATCGACGTCAACATGCTGGGTTGCTTCTACTGCAATCTGTTCGCCGCGCAATGCATGGAGAAGAACGAGGGTTCCAGCACCGGCAGCATCGTCAACTTCTCCTCGATCGCGAGCCTGAAGAACGAAGTCGGCCTGAACATCGGGATCATGCCCTACGCCCTCGGCAAGTGCGGGCTGAACTACATCACCGAATTGACCGCGGCACAGTATGCCGATGTCGGCGTCCGCGCCAATACATTGATGTTGGGACCGATCGATTCCACCCTCGGAAACCACGACTCACAGAATTTGTTCGGGCTGACCGCCGATGAGGTCGATGCCGTCTACAACGAAGTCCTCAGGCTGAAGATGGGGCGCGCCAGCAGCTGGGAGACCGCTTACGCAGCGCTCTATCTGCTCGCCGATGAGTCTCGATTCATGACCGGTCAGCAGATCCGGTTCGACGGCGGTGCGACCCTGGTGCGTTGAGCCGCCACCCCGCCGGTGACCGGCAGGACCAGCCGCGAGAAGGAGCGCGCGGTGTTCCGATCGACGCAGATCTGCGTCAGATCCCGACTTCTCCGACTGCGCCCGTGTCGCGGCCACCGCTAGGCGCCCCGAGTCCGCTTTCGCATACCCGCCTACCCGTAGACTTGTCAGTCGACGTTTCACCGGAAAGAGGATGTACCTGCATGAGCGGCCATTCCAAGTGGGCCACCACCAAGCACAAGAAGGCCGTCATCGACGCCCGCCGCGGCAAGATGTTCGCGAAGTTGATCAAGAACATCGAGGTCGCCGCCCGCGTCGGCGGCGGTGACCCGGCCGGTAATCCGACGCTCTACGACGCTATCCAGAAGGCCAAGAAGAGCTCGGTGCCCAACGACAACATCGAACGTGCCCGTAAGCGCGGCAGCGGCGAGGAGGCCGGCGGCGCGGACTGGCAGAACATCACCTACGAGGGCTACGGACCCAGCGGGGTGGCCGTGCTCGTCGAGTGTCTGACCGACAACAAGAACCGGGCGGCCGGTGAGGTCCGGGTCGCGATGACCCGCAACGGCGGCAACATGGCCGACCCCGGTTCGGTGTCCTATCTGTTCTCCCGCAAGGGCATCATCACGCTGGAGAAGAACGGCCTGTCCGAAGACGACGTTCTGGCCGCGGTCCTGGAGGCCGGCGCCGAGGAGATCAACGATCTCGGCGAGAGCTTCGAGATCATCTCAGAGCCAACCGATCTGGTCGCCGTGCGCACCGCGTTGCAGGAGGCGGGCATCGACTACGAATCGGCAGACGCGAGTTTCCAGCCCTCGGTGACGGTCCCGGTCGACCTCGACGCCGCCCGCAAGGTGCTCAAACTCGTCGACGCGCTGGAAGACAGCGACGACGTCCAGGACGTCTACACGAACATCGACATCCCCGACGACGTCGCCGCGGCCCTCGAGGAGGACTGAGCCCGCCTCGGCTCACCGCGTGTCCCTACCCCGCATCGTCGGGGTCGACGGCTAGGCTCTCGAACAAATGTTCTCCGTGAGGATGCTGTCGTGCGAGTGATGGGTGTCGACCCCGGGTTGACGCGATGCGGCTTGTCCATGATCCAGAGTGGGCAGGGTCGCCAGGTGATCGCCCTCGACGTCGACGTCGTGCGCACCCCCGCCGAACAGCCGCTCCACAAGCGTCTGCTGACGATCTCCGACACCGTCGAGCACTGGATGGACACCCATCTGCCCGATGTGGTCGCCATCGAGCGGGTGTTCTCCAACCAGAACGCCAACACCGCGATGGGCACCGCCCAGGCGGGTGGGGTCATCGCCCTGGCCGCGGCGCGTCGCGACATCGATGTGCACTTCCACACCCCAAGTGAGGTCAAGGCCGCCGTCACCGGCAACGGGCGTGCGGGCAAATCGCAGGTCACCGAGATGGTCACCCGAATCCTCGCGCTGCAGCAGAAACCGACGCCGGCCGACGCGGCGGACGCGCTCGCGCTGGCGATCTGCCACTGCTGGCGCGCGCCGATGATCGCGCGCATGGCGGCCGCCGAGGCGATGGCCGCCGAGCAGCGCCGCAAGTACCAGGCCCGGCTCAAGGCGGTCCGCACATGATCGCCGCCGTGCGCGGGGAGGTGCTCGACATCGCTCTCGATCACGTCGTGATCGAGGCCGCCGGTGTGGGCTACAAGGTGATGGCCACGCCGGCGACGCTGGCGACGCTGCGCCGCGGATCCGAGGCCCGGCTCATCACCGCGATGATCGTGCGCGAAGACTCGATGACGCTGTACGGGTTCGCCGACTCCGACGCCCGCGACCTGTTCCTGACCCTGCTCGGGGTGTCAGGTATCGGGCCGAGCATCGCGCTCGGTGCGCTGGCGATGTACGACGGCGCGAGTCTGCGCCAGGCCATCGGTGACGGGGACGTCACCGCACTGACCAGAATCCCGAAGGTGGGCAAGAAGACCGCCGAACTGCTCGTGCTGACGTTGCGGGACAAGGTCGGGGTCGCGGTGTCCTCGAGCGTCGCGTCCGCGGGTGGTTTCACCGTGCGCGGGCCGGTGGTCGAAGCGCTCATCGGGCTGGGTTTCGCGCAGAAGCAGGCCGAGGAAGCCACCGACAAGGTGCTCGCCGACGATCCGGACGCCAACCAGTCGGTGGCGTTGCGCGCGGCGCTGTCCATGCTGGGCAAGAAGTGACATGGGTCGTTTCTCGTCCGGCGCCGAGGAGCCCGAAGATGCCGACGACCGGGAGGTCACGCCCGCTCTGACAGTGGGCGAAGGCGACATCGACGCCAGCTTGCGGCCCCGCTCCCTCGGCGAGTTCATCGGTCAGCCACGGGTCCGTGAGCAGCTGCAGCTGGTGCTCGAGGGCGCCAAGAATCGCGGCGGCACCCCCGACCACATCCTGCTGTCCGGTCCGCCCGGGCTGGGCAAGACCTCGCTGGCGATGATCATCGCCGCCGAACTCGGCTCGTCGCTGCGGGTCACGTCGGGCCCGGCCCTCGAACGCGCCGGGGATCTGGCCGCGATGCTGTCGAATCTCGTCGAACACGACGTGTTGTTCATCGACGAGATCCATCGCATCGCCCGGCCGGCCGAGGAGATGCTGTACCTGGCGATGGAGGACTTCCGCGTCGACGTGGTGGTCGGCAAAGGGCCGGGCGCCACCTCGATCCCGCTGGAGGTGGCACCGTTCACGCTGGTCGGGGCCACCACCAGATCCGGCGCTCTCACCGGCCCACTGCGGGACCGCTTCGGTTTCACCGCGCACATGGACTTCTACGAGCCCGCCGAGCTGGAGCGGGTGCTGGCCCGGTCGGCGGGCATCCTCGGGATCGAGCTGGGTGCCGAGGCCGCCGCCGAGATCGCCCGCCGCTCCCGCGGCACCCCGCGCATCGCCAACCGGCTCCTGCGCCGCGTCCGCGACTACGCCGAGGTGCGCGCCGACGGCGTCATCACCCGCGACATCGCCAAGTACGCGCTCGAGGTCTACGACGTCGACGAGCTCGGCCTCGACCGTCTCGATCGGGCGGTGCTGACGGCGCTCACCCGCAGCTTCGGCGGCGGACCGGTCGGGGTGTCCACGCTCGCGGTGGCGGTGGGGGAGGAAGCCACCACCGTCGAGGAGGTGTGCGAACCGTTCCTGGTGCGGGCGGGCATGATCGCGCGGACCCCCCGGGGGCGGGTGGCCACGGCGCTGGCCTGGACGCACTTGGGTCTGACGCCGCCGAGCGGAGCCGTGGGGCTGGGCCAGGGCGGGCTGTTCGACTAGCTGGGCTCGTCACCGGGCGCGGCGAAACTGGTTGCCGCCCGAGGTTATGCCGAAGCCGGCACGGGTATCCGCTGGGCATATCCGAGGAGGAGAATCATGGCTGACACCACCACCCGCAGTCGCGGCGGCGCGCTGCACATTCCCCGCAGTCGCGGTGCCGCCAGCGGGCTTCTGGTCATCGTTCTGGGTCTGTGGGGCGCGCTGGTGCCCTTTGTCGGGCCCTACTTCAATTTCGCCTTCAGCCCCGATCAGGCGTGGACCTGGACGGCGGGACGTGGCTGGCTGGAGGTGCTGCCCGGCGTCGTCGCCGTCGTCGGCGGCTTCCTGATGCTGACCTCACGCAACCGCGCCACCGCCATGCTCGGCACGTGGATGGCGATCATCGCCGGGGCGTGGTTCGTGGTCGGACGTGCGTTGGCCGGCCCGCTGGGACTCGGTGAGGTCGGTGTTCCGGTGGCCTCCACCGAGGCCCAGCGGGTGTGGTTGGAGCTGACCTACTTCTACGGTCTCGGCGCGGTCATCGTGTTCCTGGGTGCGCTGGCGTTGGGACGGCTGTCGGTGCGCAGTGCACGCGACATCGCTTACGCCGAGACCCGGGCACACGCCTTGGCCGACCGTGACGCCGTAACCGACCGCGACGCCGTGGCCGACCGCGACACCGTGGCCGACCGTGACGCCGTGGCCGACCGCGACGCCGAGGTCACCACGCACCACGACGCGGCTGTCGCTCACAAGCCGTCGGCGCGGGAGCGGCTGTCGTCGCTGTTCGGTCGCCGGGGCCGGCATGACGACCACAAGCTAGCGGTCTAGCAGGCCGAGCAGCCGCAGATCGCTGACGTACTTGGCGATGATGCCGCGCGTGATGTGCGGGATGTCCTTGTCGGGACCGATCTTGGCTTCCTGCACGGCCGCCCGGAATCGGTCGGTGGGCGCCACCGACCCGCGCAGGGGCGTCTCGGGCCGTTGATAGTTGTGCAACAACGGCAGCAGAGAACCCTGGCGCTGGCGTTCCGGCAGCGCGCGCATCGCGGTCTCGAAGCGTGTCAGCCACGTGTGGTACTCGCCGACGCGGCGCACCGGCACGCCGGATTCGATGATCCAGTCGACGAACTCGTCGAGTCCGATGCCATCGTCGTACGGGTTCATCACGTGGTAGGTCTCGAAGGCCGGGCCGGTGAGCGGGCCGAGGGTCGAGATCGCCTCGGCGATGAACTCCACTGGCAGACCGTCGTAGTGGGCGCGTTGCCTGCGGCCGTCGGCGTCGAGTTCGTAAAAGGAGTCCGGGGCGATGCCGGTGGCCACCAGGCTCAGGATCAGCCGGGTGAACATGTCGGGCAGGTTCAACTGACCGGCGTAGCTGGTGTCGGCGAGAATCATGTCGCAGCGGAACACCGAGACAGGCAGTCCGAAGGCCTCATTGGCCTCGCGTAGCAGCACCTCACCTGCCCATTTGCTGTTCGAGTAACCGTTGGCGTATCCGGTCGCGGGGTCGTCGTCGACCGCGCGCGTCGCGCTGATCTGCCGGATGTCGCCGTCCTCGGTGAACCGGCCCGGCTCGATCCCGGCGGCCACGCCGATGGTCGAGGTGTAGACGAACGGCTTGAGCTTGCTGGTGAGAGCGAGCTTGATCAGCTCGGCCGTGCCGACGACGTTGGGGCCGAACAACTCCCGATACGGCAGCACGTGATTGACCAACGCCGCCGGGTCGACGATGAGGTCCACGGTGTCGGCCAGGCGCTGCCACGTCGACGCGTCCAGTCCGAGGTCGGGGTCGCCCTTGTCGCCGGCGAGCACCTCGAGGTGGCCGTCGGCCATCTCGAGGTAGTGCGCCAGCAGGTCGGGATCCCCGCTGTCGAAGGTCCGGTCGAGCCGGTCGCGGGCTGCGACGTCGTCTCGGCCGCGAACCAGACAGATCACGGTGCCGCCCACCAGCTGCATCCGTTGCAGCCAGTCCAACGCCAGGTAACGGCCGAGGAACCCGGTGGCACCGGTGAGCAGCACCGTGCGGACCTGCGCGCTCGGGCCGGGCAGCGCCGACGCGGCGGCCAGCGTCTGAGCATCGATGAACCTGTCCAGCGTGAGGTCGCGGGCGTGTGCCTGTGCTGCGCCCGCGCCGTGCACCGAGGCGAAGGTGGGCCGGCTGGCGCCCGGCTCCCGCACGGCCTCGATGTACCCGGCGAGCGCGGCGAGATCGTTGGCGGGGCTGACGATCACCGATACCGGAACCTCGACGTCGAAGACGTCGGCCAGCAGATTGGCGAACGTCAGTGCCGACAGGGAGTCACCCCCGAGGTCGGTGAAGTGGGCATCGGGGGCGATGTCGGTCGACGTCGCGCCCAGCAGCGCTGCCGCGGCCCGAACGATCGTGTCCTGCACCGGGCCCTGGCTGCCATCGCGCCGCAGCGACTGCAACTCGTCGGACTGCTCGGCCGCCAGCTCGGAGTACAGCGTCTCGAGTTGGTCGCCGTACCGCTCTTTCAACTTCGGCCGGGCCAGCTTGCGGATACCGGTGAGCATCCCGTTCTCGGTGGTCCACGGCGTCGTCTCGATCAGGAAGTCCCGAGGTATCTCGAACGATTGCAAGCCGCCGGTCCGTGCGACCTCGTGAAGCGATTGTGCGACAGCTGATTTCGGATCCGAAGTGGCCAAGGCTTCTTCGGTCGGCACGACCACCGCGAGCAGATACGGGCGGGCACTGTTGCCGTAGAGATAGATCTGGCGGATCAGCGGGCTGTCGGCGAAACTGGCTTCCAGCGCCGACACGGCGACGAACTCGCCCTGGGAGAGCTTTACGACGTTGTTGCGCCGGTCGAGATAGACCAGGTGGTCGGGTCCGACCTCGGCGACGATGTCTCCGGTGCGGTAGTAGCCGTCGGCGTCGAACATCGCCGCGGTCACCTCCGGCCGTCGGTAGTACCCGGGAATCAGTGTCTCGGACTTGACCAGCAATTCCCCGCGGGGATGCGGGCGGTCGGTGTGGAAGTAGCCGAGTTCGGGCACGTCGAGCAGTGTGTAGTCCGACACCGGTGGCCGCTGGACCTGTCCGTCGACGAACACCGCGCCCGCTTCGGTGGACCCGTAGCCGTCGACGAGGTGGATGCCGAGCAGCTCCTCGGCGAACGCGGTCATCTCGGGTGACAGGGGAGCGGACCCGGTCATCGCGGTCACGTAACGACCGCCGAGCACTTCGGTGCGCATCTGCGCGAACACGGCGGCGGTGTCGTCGTCGGCTCGTTTGCCCAGGATCGTGTCGAACTCGTTTCTGATCGTGTCCCAGATTCGTGGCACGAACGACAACTGAGTGGGACGGACCAGCGCGAGGTCCTCGAGGAAGGTCGAAAGATCGCTGCGCGCAGAGAAATACGCGGTCCCGCCCGCGCCCAGGGTGCCGTAGAGCAGGCCGCGGCCCATCATGTGGCTCATCGGCAGGAAGTTCAGGGTGATCGATGGCGCGGAGCTGTGATCGCCCCAGTTCGCGCGGAAGGACTGCCGCCAGGCGCCGGCTGCCAACCGCTCGGGATACATGGCTCCCTTCGGTGCGCCCGTACTTCCCGAGGTGTAGATGAGCAGGGCGAGTGGGTTGTCGTCGGTCGCGAGGGTGGGGGTACGGGGCGGCAGTTCGGCGCCCCGTTCGACGAGTTCACCGATTGTCGTGAGGTCAACGGCGGTGCCGCTGTGCCGACGCAGGGTGTTTCGCGCGGTGGCCACTGCTTCGCGGTGGTCGTCGAGTTCGGGGAGCGTGTCGAAGACGACGACCCGCGAGACGGTGGGAGTGGTGAGGGCCAGTTCGACGGCGTCGGCCAGATGTTCGACGGCGGAGGCGATGAGTACGGGTTCGGTCTCGGCGACGATCGGTGCCAGCGCAGAGAGCGCTGCGCTGGTCTGCAGTGGGACCGAAACAGCGCCGATCGACGCCAGCGCCATGTCGATGGTCGTGTAGTCCACGCTGGTGAAGCCCAACAGCGCCACCCGGTCGCCCGGGGCGACGTCGTCGAGCGCCGCAGCCAGAGCGCCGATGCGCCGGGACAGTTCACCGTAGGTGACGGTGTCGAAGTGGGGCAGCAGTCTCGCAGCGGTCCGCCCGCTCTGCGGGTCAGTGGTGAATTCGACGGCGCGTTGACCCAGTGCCGGTCGCTCGGCGTAGCCCTCGAGCACGGTCGCGATGATGTCGGGCAGTCGCATGTCGGGTCGATCCAGGGCCGACGAGACCGCCTCGTCGGGCATCGCGGCGGCGAATTGCGGATCGGTGGAGCGCAATTGGGCGATGCGGTCAACGATCTGCGGTTCAGGGTCGTGGTGTGTCATCAACCATCCTCGAAGCGAATCTGGGACATCGGGGGCGCGTCGTTGCGTCTGCCAAAAACTACGTTAGTAAAACTAAATGTATTCCAGCCGGGTGCCCCCGGGGGCTGTCAATCTGCTGTGCATCGCGGATCGCCGGATCGCACTCAGCGTCGTCGCGCCGGTTGTGCTGCCGTCCCGCGGGGTAGTCTTGTGTAGATCAACTAATTAATGTGATCTGACTCACGGAAGGAGAGCGGCGATGGGCGGGCAGTCGCGGTCCCGGCGAGTGGCGCAGCTGGTCGAGGCACGCTCGAGCGGCGCCGGTTGCGACGACGCAGCCGCCGTCGTCCTCGGGCCGCAGCGATGCGCGCTCTACGCCGCTCTCGGCGTCCCGCAGCGCGACTGGTGGCCGTTGGCGCGCTGGGCCGACCTGGCGGCCACCGGTGAGGTCCGCGCCGCCCTGCAGGCCTACGCCGACGTGCTGGTGGCCGACCGCTGCCGGTTGCCGGGCGACGATGTGGTCTCCGACCTCATCGCGTACGACGCCGACGGTGACGCGCTCACCGCCGACGAGATCCGTGACATCGTCGCAGCACTTCTCGCCGCCGACGCGTCGGCGATGTTCGATCAGCCGGTGTAGGCCATCACATGCTTGATGCGGGTGTAGTCCTCGAGCCCGTACATGGACAGATCCTTGCCGTGTCCGGACGATTTGAAGCCGCCGTGCGGCATCTCGGCGACCAGTGGGATGTGCGTGTTGATCCACACGCAGCCGAAGTCCAGCGCATTGGACACCCGGATGGCCCGTGACACGTCCTTCGTCCACACCGACGAGGCGAGGCCGAATTCGACGCCGTTCGACCAGGCGATCGCCTCGTCTTCGTCGCCGAACGACTGGACCGTGATGACCGGGCCGAAGATCTCCTGCTGGATCATCCGGTCGTCCTGGCGCAGCCCCCCGACGACGGTCGGCTCGACGTAGAAGCCCTTGTCGCCCTGTCGGTTACCGCCGACGGCCACCGTCGCATGGGCCGGGACGTCCTCGAAGAAGGACAGCACGCGCTCCATCTGGTTGACGTTGTTGACCGGGGGAACCCAGGCGTCCTCGTCGTCGGCGGGCCGGCCGAACGTCGTCGTCGCACCCTTGGCCTGCTCGGCAAGGGCTGCGGTCAGGTCAGCGGCGATCGACCCCGAGGCCAACACCCGCGTCGCGGCCGTGCAGTCCTGGCCGGCGTTGAAATAGGCTGCGGTGGCGATGCCCTCTGCGGCCGCGGCGATGTCGGCGTCGTCGAAGACGACGACCGGTGCCTTGCCTCCCAATTCCAGGTGCGTGCGTTTCAGGTTGCCCCCGGCGCTGACCGCGACGGCCTTGCCCGCAGCCACCGAACCGGTGATCGCCACCATCTCCGGTGTCGGGTGCGCCACCAGATTGGACCCGGTGACGCGATCGCCGGTCACGACGTTGAGCACCCCGCCCGGCACGTGCTTGGCCATGAGTTCGGCCAGCATCACCGTCGTCACCGGGGTGGTGTCACTGGGCTTGATGACCACCGTGTTACCGGCCGCGAGCGCCGGGCAGATCTTCCAGATGGCCATCATCATCGGGTAGTTCCACGGCGCGACCTGTCCGATCACGCCGACGGGTTCGCGGCGGATCCAGGACGTGTGGTCGGCCATGTACTCGCCGGCCGACTTTCCCTCGAGCACCCGCGCCGCCCCGGCGAAGAACCGGATCTGATCGACCATGGCCGGGATCTCCTCGGCCATGGTCACGTGGTTGGGCTTGCCGCAGTTGCGGCCTTCGGCGGCGACCAGGTCCTCGGCGGCCTTCTCCACGTCGTCGGCGAAGTCCAGCAGGGCCTTCTGCCGCTGGCCGGGGGTGGTCTTCTTCCAGTCCTTGAACGCCTTGGCGGCCGCGGCGTAGGCGGTGTCGATGTCCTGCTCGTTGGACACCGGTGCGGTGCCGTACTGCTCGCCGGTGCTGGGGTCGATCAGCGGCATCGTGGCACCGCTCGACGAGTCGACCCGCTGGCCGTCGATGAAGTTCTGAACCGTGGTCATGGATGTCTCCCTAATCGTTGGGCGGTCGCGGCGTTCTACAGGTCGCGCAGAATCAGTTCGAGGACGTCGAGCGCCTCGCGCAGGAGTTCGTCGCTGATGCTCAGCGGCGGCAGGAACCTCAGCACGTTGCCGAACGTGCCGCACGACAGGACGATCACCCCGGCCTGGTGGGCGGCGGCGCACAGCGCGCGGGTCAGCTCCGCATCGGGCTCGGTGGTGCCTGCCTTGACCAGCTCGACCGCGATCATCGCCCCGCGTCCGCGCACGTCTCCGATGCGATCGTCCTCGGCCTGCAGACGGAACAGCGTGTCCTTCATCAAGGACTCGATCTGGGCCGCGCGTGCGACCAGGCCATCGGCCTCGATGGTCTCGATGGTGGCCAACGCGGCCGCGCAGGCCACCGGATTACCGCCATAGGTGCCGCCCAGTCCGCTGACGTGCGGGGCGTCCATGATCTCGGCGCGTCCGGTCACCGCCGACAGCGGCATCCCGTCGGCGATGCCCTTCGCGGTCACGATCAGATCCGGGACGATCCCCTCGTGCTCGCAGGCGAACATCGCCCCGGTGCGCGCGAAGCCGGTCTGCACCTCGTCGGCGATGAACACCACGTCGTTGGCGCGGCACCAGGCCAACAGTGTGGGCAGGAAGCCCTCGGCAGGGACGATGAACCCGCCCTCGCCCTGGATCGGCTCGATGACGACCGCGGCCAGGTTCGCCGCGCCGACCTGCTTGTCGATCACGGTGATCGCCCGGCGCGCGGCCAACTCACCGTCGGTGGCCAGTTCCTTGCCGAACTCGGCGTCGCGGAACGGGTAGGACAGCGGAGCCCGGTAGACCTCGGGTGCGAAGGGGCCGAAACCGTGTTTGTAGGGCATCGACTTGGCGGTCAGCGCCATCGTGAGGTTGGTGCGCCCGTGGTAGGCGTGGTCGAACGCCACCACCGCCTGTTTGCCGGTGTAGCTGCGGGCGATCTTGACGGCGTTCTCGACGGCTTCGGAGCCGGAGTTGAACAGCGCGGAGCGTTTCTCATCACTTCCCGGTGTGAGCTGGTTGAGGGCTTCGGCGACCGCGACGTAACCCTCGTAGGGCGTGACCATGAAACAGGTGTGGGTGAAGTTCGCGGCTTGCTCGCCGACGGCCGCCACGACCCGGGGGGAGGCGTTGCCGATCGTGGTGACGGCGATTCCGGAGCCCAGGTCGATGAGCCGGTTGCCGTCGACGTCCTCGACGATGCCGCCGAACGCCCTCGCCGCATACACAGGCATGGTGGTGCCCACGCCGCGGGAGACCGCTGCGTTCTTGCGGGCGATCAGCTCCGAGGACCGGGGACCCGGGATGGCGGTGGCGAGATGCCGACTCTGCTCCACGGTGCTCACTGGTGACCTCCCTGATGTTCCGCTGCAGAAAGTGCAAAGACCTCGACGACCGCCGCGCTGGCTAGAGCCTAGCCGCTGGATGCACTGATCCGTCGCGAACCCTGCCAGCTTATGACGAGATCAGATGTGTTGCGCGCTGAGCGCGACTGATTCCGTCGCCTTCGGCCGTTGTCAGCGCGCGGGCTGCCGGAACAGCCCGCCGACGCTCGACGGGCGCGGACACCCCGAGACGCGGGGCGCGGGCGCCTCCAGGTGGCGAGCGGCCCCGTCCGCGGTACCCGGGGGCGAAATGCGTGGTCGCTCGCAATGGCACACTGGTCATCGAATTCGCACCCGAATGCCTCGATACGAAAGACTGTCTCCTCATGGATCTGCTCGTCTTCCTGCCCCTGCTCATCATCATGGGCGCGTTCATGTTCTTCGCGTCGCGGCGTCAGAAGAAGGCGATGCAGGCCACCATCGACCTGCACAACTCGCTGCAGGTCGGCGACCGCATCCACACCACGTCGGGCCTGCAGGGCACGATCACCGGCATCGGTGAGGACTATGTGGACCTCGAGATCGCCCCGGGCGTCGTCACCACCTGGATGAAGCTGGCCGTGCGCGACCGCATCACCGACGACGACACCGACGCCGAGGACGAGTACGACGAGCTCGAGGACTCCGGTGACGAGCTGGGCGCCCAGTCGTCGGGCACCGAGATCTCGGATCGGCCCCACACCAAAGAGTGACGACGAGGGTCACAGAACAAGCACGTACCCTTTGCGGTGCTGACGAACTGATCTCGAGGAGACCCTGAAACGTGGCATCGTCTTCGACGCCGGTGCACCCTGCGCGCTACCTGGTCCTGTTCCTGGTATTGCTCATCGGTGCCTACCTGTTGGTGTTCCTGACCGGGGACAAAGAGCCCGATCCCAAGCTCGGCATCGACCTGCAGGGCGGCACCCGGGTGACGCTGACCGCGCGCACGCCGGACGGCAGCGCGCCCACCCGCGAATCGCTCAACCAGGCCCAGCAGATCATCAGTGCTCGCGTCGACGGTCTGGGCGTGTCGGGGTCCGAGGTCATCATCGACGGACAGAACCTGGTGATCACCGTGCCGGGCAACGACGGCAGCGAAGCCCGCAGCCTCGGGCAGACGGCGCGTCTGTACATCCGGCCCGTCATCCACGCGATTCCCGCCGAGGGGGCCGTGCCGCCGGGTGAAGAGGAGGGTCCGGCGGGACTGCCGCAGGGCTCGTTGCCGGGCCTGCCGCAGGGTCTGCCCGGCATGCCGCCCGGACAACCCGCCCCGCCCGCCGGGGCGCCTGGTGCGGCAC
>NZ_BLTG01000048.1 GCF_017312405.1 Mycobacterium sp. PO1
CCCGCGACCCGCCCCCCAAGCTCCGCCGTCCGTGGCTTATTCACCGGCCCCGCCGTCAGGCTCGTATTCGACGACTCCGCCGTCGGTGCCCCATTCGACTACTCCGCCGTCGGTGTCCTATTCGACGGCTCCGCCCTCGGTCGCCCAACCGGGTGCACCCCAGCCCATCTCGTCCTCGGAGATGGAGTCGGCCACGATGATGGGCCCCGCCGCCGCACCCCGCTCCGCGGACGGCAACATCGCGACCAGCATGCTGCGGATCCTGCGGCCGGGCCGGCCCGCAGAGACACCGCCCGGGTCGACGAAGATCGGCCGTGCGGGTGACAACGACATCGTCATCCCCGATGTGCTGGCCTCGCGGCACCACGCCACGCTGGTGCCCACCGCGGCCGGAACCGAGATCCGCGACAACCGCAGCATCAACGGCACATTCGTCAACGGCGCCCGTGTGGACACCGCGCTGCTCAACGACGGCGACACCGTCACGATCGGCAACGTCGACCTGGTGTTCCACGGCGGCGCCCTGGCCCGCCGCACCGAGACCGCCGCCGACACCGCCACCGGCGGTCTGGACGTGCGCGGACTGACGTGGACCATCGAGGGCGACAAGACGCTGCTCGACAACATCTCCATCACCGCCCGTCCCGGCACGCTGACCGCGGTGATCGGCCCCTCCGGCGCCGGCAAGTCCACGTTTGCCCGGCAGGTCGCGGGCTACACCCATCCGACGTCCGGAACCGTCACCTTCGAAGGCCACGACATCCATGCCGAGTACGCGTCGCTGCGCTCCCGGATCGGGATGGTCCCCCAGGACGACGTGGTCCACGGTGAGCTGACCGTCAATCAGGCGCTGATGTATGCCGCCGAGTTACGCCTGCCGCCGGACACCACCAAGGAAGACCGCGCCCAGGTCTTGGCGCAGGTCCTCGAAGAACTCGAGATGACCAAGCATGCCGACACCCGCGTCGACAAGCTCTCCGGCGGGCAGCGCAAACGCGCCTCGGTCGCACTCGAACTCCTGACCGGCCCGTCGCTGCTGATCCTCGACGAACCGACCTCCGGTCTCGACCCCGCGCTGGACCGCCAGGTGATGACGATGCTGCGCCAGCTGGCCGACGCCGGCCGCGTCGTGCTCGTCGTCACCCACTCGCTGACCTATCTGGACGTCTGCGACCAGGTGCTGCTGCTGGCCCCGGGCGGCATGACCGCGTTCTACGGTCCGCCCAGCCAGATCGGTCCGTCGATGGGTACCACCAACTGGGCCGACATCTTCTCCAGCGTCGCCGGCGACCCGACCGGCGCCCACGAGCGCTACCTGGCCCAACACGGCCCTCCCCCACCTCAGCCAGCTGCGCTGGCACCGTCGGAACTGGGGAACCCGACGCGCACCAGCGTGCGCCGGCAGTTGTCGACGATCGCACGCCGGCAGGTGCGCCTGGTGGTGTCTGACCGCGGCTACTTCGCGTTCCTGATGGCGCTTCCGTTCATCATGGGCGTGCTGTCGCTGTCGGTGCCCGGCGACGTCGGCTTCGGCGTCCCGGTGACCGCCATCCAAGGCGGCCCGGCACCCAACGAACCGGGACAGATCCTGGTCATGCTCAACGTCGGCGCCATCTTCATGGGCACCGCCCTGACCATCCGCGCACTGATCGGCGAACGTGCGATCTTCCGCCGTGAACAGGCCGTGGGTTTGTCCACCACGGCCTACCTGCTGGCCAAGGTGTTCGTGTTCACCGTGTTCGCGGTCGTCCAGTCGGCGATCGTCACCTCCATCGCGATCCTGGGCAAGGGGTGGGGACCCGGCGCGGTGGACAGCGGCGCGGTCATCGGCAACCGCAGCCTCGAGTTGTTCGTCGACATCGCATCCACCACGGTGGCCTCCGCAATGGTCGGTCTGGCGCTGTCGGCGCTGGCCAAATCCGCCGAACAGATCATGCCCCTGCTGGTCGTCGCGGTCATGAGCCAGCTGGTGTTCTCCGGCGGCATGATCCCGGTGACGGACCGCATCGTGTTGGATCAGCTGTCCTGGGCGACGCCGGCGCGCTGGGGCTTCGCGGCGTCGGCGTCGACCATCGACCTGATCCGGCTGGTGCCCGGGCCGTTGACCCCGCAGGACAGGCACTGGGAGCACACCTCGGGTGCCTGGTTGTTCGACATGGCGATGCTGGCCGCGATCAGCGTCTTCTATCTGGGCTTCGTGCGCTGGCGAATCAGGCTCAAGGCCGCGTGACGACGAAGCGGGCGAGGGACGAGCCCGTGAGGAGTCGGGCAATCCTGCACAGCCTGACGACGACGCGGGCGAGGGCCATTCCACACAGCCTGATCTCGCGGTAGCCGCGGCACGTGAAGTTGTCCTAGATTTGGGCAGAACATGTCATTTTCCGTACTCTCAGCCCGGGTACGGCACAACCGGGGGGACGATCAGGTGTCACACGGGTCGACACGCGAGGCGGCGCTGGACGCAGCGCTGGACGAGCTGCAGCAGTGGGGCGTGGACCGCTTCAGCATCGAAGGCGCCGCCAATCGCGCTCAGCTCACCCCGGATTTCTTCCGGCAGAACTGGGGAACCGAACGGCAGCTGATCGTCGATGCCTTGCTCAACTACACCCGGGAGATCACCGAGATGCCCGACACGGGTTCTCTGCACGGGGATCTGTCCGCGCTCACCCACTGCGTCGCCCGGTATCTCAACGACCCGGTCGGCCGCCGGATCGCGCGGATGATGGTCGTCGACAGCAAGTCCTACGAGGTCGACGTCGAGACCCGCGCACAGTTCTGGGCCACGCGCCAGCAGGCCGTCAACGAGATCCTGCGCCGGGCGGAGGCGCGCGGCGAACTGCGCGACGACGTCAGACCCACCGTGGTCATGCAGTTGGTGAGCTCACCGCTGCACACCCTCGCCCTCTACAGCGACCGGCCGGCGACGCATGACTACTGCCAGGCGGTCGCCGACCTGGTCGCGCGCGCGGTGACCCGCACCTAGCCCAGCAGCCAGTCGTTGGGCGAGAACAGCTCGCAGTGCACCCGCGACGCGGGCACCCCGCGTTGCGTCAACTGCGCGCGCACCGCCTGCACGAAGCCGTTGTTGCCACAGAGATAGATCTGCGCGTCCTCGGCGAGCGGCACGGCGTCGAGATTCAGCAGCCCGGCGTGTGCGTCCGGGTCGTCTGCGCCGACCCCGTCCTCGTACCAGACCTCAAGGGTGGCGTTGGGCAACCGGTCGGTCAGTTCCCGCTGCCGCCCGCGCAGCGGGTGGCTCTGCGCGCTGCGGTCGGCGTGCAGCACGTGCCCGCGCACCTCGGGAGCCTCCACGGCCAGGTAGTCCAGCACACCGATCATCGGGGTGGCGCCGATGCCGGCCGAGATCAGCACCAGCGGCTCGGCGCCGGTGGGCACGGGGAGGTCACCGAACGGCACCGTGACGTCGAGGATGTCGCCGACGCGCAGGTTCGCCGCGATCCAGCTGGACACCTCCCCGGCGGGCTGCCCGCCGGTCGCGACGACGGGCTTGACCGCGAACGTGAGTTCCCCGGACCCGGCAGAGTTCACGACGCTGTACTGCCGCAACTGCCGGGCACCGTCGGGCATCGTCACGCCCACCGACACGTACTGCCCAGGCGCGAGGCCGCACATCTGACCGTCGGTGCGCACCGTGACCAGAACGGTGCCGGACGGGTCGTCGACGCGCGACACCACCCGGGCGCGGCGGTAGACGTCGCCCTCCCCGACCCCGGCCGCGCGGTAGAGCCCGCGCTCGAGCTCGATCAGCGTGTCGGCCATGATCCAGTACACCCGGTCCCAGGCCTCGGCCACCTCAGCCGTGACGGTGTCCGCGCCCAGCACCTCCACGATGGCGGCGAACAGATGCTCGTGCACGATCGGGTACTGGTCAGCGGTGACGCCGAGCGAAGCGTGCTTGTGTCCGATGCGCGACAGCAACTCCGCGGGGTGTGGCAGCGCCGGATCGATCAGATGGGTCGCGAAGGTGGCGATCGACGCCGCGAGCGCCCGCTGCTGGGCCCCCTGGGCCTGGTTACCCCGGTTGAACAGGTTGCGCAGCAGCTCGGGGTGCGCGGCGAACATCCGGCGATAGAACTCGCGGGTGATCTCGTCGATGTGTGCGCCGACCAGCGGCAGCGTCGCCGAGATCAGCTCCGCGTGGGCGGGGTCGAGCTCGGCGGCGACGATGGTCTCGGTCATGGGTGATCGGTCCTTTCGGTTGTCGGATGGTGCGGTCTGGGCACAGTGGGCACGGCGAGCACAGGAAGGCTTGCGCCTCGGGCCAAGTCGGTGACGGTGTGGTGGTCGAGCTCGCGGTAGAACGCCTCCTTGGCGTCGGCCAGCGCCCGCCGCAGCCGGCACGCCGGTACCAGCGGGCAGGGGGCGGCGCCACCGCACTCGACGACCTCCCGGTCACCTTCCAGACGGCGAACGAGCCACCCGATCGAGGCGTTTCGGCCCTCGTCGGTCAGTGTCAGACCCCCGAGCCGGCCGCGCCGGGCCGATACCAGTCCCAGGTCGGAAAGCCGGGCCACCGCCTTGGCGATGTGGTTCTCCGAGGCATTCGCGCCGGCGGCGATGGATCCGGTCGTGACCCGCCGACCGTCGGCTTCGCCCGCGGCCAGCAACATCACGGCCCGAAGGCCGAGATCGGTGAACCGGGTGAGCTGCATGCCTTGCACGCTATAAATTGCGCATCGCAAATGCGACTTTTACGGGTGTGCCGTCAAACACCTCGTGACGTGCGGTTTTTTGACCTGCGCGGTCTTCAGCCGCCGTGGATGTCGAGACCGTGGGCGGCGGCGAACCGCACCGCCTGCTCGACGTCGACCTTGGCGCCACGCAGCCCGGCCGTCGTCCAGAGCGACGCATCGCTGCGGGCGCCGCGCAGGTCGGCACCGTCCATCCGAGCACCCTGCACACGCGCCCCGGTCAGGTCGCATCGGGCCAGCACCGCGCGCCTCAAGTCGGTGCCGACCAGACTGGCCTCGCGAAACCGGCAGTCCGACAGATCGAGTTCACGCAGGTCGGCCCCGCCGAGCACGGCCAGGGTGAAGTCCACCTCGACCAGCGTCAACGGCCGCATCCGGCACTCGACGAACGTCGAGCCGAGGAAGCTGCAGTGCCGGAACGTGCTGTGCCACAGCGACGTGCGGCGAAACGTACAGTTGCGAAACGCTGAGCCCTCATGCTCGGACTCCGCCATGTCCACGCCCGAGAAGTCGCATTCGGTGAACACCACCCGCTCGGTGCGCAACCGGCTCAGGTCTTCGTCGCGGAAGTCCTCGCCGGTGAACTCCCAGCCGGTTTCGACGTCGCGCACCGGTTCAGCCGGCCGCGGCGGGCAGCCTGCTGAGCGCGTATTCGGTGACCGCGATCAACGCGGCCTTGGCCGACTCGCGGCTGCGGGCATCGACGCGCAGGATCGGCACCTGCTCGGACAGCGCCAGCGCCTCGCGCACCGCAGACAGCCGATGGCGTGGCGCACCGTCGAATTCGTTGACGGCGACCAGGAACGGCAGTCGGCGCGCCTCGAAGAAATCCACCGCCGCGAAACTGTCGGCCAGCCGGCGGGTGTCGACCAGGATGATCGCGCCGATCGCCCCGCGGACCAGGTCGTCCCACATGAACCAGAAGCGGCGCTGCCCCGGGGTGCCGAACAGGTACAACACCAGATCGTCGCCCAGGCTGATCCGGCCGAAGTCCATCGCCACCGTGGTGGTCGACTTCGACGGTGTGGCCTCCAGCCCGTCCACGCCCTCCGAGGCGTTGGTCAACAGGGCCTCGGTGCGCAGCGGAACGATCTCCGACACCGCACCCACGAACGTCGTCTTGCCGGCGCCGAACCCGCCGGAGATGACGATCTTCGTCGACGCCTGTCCGCTAGAGCGCCCTGAGGCCACGCAACGTCCTTCCGATCAGTTCTCGCCGGGAATCGACCGTGTCGGTCGCGCCGAGGGTGGCGTGCACCTGCACGTAACCCTGCACTACCAGGTCCCCCACCAGCACCCGCGCCACGCCGAGCGGCAGTGAGAGATGCGCCGCGATCTCGGCTACCGAGGGCCGCCCGGTGCACAACGCCAGGATCTGGCACCGCACGTCGGTGGACGGCCAGCGGGGCGGCGGCACCGCCGCGACCATGCCGACCGCGGCCTCGAGGGCCAACTGGACCTGCGCGTCGGTTCGCCCGGCCGTCAGCGTGTACGGCCGGACCAGGCTGGGCTCACTGGTACCGCGGTCACCATCGCCAGCCATGGATCGCTCACGAGTGCTGCGGGGTCCGGCGCGGCGGCGAGACGACGGCACCGACACGCTCGACGAGCATCGCCATCTCGTAGCCGATCTGCCCGATGTCGCTGTGCCGGGTCGCCAACGCGGCCAGGTTGGACCCGTCGCCGACACGCATCAGCAGCAGATACCCGTTCTCCATCTCCACCACCGACTGCAGGACATAACCGCCGTCGAACAACTGCGCTGCCCCGGTGGACAGGCTCGCCAACCCGGACGTCACCGCGGCGAGCTGGTCGGCGCGCTCCCCCGGCATGTGCTCGCTGGCCGCGATCAGCAGACCGTCGGCCGACACCAGCACGGCGTGGGACACCCCGGACACGTCCCGAGCGAATCTGGACACCAGCCAATCCAGCGAATCCCGCTCGTTCTGAAGATGCGGGGTCATTCGGCGTGGGCTCCTCCGGTCTCCTGCACTTTCGCCCTGGCGGCGTGGACGCCACCGAAGTGACGGCCGATGCTGGTGCGCACGGCGTCGGGATCACGCAGATGCCTGCCGTGCGCGCCGTTCCCAGCGCTGTTGCCGGTGTCGTTGCCATTGCGGTCGTGGCTGCGGTCGTGACTGACCGGCGATGCTACCGGGTGACCGCCGTGATGGTGGCTGTCCTGGCCGGCCGCCCCCGGAACCAGGCGCGCACCGGGCTGGCGCACCGGCAGACCATCCACGGTGTGGGCGCTCACAGGGGTCTTCTCGGCGGCTGCGGCCGCCGACCAGCCGTGGTCCCAGACCGACTTCCAGTTCAGGTCGGGATTCTGCGACAACTCGTGCGGATCGACCAGCCATTCCGACAGCATCTTCTGGTAGATCGCATCGTCGTCCTGGGCGTCCCGGGTCACCTCGGCTTCCCGGGTCACCGGGGCGTCCTCGACCTCCCGGGTCACCCGGGACTCCGGGGCGTCCTCGACCTCCCGGGTCACCGGGGACTCCTGGACGGGCCGAATGTCGCCGCTGGCTGCCGGCGGCGAGACGTCGTCGGTCACCGGCGGCGACCAGATGCGTTCGGGTCTGGGGGCGAAGAAGGCGGCGACGTCGGAACGCTGCGGCGGGACCGGCTGTCCGGCCGGTCCGGAGACACCACCCCTACGACTGGAACCCGGTCTGCGCCGGGGCAGCTCGGCCGGTGCGGTCGCGGGGTCGGGTGTCACCTTCCTCCGCGCCGGCGCAGGGGCCGCCACGGCAGGGAGCGCGGCAGGTTGCGCCGCCGGCGCCGCGGTCACCGCCGGCTGCCGACGGGCCCTGGTGGCCAGCAACGTCGCCGGCACGTACACCCCGGCCGTGGTGCCCGCCCCGGGCTCGCGGGTGGCGGTGGTGCTGCGCAGCCGAACCACCAGACCGTGCTGCATGGCCAACCTGCCGACCACGAACAATCCCATGTGGCGGGCGGTGTAGGGATTGACCTCACCGCCGGACTCCAGCCGGGTGTTGGCGACCCGCAGATCGGACTCGGTCATGCCCAGACCGGTGTCGCTGACCTCGACGACCAGACCGCCGTTACCGGTGTGCACCGCCGACACCCGCACCGGGTTCGCCGGTGGAGAGTAACGCAGCGCGTTGTCGAGCAGCTCGGCCAACAGATGCACCAGGTCACCGGCGACGGCGCCGGAGACCTCGGTGTCGGGCAGGTCGGCCGGTTCCACCCGGGTGTAGTCCTCGACCTCGGAAGCAGCCGCATTCACGACGGCCGTCAGCGCCACCGGTTCGGCCTGCTCGCGCGGAATCCGCGCACCCGCGAGAACCATCAGGTTGGCGCCGTTGCGCCGCATCCGCGCCGCCAGGTGATCGAGCCGGAACAGACTCTGCAGCCGGTCGGGGTCCTCCTCGTCGCGCTCCAGTTGGTCGATCAGCGACAGCTGCTGGTCCACCAGTGTGCGGTTGCGCCGCGACAGCGTCTCGAACATGTCGGTGACCTGCAGCTGCAGTCGGGCCTGCTCACCCGCCAGCAGCACCGCCTGCTCATGTAGTTCATCGACGGCGTGCGCGACCTGACCCACCTCTTCGGAGGTGTGCACGGGGACCGGCTGGACGGGGAAGGTCTTGCCGTCGGTGCGCACGTGTTCGACCTCGCGCGCCAAATCCTCGTGGGCGACCTTGAGCGCGCTGTCGCGCAGCGTGCGCAGTGGCCGCACCAGCGTGCGGGCCACCAGCGTGACGAGCAACAGCGCCGCCACGATCGCCGCGCCGACGAGTGCGGCGTCCCGGATCGCCGCCGTCCGAGCATCGGCCGCCTGCCTGTTCACGGTGGCCGGGATCGAGTGGGTGGTCTGGGCGATCAGCCCGTCGGCGATGTCGCGGGTGACCTGCTGGGAAGCCAGCAGGCCAGGGTTTCCGACCAGCACGGACGCAGGGTCGGACAGCATCGACATCCGCCGCACCATCTCCGAGCGCAGCGAGGCGGCTTGATCGGTCGCGCCACCGAAGTAGCCGCCCATGGCCGACACCGTGGACGGCTCCGTGCCCGCGATGGTGATCATCGCCGAACGCAGCTCCGGCTCGGGCAGCCCGCCACCGCTGGTGACCAGCATCTGCTGCATTGCCATCTGCCCGCGCGCGCCGACCGCCCGCGCCAGCGCGTCGCCTTCTGCCTGCACGGTCTGGTCATCGGTATCCACCAGCCCGGTGATCGCCGTCTCGGCGGTGAGCAACAACGGCGCGTAGGTCGTCACCCGGCCGCGCAGGTCGATCGTGTTGGCCGAGATCCCGTCCAGCAGATCCTGGCCGTAATCGAGCAGTGTGTTGGCGGCCAGCCGGGTGCTGTCCGGCAGATCGGTGTCGGTGACGCGCCGCTCCAACTCCGAGCGCGCCGAGCCGTACACCGTCAACGCCGACCCGGTGTCACCGCCCTGCGTGGCGGTGACCATCGCCTGCTCGAGAGCGCCCATGTAGTCCGCGATCGCCGGAACCATCTCGGCGCGTTCTGCGGCCCGTTGCAGCTCGCCTGCCTCGGTGACGCTGGAGTGGATCCGCAGCCCACCGAACACGCCGGCGAGGATCAGCGGGACCGCCGCGATGGCGAGCACCTTCCACCGCACCGGCCAGTTGGACAGAGCCACCCGCGACGGGCGGTCGGCGGACTTCATCGGCGGCGCACGCTGTCGACGGCGTGCGCGCAGATCACAGTTCGGTCGTCGTTCATCCGGCTTCCTGCTGATGTCGCCCTGGGGATGCCGGCCTACCTGGCCTGGCAATTGGACGAGTATGCCAGCCGAGCCCGGCGGATTCCACACTTGGCCATGTCAACAGCGTCCCGGCAAACTGCGCGCCTCCCAGCACGTTTCATGCTGGCAAACCCGGATTACGACGTACCGGGGCCTATCAGTCAGCCGGCCTCGACAACGTCCCGACCGGCCACGTTCGCGACATTCGCGCGGTAGGCCAGCAGGTAATACGCCGCGAACCCAACCGCGCATCCGATGAACCAGCTGTAGGACCCGAGGTCGGACACCACCCCGGTGACCTTCGGCACCACCACCGAACCGATCGAGGCGATCCCCGCGATGATCGTCGCCTTCACCGCCACCGGGTTGTAGCCCTTGCTGTACCAGTAGGTGCCCGACTCTTCCATCGAGAACAGGTCGTCCACGACGACATGCTGCTTGCGCACCAGGTAGTAGTCGGCGATCAGGATGCCGAACAGCGGACCGATCAGCGCGCCCAGCAGCCCCAGCGTCCAGAAGATGGCCTCGTCGTTGTTGTACCAGTTCCACGGGGTCAGCAACACCGACCCGCAGGCAGCGATCATGCCGCCGGTACGCCAGCTGATCTTCTGCGGGTTGACGTTGGAGAAGTCGAACGCCGGCGCGACGAAGTTGGCCACGATGTTGATACCGATGGTGGCGAGCACGAAGGTGAACCCGCCGAGCAGCACTGCGGTGTAGGTGTCGATGGCCTCCACCGTGTCGATCGGATTGGTCATGACCTCGCCGAACACCGGCAGGGTCGCCGACGCGGTCAGCACGACCAGCAGCGAGAAGACGACGAAGTTGATCGGCAGACCGATCAGGTTGCCCAGTTTCAGCTGTTTGAACGACTTCGAGTAGCGCGCAAAGTCACCGAAGTTCAGCATGGGTCCCGCGAAATAGGACACGACCAACGCGATCGCGCCGAACATCGCGCCGATCTGCTGTCCGGTCGAGAGTTGCTCGTCGGAAAGAGTCAGGCTGATCTGCCAATCGGCGCGCGCCATCATGTAGATGCACAGCAGGAACATCATCGCGTAGATCAACGGGCCGCTGATGTCGCAGAGCCAGCGCACCATCTCCATGCCCCACCAGAACACCACGGCCTGGACCACCCACAGGATCGCGAAGCTCACGTAACCCACGTAGGACAACCCGAGGAAGCTGGTTTCGTCGGTGGCATATGCCTCGAGGCTGGGGAACAGTTTCAGGATGACGATGGTCAGCGCGCCGGCGGCCAGGAAGGTCTGCACGCCGTACCAGGCAATGGCGATGCTGCCCCGGATGATGGCGGCGATGTTGGCGCCCATCACCCCGAACGAAGCCCTCGCCACCACCGGATAGGAAACGCCTTGAACCTGACTGGGCTTGGCGACCAGGTTGCAGAACAACTGCACGATGCAGATGCCGACTATCAGGCAGACGAACACCTGCCAGCTGGTCAGGCCCAGGGCGAACAGCGCGCCTGCGGTCACGTACCCGCCGACGCTGTGCACATCGGCCATCCAGAACGCAAAGATGTTGTACCAGTTCCACTTCTGTTCGACCAGCGGCGCGAGATCCTCGTTGGTCAGCCGGGGGTGGTACGACGGCTTGATGATCGACGTTCCGGCTGGCCCGGTGTGGGTACCAGCGGTCAACGGCGCTGCTTCGGTGGTCAATGCAGTCTCCTAGCGCGGTGGGCTCGACACGTCACGCTAGGAACGCGGTGTTTCCGGCAACGCAACCACAATGTCAACCCGGTGTTACCGATCACATATAGGAGTTACGGAGCGCGAAACAGCTCCGCGTCCCCGCGCAGGGAATCGAACCCGGCCCGCAGGTGCTCGTAGTGTCGGTGCGACGCGGCCACCAGGGCGTCGACGTCGCGGTCGACGAACGCGTCGATCATCTCGGCGTGATCGGCGTGGAACTGCCGGCGCGCTTCCTCGGAGACGTGCGACATCGGGCTGGTCGGCTCGGTCAGGTTCCACGCCGACTCGTACATGCTGATCAGCCGGCTCATCTTCGACGGACGCATCAGCGCCAGATGCAGCCGGCGCGATTCGGTATGGAAGGAGCGGTGATCACTGCAGCGGATGGCCGCATCCAACTCGGTGTGACTGGCCCTGATCTGCACGTCGTCGTCGACGCCGGCGTTGCGCACCGACGAGACCAGGGCGGAGGCCTCCAGCACCTCGCGCACCTCGTAGAGGTCGGTGAACTCCTCGAACGTCAGCGTCGTCACCCGGTAGCCGACGTGGGGCCGGCGTTCGACCAGACCTTCACCGATCAATGTCATCAGCGCCTCCCGCACCGGGATCGGGCTGACGCCGAGGTGGGCCGCGACTTCGTCGACGGGAATCACCGTGCCGGGCGGTTGGTCACCGGACAGAATGGCGTGCCGCAGATCGTCGACGACGTGGCTCTGCCCGGTCTGGGTGAACGAATTCTGCAGGTGCGCAGTGAATCGCGGGCCGCGCCGAATCCTCGCCACGCGTCCTCCCGCCGCCTGTGGACTGCCCAGCCACCGTAACAGCGTCTGAACCGCAAGGGGATCGTTACGCCCCTGAGGCCCACGACGGCGACACGCACGCGACACTGGTTGGGGACGGAGCCGGGTTGGTCAGCGCGAGGCGCGTAACCTGGACACTGCACAAGGAGGTGCGACGATGGTCCGTAACGGGGTAGAGGTGGCCACGCTGGCCGAGGCGTCCGAGATCGGCGACTCACCGATGATGCGAGCGATGAGCAGCGAAGTGGTCGACGCCGAGACATTCGCGGGGTTGGTTTCCATCGCTGCATACGAAACCTGTTTGGACTGAACGACTCTGGCGACCCGGTCGGCCATCACGGCACGGTCGGCACCAGCAGTGCGACGAGGAAGCCCGAGTCCTCGGTGAACGGCCGGACGTCCCAGGCGGACAGCAGCAGCTCGGCGGCGAGTCCCGCGGTGGCCGCATCGGCCAGGAACTGGCCGAACTCGTAATCGCGGCCGGCGCCGAAGCCGATCACCAATCGCCCGTCGGCCCGCAGGTGGGACCGCAGCCGGGACAGCACCGACACCCGGGTGCTCGGCGCCAGAAACGTCATCACGTTGCCGGCCGACACGATGACGTCGAAGGGTTCACCGACGCCCCGGGCCGGCAGGTCGAGCTCGGCGAGATCGCCGACAAGCCAACGAGGTCCGGGATGGTCCTGTTCTGCCGCCGCGATGAGCGCGGGGTCGACATCGACCCCGACCACCCGGTGACCGGCCGCGGCCAGATATCCGCCCACGCGGCCGGGACCGCACCCGGCATCGAGGATGTGCGCCCCGCGCGGCGCCATCGCGTCGACGAAGCGGGCCTCGCCGCCCAGGTCGTCACCGGCCCGCGCCATGGCCCGGAAACGCTCGATGTACCACGCCGAATGCCCCGGGTCGGCCGCCACCTTCTGCATCCACAAGCTCGTTTCGACCATGGCCTCAGTGTCGGGGATGGTGTCGGAGGCCGCGCGGGGACCCGCAAAGATGGGCAGTTGTGTTCAACGTGATGTTCTTCTCGCCGCGGATAGCGCCCAACACCGGCAATGCGATCCGGATGGTGGCGGGCAGCGGCTGTGCGCTGCACCTGGTCGAGCCCCTCGGGTTCGACCTGTCCGAACCGAAGTTGCGCCGCGCCGGACTGGACTACCACGATCTGGCCTCGGTGACGGTGCACGCCGATCTGGCAACTGCGTGGCAGGCACTGATGCCGGCCCGGGTCTATGCGTTCACCGCGCACGCATCGACGTCGTTCGCGGAGGTGGCCTATCAACCGGGCGACGTGCTGATGTTCGGCCCCGAACCCACCGGCCTGGATCAGGCCACGCTGGCTGACCCGCACATCAGCGCGACGGTGCGCATTCCGATGCTGTCCGGGCGGCGCTCCCTGAACCTGTCCAATGCCGCGGCCGTCGCGGTCTACGAGGCCTGGCGCCAGCACGGCTATGCGGGAGCCGGCTGAACGGCTACCAGGTGTCCCAGTGGGTGAGCTGCTCGGCCGGCAGCCGTTTGGCCGGCCGGAAGTCGGTGCCCTTGGTGTAGGCCACCGGGAACAGGCCCGCCTGGCTGTAGGAGTCGAACGGAATGCCGAGGAGCTCGGCGGCCTGACGCTCACCGTCACCGAGTAGATGCAGCGTGGTCCATGCCGACCCGAGGCCCCGCGAGCGCAACGCGAGCATGAAGCTCCACACCGCCGGCAGCAACGAACCCCAGTACCCGGCACTCTGCCCCGACGGCGTGTCGGTGGGCTTGCCCTCCAGACAGGGGATCAGCATCACCGGAACCTCGTGGAGGTGGTCGTTGAGGTAGCGCGCCGAGTCCTCGACCCGGGGACGCTGCTGGTCACGCAGGTCGCCGGTCTGCGGCTTCTCCATCGCCAGATACGGGGTGGCGTTGGTGCGGTAGATCTCGGCCAACGCGCGCTTCTTGTCCGCATCCTCGACGAACACCCACTGCCAGCCCTGGTTGTTCGACCCGGTGGGCGCCTGCAGAGCGATGTCGAGGCACTCCATCAGCACCTCCCGCGGAACCGGCTTGTCGAAATCCAGTCGCTTGCGCACCGAACGGGTGGTGGTCAGGACTTCATCGGCAGATAAGTTCAGCGTCATTTTTTCGAGACTACATTCGCGACATGGCAATCGAATTACCGCAGGACGTCATCGAACGACTCCAGTCCGATCACTACGGCTGGCTGACCACCGTCGCCCGATCCGGGCAACCGGTGCCACGCCTGGTGTGGTTCTACTTCGACGGCGCCGATGTGCTGGTCTACACCGAGCCGGGCGCGGCAAAGGTCCGCCACATCGGCCGCCATCCCCGGGCCAGCCTGAACCTGGACTCCGACGGCCACGGCTCCGGCATCATCGTCGTCGGCGGCGTCACGACCGTCGACGCGCAAGGCGCCGACCCGCGCGAGGACGCCCCGTACTGGGCGAAGTACGCCGGCGACGCCGAGCAGATCGGTCTCACCGATTCGATGGGCCAGTACGACCTGCGCCTGCGCATCACCATCGACAAGGTGTGGACCACACCGACGCCGGGCTGAAACGTCCAGCGAGCGCGCGCTTTTGCACACGACACGCCCCGTTCAGCGGAAGTCGCGGGACTTCGAGGCCACCCGCATGCTCAGCGGACCCATGCGGTCCGCCACCACGGTGACCGCGCCGGTGGCGTTCTGCACGATGCCGCGCACCACCAGCGCCGACGCCGACTGCGCCAATCGGCGGTGACGCGACCACACCCCCGGCGAGCACAGCACGTTGATCATGCCGGTCTCGTCCTCGAGGTTGACGAACGTCACCCCCTGCGCGGTGGCCGGCCGCTGTCTGTGCGTCACCGCCCCGGCGATCAGCACCCGGGTGCCGTCGGGCACACCCAGCAGGCGGTCGGCGGGCACCACTCCCATCCGGTCGAGATCGGCCCGCAGGAACTGGGTCGGATAGCTGTCCGGGGACACCCCGGTCGCCCACACGTCCGACACCGCCAGCTCCAACTCGGTTATCCCGGGCAACGACGGCACCTGCGCCGACGAGCCCACCCCCGGCAACCGGTCGGGCCGCTCGGCGGCCGCCGCCCCCGCCGCCCACAGTCCCTCACGGCGGGTGATGCCGAAACACCCCAGCGCTCCTGCGGTGGCCAGCGCCTCGGTCTGCGGCACCGACAACTGCACGCGGGCGGTCATGTCGAGAAGAGAAATGAACGGGCCGTGGGCTTTCCGTTCCTCGACCAGCTTCTCGGCCAGCTCGTCGCCGATGTGCCGGACACTGCCCAGGCCCAGCCGGACCTCCATGCCGGCGTTCTCCAGCGTGGCGTGGGCGAGGCTGGCGTTGACATCCGGGCCGTGCACGACGACCCCGTGCCTGCGGGCGTCGGCGACCAGCGATTGCGGCGAGTAGAAACCCATCGGCTGTGCCCGCAACAGCGCTGCGCAGAACGCCGCTGGATGATGCAGTTTGAACCACGACGAATAGAACACCAGCGACGCGAAGCTCAGCGAATGACTTTCCGGGAAACCGAAATTGGCGAACGCCTCCAACTTCTCGTAGATCCGTTCGGCCACCTCCCCGGTGATGCCGTGCAGCTCGAGCATCCCGTCGAAGAATCGGCCCCGCAACCGGCGCATCTTCTCCGTCGACCGCTTCGAGCCCATCGCGCGGCGCAGCTGATCGGCCTCGGCCGCTGAGAAACCCGCGCAGTCGACCGCCAACTGCATCAGCTGCTCCTGGAACAGCGGCACCCCCAACGTCTTGCGCAGTGCGGACTCCATCGACGGATGGTCGTAGGTGACGGCTTCTTCACCGTTACGCCGCTTGATGTAGGGGTGCACCGAGCCGCCCTGGATCGGGCCCGGGCGGATCAGGGCGACCTCGACCACGAGGTCGTAGAACACCCTGGGCTTGAGCCGGGGCAGGGTGGCCATCTGCGCGCGGGACTCCACCTGGAACACCCCGACAGAGTCGGCCCGCTGCAGCATTTCGTACACCGCATCCTCGCCCAGATCCAGCTTGGCCAGGTCCACGTCGATGCCCTTGTGCTCGGCGACCAGGTCGATACAGTAGTGCAGCGCGGACAGCATCCCCAGGCCCAGCATGTCGAACTTCACCAAACCGATTGCCGCGCAGTCATCTTTGTCCCACTGCAGCACACTGCGGTTCTCCATCCTGGCCCACTCGACCGGGCACACGTCGGCGATGGGGCGATCGCAGATCACCATGCCGCCGGAGTGGATGCCCATGTGCCGGGGCAGGTTGGAGATCTGCATGGCCAGGTCCACCACCTGCTCCGGAATGCCTTCCACGTCCGGGGAATCGGCCAGGCCGTTCCATCGGCTGATCTGTTTGCTCCAGGCATCCTGCTGCCCCTGGGAGAATCCCAGGGCGCGGGCCATGTCGCGTACCGCGCTGCGGCCGCGGTAAGTGATCACATTGGCCACCTGGGCGGCGTACTCGCGACCGTAACGCTGGTAAACGTACTGGATCGCCTTCTCCCGCAGGTCGGATTCGATGTCGATGTCGATGTCGGGCGGACCATCACGGGCCGGGGACAGGAACCGCTCGAACAGCAACTCGTTGGCCACCGGGTCGACGTTGGTGACCTTCAGTGCGTAGCAGACCGCCGAATTGGCCGCCGAACCTCGGCCCTGGGCGAGGATGTCGTTGAGCCGGCAGAACCGCGTGATGTCGTGCACCACCAGGAAATAGCCCGGAAAGCCGAGTTGCTCGATGACGGCCAGCTCGTGCTCGATCTGGGCGTAGGCGCGGGGGGCGCGCTCGGGTGGGCCGTATCGGTCCCGGGCGCCTTCGGCGACCAGGTGCCGCAGCCAGCTGATCTCGGTGTGGCCGTCGGGGACGTCGAACGGGGGCAGCTTCGGCGCGATCAGCGCCAACCCGAACGCGCACTGCTCGCCGAGCTCGGCCGCAGCCGTCACCACGCCGGCGGGGAAGATCCGGGCCATCTCCGCGCCGGAGCGCAGGTGCGAACCCCCCAGCGGCGCAAGATACCCCGCGGCGTCGTCCATCGAGTTGCGGGCCCGGATCGCCCCCATCGCCATGGCGAGCCTGGCCCGGTCGGGTCCGGCGACATGCGCGGCGGTGGTGGCGACGACGCCGAGCCCGAAGCGGGGCGCCAACGCGGCGAGCGCGGCGTTGCGTTCGTCGTCGAGCGGGTGACCGTGGTGGGTGAGCTCGACACTGACCCGATCCCGCCCGAACCGCTCGACCAGGTCGGCCAGCGCCGCCTCGGCCGCCGCCGGACCACCGGAGGCCAGCGCCTGCCGGACATGCCCCTTGCGACAGCCGGTCAGGATGTGCCAGTGCCCGCCCGCAGCCTCGGTCAACGCGTCGAAGTCGTAGCGCAGCACACCCTTCTCCCCACCGGCCAGGTGCGCGTGAGCCAGCTGCCGCGACAACCGCCGATACCCCTCCGGCCCCCGGGCGAGCACCAGCAGATGCGGCCCCGGCGGATCGGGCTCGTCGGTGCGGCTGACCCCGCTGAGCGACAGCTCGGCACCGAACACGGTGGCCATGTCGAGTTCCCGGGCCGCCTCGGCGAACCGCACCACCCCGTAGAGCCCGTCGTGATCGGTCAGGGCCAGGGCACGCAGACCGAGCCGGGCCGCCTCCTCCACCAGTTCCTCCGGCGTGCTGGCGCCGTCGAGAAAGCTGTAGGCCGAATGTGCGTGCAACTCGGCATAGGGTGTCGCGACCGGCGGGCTGCGGCGTCTGTCCGGGGCCCGGTACTCCCCCCGCTTGCGCGACCAGGCCGGGCTGTCCCCACCGTCGCCGGCCTGCTCGTCAATGGGCCGGCCGGCCCGGCGCGCCCGACCATTGAGCACGCGCTCCATCTCGGTCCAGCTCGGCGGGCCGTTGTGCCATCCCACCGCGCCAGTCTATCGAACAAACGTTCGACGGCGCGAGGGGTTCTCAGGCGCTCTTGCCGTTGTCCGGCCAGTCGTCGAATCCCGGGGCACCGGGGCCGTCGGAGTGGCCCGCGTCATCCGTGTCATCCGCGTCGCCGGAGTCCTCAGCGAGGTCGGGTCGCAACACGTAGCGGACCTGATTCCCCCCGGCCATCCGGGCCTGCTCGATGGCCGTGGTGGCGACCGAGATGAGCTTGTCCACCACCTCGTCGGGCGGTTCGGCGGCCAGCGGCGGCAGCGGTGTGCAGACGACGCCGATGCTGGCGGTGAGTTTCTGCGGGGTCCCGGCGATCGCCCCCCGGATGCGCTCGACCAGCGGAGAGGCATCCGGGGTCGTGAACGAGTCGGCGATCAGGAAGTCGTGGAAACCGCCGGAGGACACGTGCGCGACGATCGCGTTGTGCCGGACGGTTTCCCGCAGCGCCTGCCCCACGGCGACGCGCGCCCTGGTGCCGGCCTGCGCACCGGACAGGCCCATCAGCAGCGAGAAGCTGTCGATGTTGACCGCAACCATGACCAGGTACTGGTCGTCGCTGCGACTGCGGGACGCCAACAGGGTGGCCACCCCGCGATAGAACGCGTCGCGGTGCAGCAAGCCGGTGACCTGCTCGATATCGCCGTGATGGGCCTCGGGCTGGACCAGGGTGACCGCCGCCCGGCAGACCAACGCGATGAACACGTTGAGCACCACCACGACACCTGCCGCACACAGGGCCAGCGCGAGATCGTCAGGGGCCAGCCGGGCGAACAGCACCACGACCACCACGGCTCCCACGGTCCAGGTGAAGACCAGGAACCGAGCCGAGTGGAAACACACCACGAACGCCGTCAGCAACACGTAGGTCGTCGCACCCAGGAAACCGGCGATGGGACTGGACACGTTCACCGCGGACACCCCGATGCCCACCGTGCCGACGAAGACGGACAGCAGCGACTGCGCCCGCGTCGGCCAGTGTTGGCGCAACCACAGCGCCGCCAGGCCCAGACAACCCAGCCCGACGAAGACCGCGAGGCCGCGGGTCGCCGCCGTCTGTGGACCCAGCGCGCTGGCCATCAACACCATCGGAACCACACCCAGGGCGACGATGCACGTCGCCACCACGCGGCAGGAGACGGTCTGGAGGCCGCGGGCGGCTAGCACGGCAGTAAACCAGTAGTACTGATCCGAGCGCCACAGCGCTGGCGCTATGGCCGAAGCGGCGGAATGCCGCAAATTCTCAAACACCCACCCACCCCGTCTGCACGCCCTCAAGAGGCAGTTCATCACACCCCCGCCTTGGCGAAGGCTACCAGCCCAGCAAACCGATGCCCAGGGCCGAAGGAACCTTGGCGACGAATCCGGTGGCGGGCTCTCGCGTCAGCGGAACTCGGCGACGCCGTCGTCGAGTACGAGGCGGGCGTTGGACCCGTCGGACGCAGAGGCCTCGGTGCGGAACACCGCGGCGCCCGACTCCTGGCGCCAGATCGACGTGGTCAGCGTCTCTCCGGGAAAGACCGGCGAGCTGAACCGCGCCGCGATCGCGGCGATCCTGGTGGCGTCTCCGTCGCACAACTCGGCGACCAGTGCCCGGCCGGCGACCCCGTAGGTGCACAGGCCGTGCAGGATCGGCGTCGGGAATCCGGCGAGCTGGGCGAACCACGGGTCGCTGTGCAGCGGGTTGCGGTCACCCGACAGGCGGTAGATCAGCGCCTGGTCCTCACGCGTGGGCAGGGCCAGCCGCGCATCGGGTTCCCGCTCGGGAAACTCCGGAGCGGGTGGCCGCTGCCCGGGCTGACCGCCGAATCCACCCTCGCCGCGGATCACCAGCGTCATCAGCGATTCGGCGACCCGCTCGCCGGTGTCGGGGTCGCTGCCGGTGGCCTTGAGCATGACGACGGCGTTCTTGCCCGGACCCTTGTCCTGGATGTCGGCGACTTCGCTGACGACGCTGAGCCGCCCCGCCGGCCGCAGCGGGCTGAACACCCGGATCGCCTGGGAACCGTGCAGCAGACGACTGAAGTCGAAGCTGCCGATCGTGGTGGCCGCGGCGAACGGCGAGCAGGCGATCACCGCGTAGGTCGGCAGCACCTGCTGCTCGACGTCATGGCTGTTCTCGGTGGTGAACGCGAGGTCAGCCGTCCCGGCTCCGACGCCGAGCGCGTACAGCAGGGTGTCGCGGTCTGTCCATTCGAATACCTGCGGGTCGGTGGTGACGCCAACGGCGTGGGGATCGATCGGCATGGACGCGACTGTATCCGGCAGGGTTTGCGTCGGGTGTTGAAGAATGTCGAATCTCAAGAGCTGTTTCATCTTCCACCGATCGGACCTGCGGCGTGCCAGCCAGTCTCACGCCGTGTCATCGGTGTTTGGTCTCATCTGCGTGTCATTTTTCGGGTGTCGTCGTCTGGGTTCGTGCCTCGGCTGCGGCTCTCATCGTCGGAGCTCGGGGTGCATTTGCCGGACGTTGTGACCGGTCCACCGCTGCGGATCTTCTCGCCACCGCTCAGAAGGTTCTGGGCGTATTGATCCAGAGCACAGTGGTGGGGATTTCCCCAGGATTTATCCAGGAGTGTGGGCGTTTGCTACTGAAGGACATCGAATCGCCTTGTTCCAAGACGTAGTCCTGGTGCCCGTCGAGTTGCAGCTGCAGTCGGCCGGACATGAGGATCAAGAACTCCTCACCCTCATGCGAGATCGCGCCGTCGCTGCCGCAACCTGGCTGGAAGGTGAACAGTAGCGGCTCGAGGTTGCTCCCGGCGGTGGACAGGTCCTCGATCCGGACACCTTTGTCGCTGTCGAGGACGCGGCGGTCTTCGGCTTTGACGACAGGCGAGTCCGGTGGCTGATAAGCGTCGGTCATCAGTCCCAGGACGTTGGTGTCGAATACCGCGCCGATCTTTTGCAGTGATGCGATCGACGGTGCCGCCGATCCCCGTTCGACCGAACTGATGTAAGAGGTGCTCAGGCCGGTGAGTTGGGAGAGATCGCGCAGCGTCATGCCACGCTTCTTTCGCATGTCTCGGATGGCCTCCCCGGCGCTGCGGGAGTGCGACGAAGGTGCGGTCAGGTTCGGAGGCAGTCCCGCAGAGTAGCCGGGGCCGTTGAGAATGCGGCGGACGCCTTCGGCGTTCACACCGCCGGCCATCAATGACTGAATCCGTTGCATGCGTTCGATGTCGTCGGCCGAATACACCCGGTAGCCGGACGATGTTCGGCCCGGGGCGATCAGCTTCTGCTGTTCCCACGTGCGCAGCTGCACCGGCGTTGCTCCGACCAACTGCGCCGCCTGCTGGATGTAGAGCCCTTGGCCATCCTGCGGAACGTACCGCGCGGCGGAATCCGCGGGTGGCTCTTCGCCGGTGGTACCCCCGCCTTGAGCGATACCGGAGTTCCCCGGTGTGCTTTCGCCGCTCGTGCTGTGTTGGGGCTGCGATCCGTGGTGTGGCGCGACGCGCTGGCTGCCGTCCAGACCTTCATTCCATGACATCAGCGCGCCCTCGCTCGTCGGTCGGATGTGGGACGAGCTGAAACCCAATGGAAACATTCATCAACTCACCCGCAACATCCGTGCTCTAACTTTGAGGAATTCCACAAAGCCTGACCCCGGTGCCCAACGCACCTACAACCTTCATGAAATTACACAAGGTTGACTGAACTCGCCAGTGAGGATCGGAGGAGCATGACCACACCGCGACGACCAGGAGCCCGGCTCCATCACCGTTAGCCGCTCACGTCAAGCGGCGAATGGATCCCGGCCAAGTCCGCCCAGCGCAAATTTTTTTACCCCCAACCTTCATGCAACTTCGCAAGGTTGGAGCACGCTAGTCATCCCTTTCGAGTTAGGACGCTTCATGAAGACCCGCGAGCAGTACCAGCGCCTCACCCATTCCCTGCACTGGGATCCGACCTACGTCAGCGCCGACGCCTACATTCCGGACGAGTGGCGCACCGCATGCACCATGCCGGACTGGAAGAAGTTCAACGATCCGTTCCAGATCCTGTTCGAGGACTACATCCGCATTCAGGCCGAGAAGGAGGACAAGTTTCACGCGGTGCGCGATGCCGGCGCACGCTTCGGGCACATCGGGCGCGTCGATCCGCGCTGGGTGGAGGCGATGAAGTCGTTCAACACGGCTTTGACGTACAGCGAGTACTACAACTATCGCGGTCACGTTCGGGTCGCTCGGTTCGCTCCCGCGCCGGCGATTCGCATCGCGTCGATGGTTCAGGCCATGGATGAGCGGCGCCACGCCGAGGAGGCGATCTACCAGGCCAAGGACTACGTCAAGCACCATGAGAGCGGGTTCCTGCTGCCCAAGGACCGCATCACGTTCTTCGAGCGGCACTGGTACTTCCAAGGCGATCGGTCGTTCTTCGAGGACCTGATCACCACCGATCCGATCGAGGCGATCATCGGGACCAACCTGGTGTTCGAGACGGCGTTCACCAACCTGTTGTTCATCGCTGCCCCGGCGGCCGGGGTTGCCAACGGCGACTTCGGTTTCGGTCAAGCACACCTGACCATTCAAAGTGACGAGACACGGCACATGGCGCTCGGGCAATCGGTCGCGCGGGCGATGCTGCAGAACGACGACACCAACCTCGCCCTGATCCAGGACTGGTTGGACAAGTGGTTCTGGCGTTGCCACCGTCTGTTGCTGGCGGTGGTGGGTCCGGTGCTGGACTACTTCCCGAAGAACAAACCGATCTCGTACAAGGAGGCATTCCAGCGCTACGTAGTCGAGGACTTCATCCAGGGCTACGTCTCCGAACTCTCGCAGTTCGGCCTGAAGCCACCGCGACATCTCGATCAGGCGCTGGCTGAGATCGAACACGGATCGCACAGCATCTGGCGTGGCTTGTATGCCTCGCGCAAGCAACTGTGGTTCGACGTGCACCAGCCGACCGCTGAGGATCTGGCCTGGCTCAACGACAAGTACCCCGCGTTCGCCGGCTCGCACGCCCCGTTCTGGCGCGAGGTCGCCGACGGTGCGAACGTCGACGCCGATACCGCCCCGATGATCTGTGATGTTTGTCAATTCCCCTGTGTGTTCCCCGAACCCGCCCACGCCGTCGCGTTGCCGACCGATTTCGAGGGACGCCGCTACTGGTTCTGCTCGCAGGGCTGCCAGTGGATCTTCGATCGGGAACCGCACAAATACACCCGGGGCCCGGGCTCATCGACGCTGACGCTGGCCGACAAGGATCCCTCCTGGGTTGCGCAGTTCCTCAACATCTCCCCCGACGGCACACCGCTGGGCGGAACCAGCGTTCCCGACGGCTACTTCCCCGCCATGCCCGTACCCACCACTCTCTGACCCAACAGCCTGCAAGACAAGGAGATCCATCGATGCTGGTCTACTCCAGAGTTCTCGGCGAAGCAGCACCCGAAGCGTTCGTCCTATCCGACGACGACCCCACGGTCGCCGACCTCCTAGCGCGCGCGTCCGCCGCAGGTTCCGCCAAAGGGCGCCTGGTGGAACTCGACCTCAACGATGCCGCCGATACCGCCAAACTTCGTGATCTGGGTATCGGAGACGGCGATCTGGTCTCGCTGCGTCCGGTCGGCTCACCCCGGATCAACACCATCCCGACGCCTGCACCCGACCTTGACTCCGAGGCGTTGCGGGTACCCACCGCCAACAAACGCCGACTCAGCGAATACGAAGAAGTCACCCGACTTCTGCAGTGGCACGAGCCGTTCCACATCGACGGTGGCCGACCGTCGCAAACCGTATGGACACCCGAGAGCACAGTGCTCGCATGCAGCGACTGGGAGGCCTACCGCTCCCCGGACAAGCTGTACTACCGCACATACACCACAAGGCAGGCCCGAGCCGGCCGCAGCGTCGCCACTGCGTTCGGTTTCGCCGAGAAGGAGGCCCAGTTGGCCTCCGTCGATCCGGCACGCGTCGACCTGATGCGTGAGGTGCTCGGCGCACTGCAGTACCCGGACTGGGGGCTGTGCGTCTCACACCAGAACACCACCCGCTTCGCCCTGTCCTCCTGGATAGCCGGCGCCACCTCGTTCATGATGTTCGACGAGTTGCGCCACGCCCAGATGTACGGGCGTCTCGCGCTGGCCTACGGCGAACACCACCCCGGGTTCGACGACCAACGTCCGGCGTGGATGGAGTCCCCGCGCCTCCAGCCCACCCGACGACTGGTCGAGGAGATCATGGCCACCCTGGACTGGGGCAAGGCCATCATCGTCGGCGACCTTCTCTTCGAACCACTGAATACCGCTGCAGCCCATGCGCTGCTGACCACCGGCAGCCTGGCCGCTGGAGACGGTCTGACGCCGTTCATCTGCAGCTCGATCGAGGACGACAAGGTTCGTCACCGCGAAAGCGCCGCCGCATTCCTGCGGCTGGTGTGCGAGGACGACGAGTACGGACCTGCCAACCGGGCGCTCATCGCTGACTGGGCCGCGGAGTTGCTGCCCCGGGCAGTTGAGGCGGCTACCACCTTGCTGGGGGGCGGCCCCGCTGCCGCGCTTGACGAGGCACTGACCTGGATCACCGCCCAGCTGGGTGAACTTCAGATACCCACCGGGGCAACTGATCTGAACACCGAGGAGATGTCGGCATGAGTTCACACGTGACGAGATCCGTCGTCGGCATCGAGATGATGGCCGGTGAGGAATGCGACGCGATCGTCGCCGCCGTCCTCGAAGACCTGCCGACAGCGTCGGTGGTGCGCATGCCGGGCATGGTGCTGCTCGATGTGCCCGACCGCCTCGTGCTGCGCGCCGCGGTGGTCTCCGATCACCTCGGTCGTGACTGGGACAGCCGCGACCTCAACCAGGTCGTGTCCGCCTATCGCGGCTACTTCACCCGCTGGGACAGCGACCAAGTGGTGCTGAGCTGGGACGCCGACGACCAGGGAGACGATGAGGATGTATGAGAACTTCGGGTCCGACGAGCGCATCATCCACGTCTGTGTCAACACCGACTGCGCGATGCGCGGCTCCGAGGCCGTTCGTGACCGGTTGCGCGCCGTGGTCGACGAGTCCGATTCCGACCTCGAGGTCAACGACTACGTCTGCTTCGCGGCCTGCGAGCAGGGCCCCAACCTGCTGATCGAACATTCCCGCGCCTTCTACAGTGAGGTCACCCCGCAAGACGCCGAGGCCATCGTCGAACATGCCGAAGGCGGAGATCCCGTCGCGGCGATCGATCGAAGCAGCTCGTTCATCGCGCGCAAGATCTTCAACATGCTCGACGCCGGTTTCAAGCCCGGCGACCTGAGCCTGTCCTCGGATACCTGATGATCGCGAACCAGCGGCTGCTTCCCGAAAGGCACCTCGACCGCGCCGCGTACACCGATTTCGGGGGCTACCGCGGTCTCGACGCCGTGGCCGCCGATCCGGCCACAGCCCGCCAACGCCTTCTCGACACGGATCTGACAGGGCTGGGGGGTGCGCACTTCCCGCTGGCCCGCAAGGTCGCCGCACTACTCGACCAACCGGGCCCGCGAGCGCTGGTGTGCAACGCCGCCGAAGACGAACCCGGCAGCGGCAAAGACCGGACCCTGCTGGGTCGCAACCCTCACCTTGTGCTGGAGGGAGCGCTGATCGCCGCTGCGGCAATCGAAGCCACCGATATCGTGCTGTACATCAGCGAAGGTGCGACCGACGCTCACCAGGCGATGAGCACCGCACTCGCCGAAGCCGCACAATCGCCAGCGATCCACGACGTGAACCGCGTGCGTGTGGTCAGCGCGGGAGCGCACTATGTCGCCGGTGAAGCCACCGCTGCCGTCGACGCCATCAACGGCGGCTCCGGGAAACCAACCGGACAGCCGCCCTATCCCACATCCTGCGGAATCGGCCGACTGCCCACCCTGGTCGCCAACTGCGAAACACTTGCCAACCTGCCGCGCCTGGTCGGCACGCCAGCCGGCCACGAGCATCCCCGGACCCGACTCGCCACCGTCAGCGGCGCCGTGGCCGCGCCGGGGGTGTACGAAGTCGATCCCAGCACCGACACCTTCGCCGACCTCTTCGAACGCGCCGGTCAGATCACCGGATCGGGGCAACTGAAGGCATTCCAGCCCGGCGGCCCGTCCAGCAGCTTCCTGGACTCCCGATCAGCGGCGACGCTGATCGACAACGGGGCGGTGCGTGCCGCCGGCTCCCAGCCAGGCTGCCTGGCTGTCCGAGTGATCGCCGCGGACACCTGCATCGTCGAAATCTGCCAGGAGATCACCGGATTCTTCGCCCGCGAACAGTGTGGCCAGTGCCCACCGTGCCGAATGAAGACTCAGACCTACCACAGGACCATTCAGACGATCGCGGCCAACAAAGGCAACTGGGATCTGCTCGACAAACTCTCCGCGGTCGAGGAGTTCGTGTCCGACATGCCGCGCCGATGCTCACTGATCGATATGCCGACAGCCCCGCTCCGATCGGCTCGGGCCCTATTCCCCGCTGACTTCGCGGCCCACATCGACTCCGGTCGCTGCCGGTGGCCCCAACCTGTCCACACCCTGACCACGCCCGGTGAGCCATCCAGCCACACCGCCACATCACCTCTACAAGGAGCATCGTCATGACAACCCCGCGTCTGCCCGAAGGTGCAGGCACCGACCAGGTCGGCCACATCGAGACCCGCGGCGTCGGATACATCCCCGAGGCCGAACGCCACTCCAAACCCCGAGAACTGACCGCGGTGTTCATCGGAACACAGATGTGCTTCGGAATCATCGTGCTGGGCTATCTTCCAGTCTCGTTCGGGCTCGGCTGGTGGGGATCGATCACCTCCACCCTGACCGGACTGCTGATCGGCTCAGCGCTGTTCGCGCCGCTGGCACTACTGAGCACCCGCACCGGCACCAACAGTGCGGTCAGCAGTGGAGCGCACTTCGGGGTAGTCGGTCGCATGATCGGCTCGCTCGTCGGTATCTTCACCGCGATCGGCTTCTACGCGCTGACGGTGTGGACCGGCGGGCAGGCCCTCATCGCCGGCCTGCACAAGCTGGCCGGTCTGCCCGACACCACCGCGGCATCAGCAATCGCCTACGCCGTGATCGCGGCACTGACGCTACTCGTGGCGATCTACGGTCACGCCAACGTCGTGCTAGCCAACCGAATCCTGGTACCAACCATGGGAATCCTGCTGCTCGCAGGAGTATTCGTCCTGGCTCCGAAATTCACCGCCGCAGCCCCGAGCCCGGAACTACTTCTCGGCAGCTACCCGGCGACCTGGCTACTGTCCGCCACAACCGCCGCGTCACTGCCGATCTCCTACTCGCCCTATGTCGGTGACTACACCCGCTACATCAGCGCGCGCACCCACCGATCCGTCGAAGTCGCCGCTGCCGCCGGTGTCGGAATGTTCGTCGGGTGCGCAGTAGCGCTGTGCTTCGCGATCTATGTCGCGATGACCTTTCCCCCCGACATCACCGACTGGGTGATCGGCTTCGTCACGGTGTCGCCGCCCGCGTTCGTCGCCGCGATCGTGGTCATCGCCCTGCTGGGCTCCTGCGCGCAGGCCGCGCTGTGCGTCTACGGCACCGGACTCGACACCTCCTCGATCTTTCCCTCCCTCAAACGGGTACCGGCCACACTGCTGATCGGCGCCGCCGGCACAGCACTGGTCTACATCGGCGCCTTCGTCTACAACCTGGTGGCCGCAGCCACAGCCTTTCTGCTCATCCTGCTGGTCGTCACCGCTCCCTGGCTGGTCATCAACCTGCTTGGCTACCACTTCTGCCGGGGCCGCTACTACGCCCAGGACCTGCAAGTCTTCAATCTGCAACCACGCATCTCCGGCGGCGCCTACTGGTTCACCCGCGGCTGGAACATCGCGGCCATGACCGCATGGCTAGTCGCCACCGGCGTCGGGATGATGTTCGTCCACACCACCCTCTACGTCGGACCGTGGTCCAACGCCGCGGGAGGAGTAGACCTGAGCTTCCTTTCGGCTGCCGCCATCGGCGGCATCCTCTACGCCGTCTTGGTGCGGCTCGTCCCGGACAGCGTCGTCATCCCCACCACAGTCAGCGAAGACAACGACACCCGCCGAATCGAGGAACTGCGGGCAACAGCAGAAGCAAAACAACCAGAACCCAGCACCCCTGATCGTCCAGTGCTGCGCTGACCCACGCAGCGTCGCCCAAAACCATGTCGGACAAACGCTTTGAATGATCTACACCCCACACGACCCGAGGAGACACCCATGACCACCACCGATGACACCAACACCACCCGCAGCTACCCGCACTTCGGCGCCGAAATCATGCAGCGGCGAGTCCGGGTCATCGACCTGACCCGCGAGATCTTCGAAGGCATGCCCATGTGGTTCGGACACCAGAAGACCTTCATCAACACCAACCAGACCCACGACCAATTCAAGACCACCTACAACACTCACCTCGGATTCGAGGCTCACAACTTGCTCATCAGCGAGCACGCCGGCACGCACACTGACGCGGTCTTCGAATACGACCCGAATGGCCCCACCATCGACAAGTCCCCGCTCGAGTACTACTACGGTGAGGCCGTCTGCCTGGACGTGCGCGCCGTGCAGTACCCCGACTACATCACCCCCGACGCTCTTCAGGCCGCCCTGCAGGCCAGCGGTCAAGAGATCCGTAAGGGCGACACCGTGATCCTCTACACCGGCTATGGCGACTCCACCTACCCCGACCTGGCCTACACCGAAAAGCACACCGGGCTCAACCGCGACGCCGCACTGTGGCTGGCCAAGCAAGGTGTCGTCAACATCGGTGTGGACAACGTCGCCATCGACCACGCCGACGACACCGACTTCTCCGGTCACAACGTGTGCGGCGAATACGGCATCGTCAACACAGAAGGCCTGGCGAACCTGGACAAGGTTGTCGGACAACGCTTCCTGTACTTCGGTCTGCCCCTGTTCATTCGCAACGGAACCGGATCCCCCATCCGCGCCGTCGCGGTCTTCGACAACTGACGACCCGCCCAACCACGGCAAAGGAGCCCCCGGTGTCCCATCTCGATGGCACTCTCACCCCAACAACACGCCAGCGGCTCATGCCCGAGCAATCCTGGAACTGGCATGTACCCACACCCTTCTCCCAAGGCTGGCGCGTCGGCCAGATGGTGTTCGTCGGCGGCCAGCTCTCCGCTGACGAACAGGGCAACGTCGTCGGTGAAGGCGACATCGAAACGCAAACAAGAAACGTCTTCGAAGCCGTGACCCGAGTCCTCGAAGAAGGTGGCGCCACCTGGCGCGATGTCGTGAAACTCAACACCTACTACGTGTGCAACGAAACCGGTGCAGCAGTGCAGGAATTCTGGGAAAAGATGACCCGCATCCGATTGGAGTACATGCCCACCCCAGGCCCCGCAGGAACCGCAGTCCGCGTCGCCGGCCTCATGTACGACGGCTTCCTCATCGAGGTGGAGGCGATTGCCGTCGTCGGCAGCGGTGACTTCCCCAGTCAAACATGACAGAGGCCGGCCAGACTACGCCCGTTGATGTCACCGACCTCTGCCAGCAGCTCATTCGGATCGACACCTCCAACCCCGGAGGCCCCGAGAAGCCCGCTGCGCAGCTGATCGCCGACATCCTGGCCACCATCGATGTGCCGGTGCACTGGTTCGAACCCGAGCCCGGCCGATGCAGCGTCATCGGCCGGGTCCGCGGGTCGGACCCCGACCTGCCCCCGTTGCTGATCCATACCCACCTCGACGTCGTCCCCGCCGTCGCCGAGGACTGGACACACGACCCGTTCGGAGGCGAACTGCACAACGGCTACGTTTGGGGTCGCGGGGCAGTCGACATGAAGGGCATGGTCGCGATGACCATCGCAACCCTCAGTCGCATGGCCGCAGCCGGACGCGCTCCACACCGCGACCTCGTCGTCGCCTTCTTCGCCGACGAAGAAGCAGGCGGACAGCTCGGCGCCGGCCACGTCACCGCCACCCGGCCCGAACTGTTCGCCGAGTGCGTCGACGCCATCGGCGAAGTCGGTGGATTCAGCTACACCCTCACCTCGAAATCCCGCGCCTACTTCGTCTCCACAGCCGAAAAAGGCGTGTGGTGGGCTCAGCTCACCGGGCGGGGCCGCGCCGGGCACGGCAGCATGATCAACCCCGACAACGCCGTCACCCAGCTCGCGGACGCCGTCAGCAGGGTTGCCCAGTATCACAGCGATACGCAGTTCACCCCGACAACCACCGCCACGTTCGACCGGCTGCGCCTCCTGCTCGACTCCGAGGGCTTCAGCGAGGATGAGCTACTCAGCCAGCTGGAACCGCTGACCCGGATGCTCCGCGCAGGTCTGCGCAACACCGTCAACCCCACCCAACTCCACGCCGGCTACAAAGCCAACGTCGTCCCCGGCAACGCGACCGGAACGATCGACGCCCGCTTTCTACCCGACAACGAGCAGCAGATGCGCGCCCACATCGCGCAATTGGCCGGCGAGCACATCAGAGTCGACGACCTCTACTCAGGCCCCGCGCTCGAAGCCCCCCTCGAATCACAACTACTCGACGCGATCGGCGCGGCACTACGCAGCCAGGACGGATCCGCGGCCGTGGTGCCATACATGAGCACCGCGTTCACAGACGCCAAATGGCTGCACCGACTTGGCATCAACTGCTACGGATTCGCCCCGATGCTGCTGCCCGACGATGTGGATTTCACGGCCCTATTCCACGGCGTCGACGAGAGAATCCCAGTCAGTGCCCTCATATTCGGTGTCAATGTCCTCGAGAGACTACTGACCGACTACTGACGTGACCATTCACTCAGTCTCACAAGCCGATTCTTGAGCGGCGGGGTCCGTCAGATTAACG
>NZ_BLTG01000049.1 GCF_017312405.1 Mycobacterium sp. PO1
TCTCCCCTGACCGTCCCCGATCGCCCCACCGCGATTCGCCTCCGACGGAGTGCGCGAGGGAATGCCGGTGCCGATACTCGTGTGCACGTCGGGGCCCACCCCGGCAAATCACGCGGGCCCCGAACGCCTACCGAGGACGTCGGCGCCGCCGCCTGATCTAGACTCGCGCTGTGGACGTCAACGGAACCAGCGCAATTGTCACCGGCGGAGCATCTGGCATCGGGGCCGCCACGGCCCGACTTCTGGCATCCCAGGGTGCCCGCGTCGTGATCGCCGATATGCAGGCCGAGCGCGGCCAGGAGCTCGCCCACGAGATCGGTGGCGCTTTCGTCAGCGTCGACGTCACCGACACCGCGCAGATCGAAGACGCCGTCAACACCGCTGTGGATCTCGGACCTCTTCGCTCGCTGGTCAACTCGGCCGGAATCGGGTGGGCCCAACGAACCATCGGCAAGGACGGCGAGTTCGCCTCCGCACACAACCTCGACGCCTACAAGAAGGTGCTCGCCATCAACCTGGTCGGCACCTTCGACTGCATCCGGCTCGCCGCGACGGCGATGAGCCGGCTCGATCCCGCAGACTCCGGTGAGCGGGGGGCGATCGTCAACATGACCAGTGTCGCCGCGTTCGACGGCCAGATCGGTCAGGCCGCGTACTCGTCCTCCAAGGGCGGCGTGGTCGGGTTGACGCTGCCGGTGGCCCGCGACCTGTCGGCCGTCGGGATCCGGGTGAACACCGTCGCGCCCGGGCTGATCGACACACCGATCTACGGCGAGGGTCCCGACTCGGAGGCGTTCAAGGCCAAGCTCGGCGAGTCTGTGCTGTACCCCAAGCGGCTCGGCAAGCCCGAAGAGCTGGCGTCGATGGTGGTGGAACTGATCACGAACTCCTACATGAACGCCGAAGTGGTCCGCGTCGACGGCGGCATCAGGATGCCACCGAAGTAAGCGCCCCTCGCGCCGCGGCCGCGTGCCGCGATGACTATCGAGACGACCTGAGGTCTACTCGATCATGCGGAGATTGATCTACTCGTTCGGCGTGTCCCTGGATGGCTTCGTCAACGACCGTGGCGGGGGCATCGACTGGAGCGAACCCGACGATGAGCTGCACCAGTTCCACAACGACAGGTACCGCGAGTTCGAGATCTCGCTGCACGGCCGCCGACTCTACGAGCTGATGGCCGAGCACTGGCCCTACGTCCCCGACACAGCGGGGACCATCGAGCGCGAGTTCGCCGTCCTGTGGACCGAGAAGCCCAAGATCGTGTTCTCACGCACCCTTACCGAGGTGCATTGGAACAGCACGCTCGTGCAGGAGAACGCCGTCGAGGAAGTCCGCGCGCTCAAGAGCGACGGTGACGGCATGATGGAGATCGGCGGGGCGAACCTCGCCGCATCGGTGATGCCATACGGCCTCATCGATGAGTACCAGTTGTTCGTCTCACCGGTCGTTCTGGGCGGCGGCACGCCGATGTTTCCGCCGCTGAACAACCGCCTGCACCTGCGGCTGGCCGAGACGAAGAATTTCGAGTCCGTGCTGATGTTGCGGTACGTCACCGGTTGAGCGGCAGGGCGACGACACCGCCGCGCCGGCCGCTCTTCTGCGCTGCTCGAAGAACAGCGCCCACGAACTCACCTCCGGGTGGGTGGCCAGCAGCGCGCGCCGCTGACGCTCCGTCATCCCTCCCCACACCCCGTATTCCACCCGGGTGTCGAGCGCCTCGGCGGCGCATTGCAGGACGACCGGACAGTGACGGCAGATCTTCGCGGCCTGCTTCTGCGCGGCGCCCTGCACGAACAGCTCATCCGGATCGGCCTTGCGGCAGCGCGCCTGGGACATCCACTCGGCACGCGCCTCAAGCCGTCCGTAGTCGCGGTCCATGTCTTCTGCCCCTTCACGATGGGCCGGCAGCAAGCTGGTCTGCGATTCCCGACTCCTCGTTCAGCAAACGGTAGTGACAGACGATGCAGGGTTGTGAGGAGCAAAGTGCCCCGGCTTGGTGGGACTTTGGTCGTTCGGCCCGGCCGCGTGCTCTCAGGGTTGTTCAGCCGGTCGCGTCGCCCGCCGTGGTGATGCCGCATCGCCAGCACGGCGACCCCGGATCATCGTTGAAGGCGCTGCACTCCGGGCAGACATGGTCGAGCCAGCACACCGGATCACCAACGTCCGGATCGCGACCGGGACCACCGTCAGTCATCCACCGATGCTAGCCAGCCGCGGCCGGCCACCGTTCCGTGATCAGCTCCGTCACCGCCTCGACCCAGGCGTCGTCGAGGACCGCATCGGGACGGACGAGAATGCGGAAGATCGCCGTCCCCGCCACCACCTCGGCGAGCAACGGCAGCTCATCATCGTCGCGGCGCCGTTGCCCGAAGCGTGATTCGAAGTCGGCCAGGTTTCCCGCCAGTCGGGCGATCATCAGTCTGTGCAGCTCGGGGTCGGCAACCGTGTCGGCGATCAAGCCCGGCAACGCCACCCGCACCTCGGGCCGGTCGAACATCGTGCGCATCGCCTGCACCAGCCCGCGAATGTCCTCGCGGATATCGCCTGAACCGTTGGGCGTGAAGTTCGCGTCCTCCGACAGCACGGCTTCGTGGACCAGGTGCACCTTCCCCGACCACCGCCGGTAGATCGCGGCGGTGGTCGTTCCGGCGTGTGCGGCGATCGCCGACAGCGACAGCGCCGAGTAGCCGGTCTGCACGATCAGCTCGCGGGTGGCCGCGATGATCGCAGCGTCGATCCTGCTGTCCCGCGGCCGGCCCGGCGTCGGCCGCGCGGCGGTCTTGCCATCGGTGGCTTGATCTGCTGTCATGGTCCCCACAATTCCGATACAGGTCGTATCGTATCTTAATGGAGGGTGTTGTGAGTCTGAGCCCGCTCGACGAGTATCCGATCCATCAGACGCCGTCACCGATCGCGACACCGGCAACCTCGGATCGGAACTTCTACGACCGGTCCTACTTCAACGTGCTCGATCGCCAGGGCCGCTTCATGGCGCTGACCGGCATCGGGTACTACCCCCGCCTGGGCGTCAAGGATGCCTACTTCCTCGTCCGCCGCGGCGACACCCAGACCGCCCTGCACTTCAGTGACTCCGTCGACGACGACCGCCTTCACCAGCACGTCAACGGATATCGCCTCGAGGTCGTCGAACCGCTTCAGGAGCTGCACCTGACGGTCGCCGAAACCGAGGGCATCTCGGCTGACCTGACATGGCGCGGGTTGTTCCCCGCCGCACTCGAGCGGCCGCACGAGATGCTCACTGAGCGGCGAGTCACATTGCAGGCGTGCCGCTTTGCCCAAGTCGGAAGTTGGGAGGGTTGGATCGACGTCGATGGCGAGCGGATCGCGGTCGGGCACGACACCAGTGTGGCGAGCCGGGACCGGTCCTGGGGTATCCGACCGGTCGGTGAGCCGGAGCCCGCCGGGCGGCCCGACGCCGCGTTCCGCGGGATGTGGTGGTTGTATCTGCCGCTCGCGTTCGACGACTACCAGTTGTTCCTGATCCTGCAGGAGGATCCGGACGGTCACCGGAGCCTCTACGACTGCACCCGCCGCTGGCGCGACGGCACCGTCGAACAACTCGACGGTGTGCGCGCCACCATCCACTACACCCCCGGCACCCGGATCCCCCACGGGGCGCACGTCGAGTTCATGAACCGGGCCGGAGACCGCATGAACCTCGATGTCGAGTCGAAGTTGTTCGCGCCCATCGCCTTCGGTTCCGGATACGGCGGCGACACCTCCTGGGGGCACGGAACCTGGAAAGACGGGCCGTTCACCGAGCGGGTCAGCTTCGACCTGACCGATCCGGCGGTGATGGCCCGCGCGCCGTTCAGCCTGATCGACCACGTGGCCTCGGCAGTGTGCACGGAAGCCGACGGGCGTACCGCCCAGGGGGCCGGGCTGTTCGAACACGGGGTGATCGGTCCGCACCACCCGTCGGGCTTCTCCGACTGGACCGACGTCGCGGAATAGGTGACCACCATGAAGATCATGACAGCGCTGTTCGGTCCGACCGACGTCGTACAGAGGGCGACCCTGCTGAAGGAGGCGGGCGCATCAGGCGTGTTCACGTTCGAAGGTCCTCACGACGTGTTCACCCCACTTGTGCTGGCGTCGACGGTTCCTGGCCTGGACGTGATGTCCAATGTGGCTATTGCGCTCCCCCGCAACCCTGTTCAGCTCGCTCACCAGGCCAACGATCTGCAACTGCTCAGCGAGGGCAGGTTCATCCTCGGGCTGGGCACCCAGATCCGCACACAGATCGAGAAGCGTTACGGGGCCGAGTTCGACCGGCCCGTCGCACGGATGAAGGAGCTGGTCGGGGCGTTGCGGGCGATCTTCGCCACCTGGGACACCGGCGAGCGGCTCGATTTCCGCGGTGAGTTCTACCGCCACACGTTGATGACGCCGACCTTCGTCCCCGGTCCCAATCCGTTCGGTCCGCCGCCGATCTACCTCGGCGCGCTCGGACCCCGGCTGACCCGCGCCACCGCGGAAGTGGCCGACGGCCTGCTGGTGATGCCGTTCGGCTCGAAGCGCTTCCTGCACGAGACGACGATGCCCGCCGTGCGCGAGGGCCTGGCCGCGGCAGGCCGCAGCGACGACGACTTCGCGGTGGTGCCCGAGATCATCGTGTCGGTGGGTTCCGACGACCGAGACCACACCTCGACGCGAATGTTGTTGGCGTTCTACGGATCCACCCCCGCCTACCGGCCCGTGCTCGATGCCCATGGGTGGGGCGATCTGCAACCGGAGCTGAACGCGATGTCCAAGCAGGGCCGGTGGCAGGAGATGGCCACGCTGATCGACGACGAGATGCTGCACACGATCGCCGCGTGCGGCACGCCGGCTGAGGTGGCCGCACACATCCGCGACCGCGTCGAGGGGGTGTCCGACCGGATCTGTCTGTACCAGCCGGGGCCCATCGCGGTCGACGCGCTGGCCGAGATCGTGGATGCGCTGGTCTGACGACATGACAGCCAGGACCGTCGAATTCGACGACATCACCGACGCCCGCTTCGGCGGGAAGGCGGCCGGCCTCGCCGAGCTGCGCCGCCTCGGCCTCGCAGTGCCGCCGGGGTTCGTCCTCGCCGAGGCCTCCGCGCCGAACGCCGCCGAGGTCGCCAGGGGACGCTTCGACAGGATGGCCGCCAACGGGACGACCCCGGTCGCCGTCCGGTCTTCCGCAGTCGGCGAGGACGGCGTCGACCAGTCCTTCGCCGGCCAGTATGACACCGTGCTGGGCGTCGACTCTGTCGACGTGTTCGCCGCGGCCATCCGCAGGTGCGCCGAATCGGTGGATTCGCAGCGTGCCTCGGCCTACAGCGAGCATTCCACCGCCACCATGCACGTCGTCGTGCAGCAGATGGTCGACGCGCGCGCGGCAGGCGTGGTGTTCACCGCCGACCCGGCGTCCGGCCGGCGCGACCTGATGGTCATCGATGCCATCGCCGGCCTCGGTGAGGCACTCGTCGATGGGTCGGCCTCCCCCGAGCATGTGGTGTTGCACGCCGATGGCAGCACCGCCGTCCACGAAGTGGCCGGGTCGGCCGTCCTCACCGCTCGGGATATCGACGACATCCGGGCGGGAGCCCTGAAGGCGGCGCGCCACTGGGGCCGACCGTTGGATCTGGAGTGGGCGATCGACCGATCCGGTCACCTGTGGTGGCTGCAGGCACGCCCGATCACGACGCTGCCCGGCGACCTCAACGAGATGGACTCCCCGGTGGCCGGGCACACCCACGTGTACACCCGCTGCAACATCGGCGAGATGATGCCGGGAGCGTTCTGTCCGTTGACGGCGTCGGTGTCGGGCTTCGCCATCGATTACGCAATGCAGATGACCCAGGTGGTGGCCAGGGCGCAGCCGCGCTACGAGTCGCCGTGGCTGCAGGTCGGCTACTTCTACGGGCACATGTTCTTGAACATGACCGAGGGCACCGCGCTGAGTTCCGGAATTCTGGGTAACTCCTTGGAGCAGTTCTCCATGTCCATCTGCGGTCGGGTCATCGACGAGTTGGAACCCAAACCGCCGCAGCCCTTCCGGCGCAAGCTCGGTAACACGATCAGGCTCACCTCCCATGCGCTGTCGGCAGGGCCGGCGATCCGTCGGCTCGACCGCCAGATCGCGGGATTCCGGATACCGACCAGCCGTGATGCCCGCGTCGTGCTGCGCCAGCTGGAGACCGGGGTCGAGCTGTACTGCGACGTCACACTGACCCACGTGCGGTCCTCGTCACGCGCCGCGGTCGCGGCCAACATCCTCGAAAGCCGCCTCATCGCACAGGCGGTCAAGGACGGACGCAGCGAGGAGGACGGACGGGCCGATGCGATGCGCGTGATGGCCGGCGCCGCCGACGTCGAAAGTGCAGTCATGCTCGAGGAACTCGACGCGGTGGTGCGTACGCTGGCCGCCCACAACGCGGCAGCCGAGGCCTTTCTCGTCGCGGCGCCGGAGGCCGCCGTCACAACCCTTCGCGCCGCAGACAGTCCCAGCGGCGCCGCGCTTCGCCGGTTCTTGAACCGCCACGGTCACCGCGGCTACCGCGAACTGTGCATGCGCGACCCCTCCTGGGCCGAGGACCCGAATGGCCTGGGAACGATGATGCAAGTCATGCTCCAGGCTGCGCTCGACCCCGCCGACCGTGGTCCGGTATCCCGCGAGTCCCCCGCCCCGGCATCGGCATCCGTCCGATTCCTGGCGCGGCTCGCGCAGGGCGGTGCGCGTGGTCGCGAAGAGACGAAATCCAAGATGGCATTGATGGCGCACGCACTCAAGCGCGGCTACCGCCACCTCGGCGAGGTGCTCGCCGGTGCGGGGCGGTTACCCGACGCGGATCTTGTCTTCTTCTTCGACCGCACCGAGCTTGCCCGCGTCGTCGGCTCCGACGACATCACCGACCTGGTCGGGCGCGCCCGCAGCCGGCGAGAGGCGCTGGCGTATCAGGACGCCCTGGAGTTCGAGGACGTGTCGGTGGGCCGGCCCACTCCCCGCGTCTTTCGGCGTCCTTGTGCTGCCGCCGACGACGCGATCATCGGCCGGCCGGCCAGCCGGGGCGTCGTCGAGGGGGTTGTGCGCGTGGCGAAGTCGATTCGCGAGGCACGTGACGTCCAGCGCGGGGAGATCCTGGTGGCACCGGTCACGGACGTGGGCTGGACACCGTACTTCACGGTCATCGCCGCTCTGGTGACCGACATCGGCAGTTCGGTCTCCCATGGCGCGGTGGTGGCCCGCGAATACGGCCTGCCGTGTGTGGTCAACACCCTGGTCGGTACGCAGGTGCTCCAGACCGGCGATCGGGTGCGCGTGGACGGCGACCACGGCGTGGTGACACGCCTCGACCAACCCGGCGTGGTGACACGCCTCGACCAACCCGGCGTGGTGACACGCCTCGATCACACGGCGTCGTGACACCCCTCGATCGCCACTGAAGGCCCCGTCAGTCCGACAGGCCCAACATCCGGCGCGTCAGACTTTTCAGGTGGACACGCAACGTGTCGCCGTCGACGTCGGCCACCAGCGGATGCATCACGCTCACGCTGATCGCGCTCGACAGGATCGCCGCGTGCAGCCGTGCCTCGACACCCCCATCGGTTCCGAGTAGCGCGGCGTACAGACGCTCGACGAACCGCTGGAACGGCTCGTACTCCCCCTGCAGCCTGATGATCACCGGATCGAAGCTCAGCGCGCTGACCAGGCCGCGCCGGTCGATGGCCTGATCGACCATCCGGTCGATCAGCACCTCCCGAGCCTTCGGACCGCCCGCTTCGGCATCCTCGAGCGCGTCCTCGAGCGCAGCCATCTCCCGTTCGGTGATCGCGATGACGATTTCCTCTTTGGTCCGGAACTGCCGGTAGACCGCAGCCTTCGTGACACCCATCGCGTCCGCGATCATCTGCAGCGAGGTGCCGCTGACACCGTGCTCGGCGATGAGAACCAAAGCCGCGTCCAGCACCCGTGTTTGCGCTGCCGTGCGCCTGATCGCGCGGAAGCTGCGGACTTCGTGCGGGGCCGTCACAGCGTCAGGATAACGAACGATTGACCGTTCGGTTGCCGATCGGCTACCGTGCCGAGTAGCCGATCGGCAACCAGGAGCGAGGTTCGATGACACGACGCACCGACGGTGAGCTCATTCTCTTCTGGACCCTGCCGGCAGTGGCCCTCATCTGGATCAGTGCGTTCTTCCTGTTCCCCGGCTTTCTGCATCCGATGTCCCCCACCATGTCCGCCGACGAGGTCGCGGGCTTCTACCGTGACCACGCTGCCCGGATCCGGTACAGCATGATCCTGTTCAACTGGTTCGGTGTCGGCCTGGTGCCGGTGGTGGTGCTGCTCGCCCTGCAGGTGCGCCGCATGGCCCATCGCACGCCGATCCTGTCCTACAGCCTGATCGCCTGCGCGGGTGGGCCTCCCGCGCTGTTCCTGATCGCCGACATGTTCTGGCTTCTCGGCGCGTTCCGTCCCGACCGGGCGCCGGAACTCACCCTGCTGTTCAACGATCTGGCCTGGATCACCTTCTCGGTCACGGTGTCCTACCTCATCGCACAGTGTCTGCTCCTGGCGCTGGCGATCTACTGGGATCGCAACGACACACCGGTCTTCCGCCCGTGGGTGGCCCATTTCAACGTGGCGACCGGGGTCGCCCTGATGCCCGCCGCGTTCACGGGACTGACACTCGACGGGCCCTTCGCCTGGGACGGGCTGCTGAGCTTCTGGCTCAAGAACATCGCCATCGCGACATGGGTCATCGTGATGGGAATCGTTCTCGGACAGACGATCCTGCGTCAGAGGCGCAGTGCCGAGCAGGTGGCGGTGTGAGTACTCGGCTGGCTCGCATTCGGTGGAAACTGACTCGCAGCCCCAAACGGGAGCTGTGGTTCTCCTGGTACGTGATGGTCGTCTTCTACAACCTGTACGGGTTGTTGTTCGTCATCGTCACCCGCGTGCAACCACCGCCGAGCCCCGGCTGGGACACTCCGACGGTCGTCGCCTGGTTCACCGACCACCATCTGGGACTGCTCGCCGGATTCGGTGCCGTGTTCCTCGTGGCGGGCATGTGCGGACCGATGAATGCGCTGCTCGCCTACTCGATGCGGCGCATGTCGGTCAGCCCGGTCTTCGCCTACTCGTACATGATCATGTACGCGTTGGCCGCGGTGCCGGGGATGCTGGTGATGGCCATCGCGATGACGGTCGGCGCGCTGCGGCCCGACCGCGATCCGGCCGTCGTCATGTGGCTGTACGACTTTGCCTTTCTGTCCTTCAGCGGAACCATGGGCGTGTTCCTGATCGGTTCGCTGGTGTGGATGGTGGCGATCCTGCTGGACCGCAACGGGATCTTCCCCAAGTGGTTCGGATACCTCAACCTGTGCAACGCCCTCACCGAGGTCGTGGTGGCGCCCGCATGGATGTTCCAGCGCGGCGCGTTCGCCTGGCACGGCGCGATCGCCTGGTGGATCAACGTTTTCGTGTTCGCGTTCTACACCTGCGTGTTCATCGTGCTGTTACGCAGGATGATCGAGCGTGAGGACTTCGACACGGGACCGCTGCCGGACCCCGGCCCCGAGGACACCATCGACCACCGCGACCCGGTCGAGGCCGCCCGATGAGTACAAGCCTCGAGGCGCGGGAGCGCAGCAGACGCGAATTCGTGCCCGGTCAGCCCGACATGTGGATGTTCGTGCTGTTCGAGACGCTGCTGTTCACCGGCTACTTCTCGGTCTATCTGGTGACGCGCACCCAGAACGAGGAGCTTTTCCTGCGGGCGCAGGGCGATCTCGACCTGCGCTTCGGCGTGTTCAACACGATCGCGCTGCTGCTGGGTTCCTGGGCGATCGCGCGGTGTGTGCAGGCCTCGCGCGCGGGTGCCTATCGGTCAGCCCTGAGGAATGCGTTCCTGGCCATCGGCTTCGGAGTGGTGTTCGCGGCGGCCAAGGTGACCGAGTGGGTCACCGAGATCCGCATGGGCAACACCTTCACCACCAACGAGTTCTTCCAGCACTACTACTTTCTGACCGCGATCCACTTCATCCATCTGCTGATCGGCTTCGTCGTACTCGGCGTCGTCGTCTACCAGCTGTGGGGTCCGGGGCGACGCTCCCAGCAGTTGGTCGAGACAGGAGCGACCTACTGGCACACGGTTGATTTCCTCTGGGTGCTGATCTTCGCGCTGCTCTACGTCGTGAGATGAACCCAGTCGTGAGATGAACCCAGCCGTCAGTCGTACTGGACCGTCGGACCGATCGAGTCGTGAGGTGAAGCCATGACCCCTAGGAACTCCACAAGGCTGTTGCTCGTCTGGGCCATCTCGACCGCCATGACGCTGGTGTATGTCTGGATGGACCACACAGTCGATGAGTCGGGCACGCTGCGCGCCAGCACGGTCGTCACCGTCACCGCCATCCTGATCGCTCTGGTGAAGGTGCGCATCATCTTCCGGGAGTTCATGGAGGTCCGTCACGCCCCGGCGTTGCTTCGTCGCCTCACCGACGTCTGGGTCCTGCTGCTCGGCGCCGCCCTACTCGGGTCGTACTTCATCGGGATGGCCGTCGCCTGACTGGCGTTCACGCTCACCGCCGGCAACCTGATCGGCCAACTCCAGCCCGGCACCGGCGTAGACGTTGAACGCGATGTCGACGCCATGCTCCTTGGCCCATGCCACTTCGTCGTCATAGCGCGCGACCGCTGCTACAGTGCCGCTGAACCCCGACTCACGCAGGCATTCCAACGCGGTGACATTGGCGCCGTGCCTCGGCATCGCAAGCACGGCCATCCGCACCGAGTCAGATCGTTGCAGCTGGTTCCAGAAATGCAGATCGGTGGCGTCGCCCTCGATGACCCGCAGGCCCTGCTCGTCGAGGCGACCAATCCGCGGCCCGTCGTAGTCCACGCCGACGACCCGTAGCCCATAGTGGTCCGTCAGGCGCTGATAGGCGGCATAGCCCACCCGGCCCATGCCGATGACCACGACCTCGGCGTCACTGGCGTCGCCGGAGCGTTCCTCGGGGTGCAGCGTGTCCTCGTTCTGCGCCGGCAGCCGCGTGGCGATCTTCTCGACCATCAGGTGCCCGCGGCCATTGACCAGTGCCGAAACCACGAAGCTCAGCGCCACCGCGATCGACATCTCCACCAGCCAGGCTTCGGCCAGCAGTCCGACCGATACCCCCACCGACACGACGATCAGCCCGAATTCCGAGTAGTTCATCAGGCTCAACCCAGCCAGGATCGCGGTTCGGTGCCGCAGTTTCATCATGGTCAGCAGAGCGATGTACCCGCCCGCCTTCAACGGCAGCAACAGCACCATCAGCACCGCGACGGCGATGGTGGGCAGGTCCGGCAGTCCGGTCAGGCCGATCGAGACGAAGAAACCGACCAGCAGCAGCTCCTTGATGTGAAACAGCGAACGGGCCAGCTCGGACGACGCCGGATGGGAGGCGAGCAGCACCCCCATGATCAGCGCGCCCAGGTCACCCTTGAGCCCGACCGCGGTGAACAACGCATAACCGGGCACCAGCGCCATGACGATGCCGAACAGTGACTGCATTTCACCGTGGCCCAGCCGGCTCCACACCTTGCGCAGAATGCGGGTCAGGGGCCACAGGCCCACCAGCGCCAACGCCCACGGGCTGGGCAGATGCCCGCTGGTGGCGGTCAGGAACACCACGGCGATGATGTCCTGCATGACGAGGATGCCGATGGCGACGCGGCCGTAGAGCGCATGCGACTCACCGCGCTCCTCGAGCACCTTGACCACGAACACGGTGCTGGAGAAGGACAACGCGAACGCCAACAACGCGATGGTCTGCATGCTCTGTCCGACGAGCATCGCCACGCCGGCAACGGCAGCCAGCCACAGCGCGGCGACACCGAGCGCGACGCTGATCAGCATGTGCACCGAGGTGGTCAACCACACCTCGCGGCGCAACAGTATCCGGACGTCGAGCTTGAGGCCGATGGCGAACAGCAGAAGCGTGACACCCAGGTCGGCCAGCACGTCCAGTTGCGGCACCTCCGCGACGTCGAGGGCGTTGATGACGAAGCCTGCCGCCAGGAACCCCACCAATGGCGGCAGCCGGACCGCCAGGGCGAGCCCGCCGAGTCCGAAGGTGATGACGAGATAGATGGCGACTACTGTCACGCGCGTTCCCCCTGCCCCGCGGGGCGGACGTGGTCGTCGAGTGCGCCGACGACACCGGTGTGCTGGTGGAGTCCTACCAGTATCGTGACAAACTCGCCTTCCCGTTGCCCACCACTGCCACGACGAGCGGCGCTGCTGCAGCCACGATATACTTCCCCGATCGGCACAGGCGCCTGTCCCTGTCAGCGACGAGACGCTGAGAAGTGCTCAATTGCCAAGCCTCGTTATCGAATTCGATATCCAGTGCAGTAGCTGTCAGCAGCTCGTCACCCTGTCTTCCACACAGGTGGGACACACGCCGCGGGATGCGCTGATCGCACGGCGTTTGCTCAACGAAGTGCTCGTCGACCTGGGCTGGTTGCCGACGACCGCGGGTGCCTACTGCCGAGCACACGCTCCGTCGGCGCGGCAGCGATTCCACCGACCATGGGGCCCTCGTGACCGCCGATGACCGCTCGCGTCCCGCGGTGGCCACACCGCCAGGAGACCGCAGATGGTCGCTGCTGCGGTCGTGTCCGCTCACCCCGTGCGTACCCAGGTAACCCTGGTCACGCCACGCGTCCCTGCTGGCAGGGTGAGTGGATCGGGGGCGCCGCCCGCAGCAGGGCGGGCAGACTCAGACGTCCGTCGGCGGTGCGCATGGCGGCCACCGGGGGCAGCGACAGCCGGACATCGACCACCAAGGTGCCTGTCCTGATCTGTCTGCGGCAGCTCAGCCCGACCCGTTGCCCTGTGCCCGCGCCGAGTTGATCGTCGACGCGGCTGCGGACCGTCGCCAGAGTCAGATGACCTCCCGACGCCTGCCGGAACACCGGATCGAGTACCTGTCTCACGGCGTGCGTGAGTGTCACCGCATCGCCGAAATAGACGTCGGCCCGCACGCCCGAGCACGTGCCGTGCGCGTACCACTCGTGGGTCACCAACGTCGCAGAGTCGGCCATCGTGGCCGAGAGCTCCGAGCGCACGCCGGCGGTCAGCGGCACCGTCGGCAACCCCTCATCCCCCCGGCGCACCCGCTCCGCGAGCATCAGAGAGACCCCGCAGTACTGGTTCTCAGATGGTTGAGGCCACAGTCCGTGCAGAATCAGGGTTGGACCGAGTCGCTGTATCTCGCCGGAGCGGCAGGCCTGGTTCGAGGGCTCGGCAGCGCAGAAGCCCGCTCCCCAGGTCACCACCAGCCAGCTCGATGTCGTGTTGCGCGACACCAGCGTCGTGGATTCCCGGTCGAGGACCAGAACGCTGAACGAAACCGCGCAGATCACGACAGCGGCCAGAACGGCCGATATCGACAATACGGCGGCGTCACCGCGCTGCATCGGGCACCCTTCTCCTATCGGGACGGACCAGGGCGCGCCCATCCCGCCCAGGCACATCAGCCTCCCACAGGACCGTCTCGATGTTGGAGCGATCGCCAGTGAAAGGTCACTACGAGTTGTCGTCGCCGCAACAGGGCTTCTGATGAACGACATCGACCGCTGGCTGGATCGGACCGGGCGGAGCACCACCCGAGCGGTGTCACTGTATTCGTGTCTGCTCACCGGAAAGATGTTCGCGTACTTCCGTTATCGCCTTCGTTATGCGCTCCTGCTGGATGCCACCACGTTCGTGCTGCACGTCGCGGAGTTCTTGATCATTCTCAGCAGCCTGGGCGGGTTGGCGGCGTTCACGGTGATGATCCTGCGGGTCGGCGGTCTGCTCGTTGGCGGCGCCTGGTGGGGTCTGCTCGAAGTGATGCGCGAGCGACTCCGCGCGTTCGCCCGGATCGGGGACAGGCAGTCAGCGCAGCGGGAGATCGGCGCCTGGCTCGTCCTGTCGGTGCTGGTGGCGGGAGCCGCCACCCTCATGGCGACAGCGCTGCTGGTGATGTTGCTTCCCCGCGACGGTAACCCGGTGGCAACGCTCTACGCGTTCCTCGTCATCATTGAGGTCGCGCTGAGATCGCCGGTTCGGGTACTCCATTCGGGGATGTATGCCACCCGGCGCATCTACAGACCGCTGTGGTCACTGTTCGCCCCAAACCTGCTGCAGCTGACGGTCCTCGGTCTCGGTGTTCTCTACTACCCGACCGCCGCGGTGGTCCTCGCGATCGTCGTATCCAACGCCGCGTCGATTTGGATCACGGTGCACTACACCCTGCGGCTCTACCGGCTGACCGGGCTGTCACCGAATCTTGCTGCGGCGCGACCTATTCGGGTGTCGCTCCCCTCTATTCCGTTGCGCGAAGGCGGTGAGGCGACACTGGCCGGTCTGGGTCTGCGACTCGACGCAGTGGCAGTACTCGTCATCGCCGGGATCTACGGCACGAACACCCGGGCCATCGATCTGACCGCCGGACTGCAGACCTGGCGGGAGATCGACGCGTTCCAGTTCTTCTACCTGGTGCTGCCGTTGTTCCGCGGCGCCTACGAGGCCACCGCGGTGTTCTATTTCGATTTCGTCCGGTTGCGCCGCCTGCCGGCACTGCGCGAATACCGGGTGTGGTTCTTTCACAGATTGCTCACCATCACACCGGTGATCACCGCAGTGTTCTGGGCTTTGGCGGTGGCGCTGGGACTGTTCGTGCTGCCCGGCATACCCTTCAGTTTCCTGCTCGCGCTGCTGCCGCTGTTCGTGGTGCGCGGCCTGATCGGTACCTACCAGATCCGCCTGTTCGCAGAGGGCCGGTTCCGCGCCCTCAATGCCACCGTCGCCGTGTCGGCGGTACTGTTCCTGCTGGTCTGGCTCGACCCCAATCCCGCCTCCGACCTCGTCGAGATCACCGCGGCGATGATCGCGCTGCTGATCGTGCACATCAACCTGCAGCACTTCGGAGATCGTATCCCGCCCCGACCGCCTCAATTGCCGCTCGGTGACTGGATCCGAGCACTTGCCGCCAAGACAGGACCGGTACGAGTCGGAACAATCTCGATACCCGAGTGGATTCCGGCCCGCGAGCGGCGTGCAGCGGTCGAGATGATGCGCCTCACCGTGGCCGATGGCGGATGCTTGGCCTTCTGTTCGGCGACGACGTTGATCTTCTATGTCGACCAGCCCTCGCACGATGAGCAGGCACCGCACCTTCTCGTCCAGGCGCTGACCGGGGGCGCGGCCAATCGCGGCCGCTACTGGCACGAGGCGGCGCCTCACGGACCCGCCGCGCTCGATCGCATCGTGGCCGACGGCTGGCTGCAACCCGTCGACGGAACGCCCAGGGCACCCGCAAGTCCCGAGGTCCTCCGCGCCGAGTTCCTGCAGATCTTTCCCGGGGGCTTCGTAGCCAACGTTCAGACCCGCGCGGGCGCGCGGACCATGCGCTCACTGGACCCCGATCTGCTGGTCGGACTTCTTCCCGCAGCGATACGCAGCTTGGACGACGACGCCCTGATTGTGCCGGTCGCGGGGCGGTGGCTGTCGCCGATATTTCACCACAACAAGGTGGAGGTGGTCTTTCTCCTGCCGCCCGACCCCGGTCCCGAGCAGTTCCGCAGGTGGCTGCACACGTTGAAGACGTGGCGACTGGGTGGGTGGCCGGCACACGGCGTACACCATGTCCGCTGAGCCGTTTGACATCCGGGCGAGATTGTCCGACCCCGCGACGTACGACGAGGCCATCCTTCGGATCTTCATCAAACGCAACGCGCGCGGGCTGGGTTTCGCCCAGGCCGCTACAGGGGTCACGTACTTCGCCGCCGCGACCGACCGCCGGGCGCTGTCGCGCGCAATAGCTGCCAGCATCGACAACGGCAGCTATCGCCCCCAGCCGGTCGACCTCTGGTATCTCGAGACCGACGGTAAACGCCGGGCCGCTCATCAAGCGACCTTCATCGATCACGTCGTCGGCTCGGCGCTGTTCACGCTGCTGTCGCACAACGCGCGCTGTCACGGTCTACCGGGCGTGTACTCCTACCTACCCGGGTTGACGAACCTCGGGGCCATGCAGGCGTTCGGCGCGTACGTCCGCGCCCACCGCAAGCGGGTCGGACCCCACGGCGGACCGATCTACGTACTGCAGTCCGATTTCGAGAAGTACGGCGATCACCTACCGGTCGGCCCCGATGCAGCGCTGTGGCAGACGCTGCGGCTCGTCGCGTCGCTAGGCAGTGCGAACGGAGAAATCGACTCTCGGACATGGGATCTCATCACCGCCCTGGTCCGCCCGGTGGTACGCGAGTCCGACGGAGCACAGTTCACCCGGGTCAACGGCATCGCGATGGGAACTCCGCTCGTACCGGTGCTGGGCAACCTTGCTGCCCTACCGATGGATCAGTCGATCCTCAGCATCGAGGGTGTCTTCTACGCGCGCTACAACGACGACTTCCTCATCGCCCACCACGATCTCGCGGCCATCCAGGACGCAGACGCACGAATCGACACGTCGACCGAAAACCTGGGTGTGCGACGCGCGCTTCCCAAAGAACAGCGCACCGCACTGTGCGCCCACGGCCGGACCTGCGCCATGGATCCGTCGTATCGGGGACGTGACCGCGTCGACTGCCTGGGCCTGACAGTCACGGCTGCGGGCACCGTTTCACTGAGCCCGGCACGTCTTCGGCGCTTCATCGCTCGAATCGCCACTCGCATCGACGGTGTCTCCCCTGCGGTGTCGTCGTTGCCTGTCGACCAGCGGGCAGCGCATCTGGTAGCGGCGACCAACGTCATGCTGGATCCGGCGAGTCCCTTCGCCGTCGCCGGGCTGGCGGCGTTGCTGGACGCAACGACCGATCGGGGCGTCTTGAAGGACCTGGACTATCGCATCGCCCGCAAGATCGCGCAGGCGGCCACCAGGTCAGCGGGGGTTCGTGGTTTCCGCACGCTCTCGCCCTCGACGCTGTATCAGCAGTTCGGGCTCACCTCACTGGTCCGCTCGCGGAACTTGCGGTGAGCACCTCTCCCCGCCTAACGTTTTCGGTAGGCGCGGACCCCGCATTCGTGCGGTTCACCCGAGAGGCCACAGAGGTTGCGGCTTTCGGTCTCTCATTTTTGCCGTTTTTGCCCGCGCCTTTTCTTCGACCTCATGACTGGTTCTGGTTCCACTCGATCCAGCCCACGCCGGTGCGGCCGTCGGCGGTTTCGACGGTGCCCCACGCCCGCGGAAAACGGCTCAGGCGGCCGTCGGGTGAGCTCAGCAGCACCGGGGCGTGGCCTCGCAGCGTGATGTCCACGGTGAGGTCGGCGAAGCCGAGTTGCGCGGTCAGCGGCAGCCCGTCGGGTGCGAACGTCTCGCTGGTCGAGATCTGCTCGAGTTCGACCAGTGGCTGTCCGGGTTGCTGCACATATCCCACCGCCAGCGGCGGCATGCCGGGGATGCGGATGTCGACGCCGTGCAGATGGGTGCCGTCGTCGAGGTGCAGCGCACTCCACACCCAGTCCATCGCCCACCAGTCCCGCGGGGCCCACGAATGGTCGCGTTGGCCCTGTACCCGCGCCAGCGCGGTTGTGCGTCCGTCGGCGGTGACCGAACCGGTGACCAGACAGGGAATCTCGTACCGGGGCGACACCCGGTATTGGTAGGGGACGCCGTCGGTGCTCCAGGTGAGGTCGAGGTCGACGGCGACCGGCCGGCCCGCCTCCCCCCGCAGCAGCGCAGCCGGGTCGTCGTGCGCCTGCCCCTGGGCTCGGACGGTGACCCGGAACGTGCGCAGCGGCTCGACGGCCTGCATGCGGATCTCGGTGTCGTTGGTGCGCACCTGGGTGTGGTCGTCGGGCAGGGCGACCTCGAAGTCGAGCACCGCGATGGTCGGCATGCCGGGACCGCACAGCAGCGCATTGATCCACGCGTGTCGCTGGTTCGGGATCAGTCCGAGGCGGATCCAGCCGCCCAGGTCCTGGCGGGGATCGGCGAAGTCGAAGTACCAGCTCTCGCTCCACAGCGGTTCGTCGCCCGGCGGGTGGCTGTCCTCGTCGTCGGCGCCGGGCCGCAGCGGCTCCGGCCGCGCCGGGTGCGGCAGGATCGCCAGCGCGTCGGTGTCGAGGACATGCTGGCAGTGACGCGCGATCATCGCCATGAACATCTGGTCACCGCGCTCGGTGCGCGCGACGAGCATGGGCGACACGATCGACATCAGAACACCGAAGAAGCTCTGGCGGCGTACACCTTCCCGCACGTCGTCGACAGTCACGCCGGCAGCGGGTCCCAGTGCCTCGGTGTACGCGGCCAGCAACGTGTCGTAGTGTTCCCGGCGCCGCTCGATCGGCAGTGCACAGCCCAGGAAATAGGCGACGTCGGTGAACGCCGGCCCCCAGGTGACGGTCTGCCAGTCCACGACGGTCAGCGGCCGGTCGGCGCCGGCCTGGCCGAACAGCATGTTGTCGAGCCGGTAGTCGCCGTGGACCAGGCCGCGCGGGCCGTCGCGCTCGGCTTCGGCGGCCAGGTAGGCGTCGAAGCTCTGGACCAGCCGTTCGCAGACCTCCCGGTGCTGCTCAGCGATCTGGTCGCGATAACGCTCGATGAATCCGGCGTACAGCGCGGTGATCAGCGCCTGGTTCACCGGCGACTCCCGATTGAACCGGTCGTTGGCTGCCAGCGTCTGGTCGTCGAGCAGCGGGCCGTGTACGAGAGCGAGCTGGCTCAGCGCCAGTCGCGCTTGTTCTGCGGTGGCGCCGCTGATTTCGTCGCCGACGGTCGCCGGCGCGGCGTCACCGAGCACGAGGTCGAAGGCACCGGTCGCGGGGTCGTAGGCCGCGTGGTGGCACGGCGCGATCGGTCCGCCCAGCCCCGGGGCGATGGTGGTGTAGAAGTCGACCTCCCGCTCGTAGAGGCCCATCGCCAGCCCCGTCTGACGGCTGCTGGGGTCGGCTGCGGCGACCTTGAGCACCACCGAAGCCGGCCCGGTCTGGCCGTCGGCGTAGGTCAGGGCGACGCGGTAACACTCGCTCATCTGTCCGGTGCCGATCCGCTCGACGGTGAAATCGCGCACCGCGGCCCCGCCGAGGATGTCGGTCAGCCGGTCGGCGGTGAGATCGGTGGGACGTTCGATCAGAGGGGGGCGCAGCGACGACGACACCGCGCCAACGTATAGCAGCCGCGACGCCGCGACGGGCGGATCGCACGAAAAAGTTGACGGCCGTCAAGCAGGGCCGGTCAGTGGTCGGGGGACGACCCCTTCGGTCGCGGTCGGTCCAGCCATCGCGCGATGCGGGGCTCCAGCGTGGCCAGAACTCCGGCACACAGGAACCACAGCACCGAAAGCGCCAGCGTGGTGTGCCAGGCGTCCTCGGAGAACCCTTCGTCGCTCTCGGCGTGGAAGAACGGTGTGACGATCAGGTACTGGATGGCCGGCGCCACCGCGATACAGAACGCCAGCCCGGTGGTGGCGCCGAAGGCCGCGCGCAGCAGGTATGCGCGCGGCGTCCGCTCCGCCGGCGCGGCGAGATGGTGCGCCAACAGAATGAACAGCAGCATCAACCCGACCACCACGGCGAGCAGATCCCACTCGCCGGGCCCGAGGATGAAGGCGACGGCGCCCGCGACGGTCGCCAGAGCCAGTGCTCCCGGATCAACCCGCGGTCGGTCATATCCGGTCGGCACACCGGCTCGCTCCCCCATGGCGACACTGTAGGCCGTTGAGCACTGACGGTGCGGGATTCGGATCGCCGGCGATCGGGTAGTTTCCGACCGGCGAGACGTGGAGGGCAGATGAAGGTACTGATCACCGGCGGCACCGGCTTCGTCGGCGCATGGACCGCGAAAGCCGCACAGGATGCGGGACATGAGGTGCGTTTCCTGGTGCGCAACGTGGGCCGGCTGAGCACCAGCGCGGAGAAGATCGGGGCCGACATCGCCGACCACGTGATCGGTGACATCGCCGACGGCTCGACCACCGCACAGGCGCTGGACGGATGTGACGCTGTGATCCACTGTGCGGCAATGGTTTCCACCGACCCCGACCGCGCCGACGAAATGTTGCACACCAACCTCGAGGGCGCCCGCAACATCCTCGGCGGCGCCGCAGCGGCCGGCATCGACCCGATCGTGCACGTGTCCAGCTTCACGGCACTGTTCCGACCCGGGTTGGACGTGCTGCATGCCGATCTGCCCGTCGTCGGCGGCAGCGACGGCTACGGCCGGTCCAAGGCGGCAGTGGAGGCGTATGCCCGCGGCCTGCAGGACGGCGGAGCGCCGGTGGCCATCACCTACCCCGGCATGGTGCTCGGTCCGCCGGCCGGCGACCAGTTCGGCGAGGCGGCCGAGGGAGTCGAGGCGGCGGTGAAGATGCACGGGGTCCCCGGCCGCGGCGCCGCGTGGATCGTCATCGACGTGCGGGACCTGGCGGCGCTACACGTCGCGCTGCTCGAACCCGGCCACGGCGCCCGCCGCTACATGGCCGGCGGCCAGCGGGTCAGCGTGGACCGGTTGGCCTCGATGATCGGCGCCGCGGCGGGCAAGTCTCTGGCGGTCTTCCCGGTGCCCGACGTGGCGTTACGCAGCGCCGGCCGACTCCTCGACGTCGTGGGCCCGTATCTGCCGGTCGAAACCCCCATCAACTCCGCGGCGATGCAGTACTACACCCAGATGCCCACCTCCGACGACCGGCCCAGCGAGGAAGAACTCGGCATCGTCCAGCGCGATCCCGCCGAAACCATCGCCGACACGGTGGCCGGACTCGAGCGGGTCGGCCGACTCTGACTGTGCCGTCAGCGGGACAGCACTCCACATGAGACCAGGTCCGCCAACGCGGTAGCGGCGGTGTCGAGGTCGGTCACATTGCGCACACACACCGCGTACCAGGCGGCGCCCGCGATGGCGTCCATCACCGTGTCGGCGTCGACGGTCGGGCGGACGGCGCCGTCGCTGACGCCGTCGGCCAATTGCGCCGCCAGTTGCCGTCTCGCTGCGGCTTCCAGCCGGTCGTGGATCAGGCGCCGCATCGCCGGTTCGGCGCTCAGATCGTGCAGCAGACCCGGAACCGCTTCGCGCACCACGGGATCGGCGTACATCGCCAACGCCCCGCGGCACAGCCGGGCGATCTCACCGGCGACGTCGTCATGTGCCTGGTCGGGGCCCAGATCGGGGAAAGCCGCCTCGTGCACGAGATGGGCTTTGGTGCGCCAGCGCCGGTAGATCGCCGGCCTGCTCACCTTCGCGGTGATGGCGATCAGGTCGATCGACGTGGCAGCGTATCCGCGCGTCACCAGGAGGCGTCGGGTCGCGTCGAGGACGGCGGCGTCGATGTCGGGGTCGCGGCGTGAGCCTCGATGGGGCCGCCGCGCGGCGGGGACGTTGCGCACGGAATTCCCCCCCTCGGCAGCCGCGGAATCGTTACAGTGTGTCACAACTGTTTGTCGTTACAGCTCGTCACAGCAGTACGAATCGAGGCACCCGGCGATGGCTCATGACGTTCACGATCTCGCGGGAGTCGGCGAGGACGGCCTCCACCTCTACACCTGCCCCCTGTGTGAGGCGATGTGCGGGCTGGAAGTCCACGTCGAGGACGGTCAGGTCGCCTCCATCCGACCCAACCGCGACGACGTCTGGAGCCGGGGTCACATCTGCCCCAAGGGCGCCTCGCTGGGCGCGGTGCACGAGGATCCGGACCGGATCCGTCGCCCGATGATCAAGGTCGACGGGCAGTGGCACGAGGTCGACTGGGACACCGCGTTCCGGCGCTGCACCGAACTGCTCGCCCCCGTGATCGACCGGTACGGCATCAGCGCCGTCACCGCGTACACCGGCAATCCGCTGGCGCATTCGTTCTCGCTGGCGCGCTACAGCGCGGTCCTTCTCGGCATGTCGGGCATGCCCCTGACCTACTCTCCCGGCACCGTCGACCAGTGGCCGAAGAACCTGTCTTCGCATCTGATGTACGGCGGCTGGTGGAGCTTCCCGGTACCGGACCTGGAACGCACCGATCTGCTGGTCGTGATGGGTGCCAATCCGGCCGCATCACAGGGCTCGCTGCTCGCCGCCCCCGATGTGATGGACCTGATCCGTTCGATCAGCGAGCGTGGCAGGGTGATCGTCGTGGACCCGGTGAGAACCCGGACCGCCGAGCGCGCCGACGAATGGTTGCCGATCAACCCGGGCACCGACGCCGCGTTGCTGCTGGCCGTGTGCCACACCCTGTTCGCCGAAGACCTGGTCGACCTCGGCGCGCTGGAACCCCACCTCGATGGACTAGAGACGCTCCGTACCGTTGTGGCCGACTGGCCGCCGGAGCGCGTCAGCGACGTCACGGGTGTCGCCGTCGACCGGATTCGGCAGCTGGCGCGCGAACTCGCCGGTACGCGCCGCGCTGTCGTGTACGGGCGCATCGGAACGTGTAACCAGGAGTTCGGCAGCCTGGCCAGTTGGCTCGTCGACGTCGTCAACATCCTGACCGGGCACTTCGACGTCGCCGGCGGGGCCATGTTCCCGACCCCGTCGGCATGGTCGGTGACCGTTCAGCCGATTCCCGGATTGGAAGACGGCGCAGCCGATTTCGGGCGATTCCGGACCCGGGTGCGCGGAGCCAAGGAGGTACTGGGACAGGTTCCGGTGTCCTGCCTGGCCGAGGAGATCGCCACCCCCGGCGACGGTCAGATCCGGGCGTTGATCACCGTGGCGGGCAACCCGGTGTTGTCCACTCCGGCCGGACACAAGCTCGACGAGGTGCTTCCCGGGCTGGACGCGATGATCGCGATCGACCTGTGGCTCAACGAGACCACACGGCACGCCGACGTCATTCTGCCCGGCGCGTCTCCGCTGGAACAGCCACACCACGACGATCTGATCCTGAACTTCGCCATCAACAGCGTGGCGAACTACTCAGCATCGGTGTTCACCAAACCAGACCCGGATGCCCCCGACGAGTGGGAGATCCTGATCCGGCTCACCGGATTGTGCACCGGCACCCCCGCCGAACACGTCGACGTCTCCGCCATCGACGACGGGTTCTTCGACTATTTGTGCTTCACCCAGGGACTCGACGGAGCCGAGGTGCGGACCCACTACGACCACGGCGGCCCCGAGCGCATCCTCGACCTGACGCTGCGCACCGGCCCCTTCGGCGACCACTACGGGCGCGACCCCGACGGTCTGACACTGGCCAAGCTCAAAGCGGCGCCGGATGGCATCAACTTCGGCCCGATGGTGCCCCGAATACCGGAGGTGCTCGGCACCTCGGACGCCAAGATCCGGCTGGCCCCAGCCTATCTGCTCGACGACCTGCCCAGGCTGGCCCGCCGGCTCCGCCGCCAGCCCGATGACCTCGTGCTGGTCAGCCGACGACATCTGCGGTCGAACAACTCGTGGCTGCACAACGTCGGGGCGTTGATGAAGGGCAGGGACCGCTGCACGCTGCTGATGCACCGCGACGACGCCGCGCGGCACGGCCTGCACGACGGTGACCTGGTGGCGGTGACCTCGGCGGGTGGACGCATCGACGTTCCCCTCGAGGTGACCGAGGCGATCAAGCCGGGGGTGGTGTCGATGCCCCACGGGTGGGGACACGGCAAGCCGGGCACCCGACTGACCGTTGCCAACGGTTCCCCAGGGGTGAACACCAACATCCTCTCGCCGCCGGATTTCCTCGACGAACCGTCGGGCAACGGCGCCCTCAACGGCATCCCCGTCACGGTGACCCGAGCCGGAGACTGATCACAGGTCGATGCCGATCAGACGCAGCTCGAGTGCGGCCGCCGTGGCCGGCCCGACAATGCCGTCGACGTGTAGCCCCGGTGTCCGACGCTGGAATTCACGTACGGCCTCCTCGGTTGCGGCGTCGAACTCACCGTTGATCTCCAAACCACCGGCGTAGGACGCGTAGGCGAACTTCAACCGGCGCTGCAGTTCGGCCACCTGCGGCCCTCGGGTACCGCGGTAGAGCAGCACGTCGGCGAATCTGCCGACCGGCACCGCCGGCCGAGGAGACGTCGCGCGGGGGACGGCACCGATCTGGCGCGCGACGTCGAGTCGAAGCCGATCCATGTCGATGGCCCCGGGATCCCACTTGCCCTGGGCCCGACCGCCGTACTCCTTGTGGCCGATGGTCCGGGCTGCCGGCACCCCAAGGCGCCGGCAGATCGCCGCACAGCTGTTCACCAGCGCAAAGTACTGAGCGTCGGGCCAGTTCTGGCGGTGCGGCGCCCACGGAGCGGTCCCCGAGTTCGCACATTCGATACCGATGGTGTGCCAGTTGCCCATGTTGACGGGCAGCCACGGGTACATGCCGATCCCCGCGTGCCAGGCCACGCCCGCCGCCACGACGGTCACCGTGCCGGTGCGGCCGATGTGAACCTGCGACAGCGGGCCCGGCAGATCCGGGCGCCCGTAGGCGATCGAGGCAGCGGTCGCGAAATCCGATCCGGTGTGATGCACCATGATCCCGCGGATGTCGTGGAAGTCGCCGTGGCCCCGCCCGCGCCAGCCCACGAACTCTGCCACGTCGAGACCTTCGGCCCGCAGCACATCGGCCAGCCACAGGGGATCACCACGCCACCCGGCGGCCTGGGGCATGCAGAACTCTCCTCGAAACGCGGGCTGTCGGTGCCTTCCACCATGCAACCACCATGTTCGTGTCGACCTGACCCCGGGGTGCTCGTCCGGCCGCGGTGTTTGGCCCCCTGCGGCAGGGGTATTGCACTGCGGTGAGCGAGGATCCGGACGAGAGCCGACATCCCCTGATCGTGCGGCGCGACACCTCGGCGTCCCGCCGACAGGTCTGGGACGTCATCGCTGACGGGTGGACGTACTCGCAGTGGGTGGTGGGCAACTCCCGGATGCGGGCGGTGGACCCCAACTGGCCGCAACCGGGCAGCGTCATCCATCATTCCGTGGGCGTGTGGCCGCTGGTCATCAACGATAGCACCAGGGTCGACGTCTGCGTTCCGATGAACAAGCTCGTGCTGATCGCCAAGGGCAGGCCGTTGGGCGCCGCGCGGATCACGTTGCGGTTGAGCGACCTCGACGACGGCGGCTGCCGGGTGGAAATGGCCGAGGTACCGCTGTCTCCACCCTTGAGCTGGTTGCCGCGGGCTGCCGCGTTGGCCGCCGTGATCCCCCGCAACCGCGAAACCACGTGGCGGTTGACGGCGATCGCCGAGCGGCGCAGTTCGGACCGGGACTGACGAGGACCGACTCAGGTCGTCGCCTCCCGCGGCGTGGGATGAGTCATCCCGCGCCGGCGCAGATCATCGGCCGCCCAGGCCCCGCCGCCGGTGAACACCAGCAACAGGAATGCGAAGCAGTACAGCGCGGCCGACTCGCCGCCGTTCTGAATCGGCAACAGCGCATCGGGCTGGTGTCGCCAGAAATAGGCCACCGCCATGGTCCCCGACGCGAGGAAAGCGGCTGCGCGGGTGAACAATCCGGCCATCACCAGAAGTCCGGCGACCAATTCGATCAGTCCGGCCCACCACGACGGCCACGCACCTGTCGCCGCCAGCGTGCCCCCATCCGGAGGCCAACCGAACAGTTTCACCGTTCCGTGCGAAGCGAACAGGAATCCGAGCACGACGCGGAAGACGAACACTCCCATCGGCCCGTTGACCTTGCTCAACGCCATCATCTTCGCCATGGGCGGCACGTTAGGCGAACGACGCCGCACATGGTTGGTCACGACGAGGACATCGCGCAGCCTCGCCGGGCCGCTGGCAACTCGGTGTCTTGTTCCGGCGCGACAATGACAACGGTGCACCCCGTCAGCCGGCTGTCACCGCAAACGGTGCCCGCGGTTCGCGAAAATCTGTGGCGTAATCTGCGTCACGTCAGTCCGGATCAACGCGGACCACGCCCTCGTGGCGAGGCCCGAACGAACGAGAGGTGCATGGTGCAGTCGTTTCGTGAAGCCGTGGAAGCTCGGGACACCGACGCGATGGCGGCCCTGCTGGCCGACGACGTGGTGTTCACCAGTCCCGTCGCCTTCAAGCCCTATCCCGGAAAGCCCATCACCGCGGCGATCCTGCGGGGGGTGATGCGGGTCTTCGAGGACTTCCGCTACGTCCGGGAGATCACCGACAGCGGCGGACGCGACCATGCTCTCGTCTTCGAGGCGACCGTGGCAGGCAAGAAAGTCACCGGCTGCGACTTCATCCATGTCAACGAAGCCGGATTGATCGACGACTTCATGGTCATGGTGCGCCCGTTGTCCGGCGCCACCGCATTGTCCGAGGCCATGGCCGCCCAGTTCGACCGCATCCAGGCGGAAGCCGCCGAGCACAGCAGCTGAGGCCGGCCGGGCAGGGCGGGTACGCGCGTGCGACGATCGACGCGATGCTGCCCGCCGACAACCACGTGCATTCCCGATGGTCGTGGGACACCGCCGAGACGGCGACGATGGAGCGAGAGTGCGAGTCCGCGATCCGGCGGGGCATCCCGGCGGTGGCGTTCACCGAGCACGTCGACTTCACGGAGTGGGGCGATGGCGACCGTGGCTACGGCGGGTCGGCGGACGTCAAGGTCGGCGACCGGCCGGGGGTGGCACCGTTCGATCCCGCCGGTTATGCCGAGAACATCGAGCGCTGCCGTGAGATGTTTCCGACACTGCGCATCTGGTCGGGCATCGAAGCCGGTGAGCCGCACTACTTCTCGGCCAGTGTGGCTCGCGTGCTGAGCGCCGGAGTCTTCGACCGGGTGTTGGGTAGCTTGCACGGCATCGCCGTCGACGGCCGACTCGAAGCGATCAACTCTGTGCTGTTCGAGCGCCACGACCCTCGCGAGCTGATGGAACGTTATCTGAGCGACCTGGTCGACCTGGTCGAGCAGTCCCAGGTGTTCGGCGTGCTGGCCCATTGCGACTATCCGCGCCGGTACTGGCCCACCGAACGGGTCGGAACCTACCGCGAGGCCGACTTCGAGGAGCATTACCGGGCCGTGTTCGCGGCGTTGGCTCCCACCGGGCGGGCTCTGGAGGTCAACACCAAGTCACCGCTGTCGTCCGTCGAACTGATTCGCTGGTGGTGGCAGGAAGGCGGGCAGGCCGTCTCGTTCGGCAGTGACGCACACCGACCCGACCGCGTCGGAGACCAGTTCGAGGTGGCCGTGCACATCGTCGAGGCGGCCGGTTTCCGTCCTGGCCGAGACCGTTTCGACTTCTGGCGTCGCTGAGCGCCGCCGTTACTCGTAGTTGATCCCTTCCAGTCGGAAGTCGCGTGCGGAGAAGTCGATCTGCGCGGCCGGATTGGCGACCGCGGTCGTCAGTCCTGACCCGAACGCACCCAGGCGATCGAACAACGTCGCCGTCCCGACCGCGATCCCCGCAGCGGAGTGGTGAGAGACGGCCTGTACCCCGAGCCAGTCGTCGACCGGCAGTCGCGAGAGTGCCACGGTGAGGTCACCGTTGATGTATCCGATCCCGGCGGTGCCCAGATTGGTCACGAGGCTCGTCGACTCGGCCACCGTGGCCGCACGCACGAACGGCGAGTTCTGTTGTCCGGCAACGATGCTGATCGAGTCGTTGAAGAACCGCTTGCGCGAGTCGTTCTGCTGCCCGGCCGGCGACCGGGTCCAGCCGCCCTGGTCGCTACCGATATAGGGCGGCGGTGTTCCGTCCGGAGTGGGATGCTCGGGGAAGGCGTCGTCGGACATCCACAAGTCCCCCGGCGGTGGCGCGGAGGTCCGGAACCGCACGAGCGTGGCCCGAGCCACCACCCGGCCGTTCTGCATCACCTCACACTGCGCACTGTGCACCCGCCGGCCGTCGCGGACCACCTCGACGCCGACGGTGGTGTGGGCGGTGCGGGCGGCGCGTAGCAGGTCGACGGTCAACCGGGCGGGCTGAAAGCCGTCGGTCGCGCACTCGTTCTCCAACGCCAGCGCGGCCAGTCCGACCATGGCCGGACCGTTGAGATGATCGTCACCCCAATGACTTTGCGCGTACGGCGTGGGGTCGTAACCCCCGCCGGACGCGGTGAAGTAGGCAGTGAGCACTCAGGTGTTCCCGCCGCCGTCGACACCGAGGATCTGGCCGGTGATGGAACCGGCCGGCTCGGAGACCAGGAACGCGTACGCCGCGGCGATGTCTGCCGGACGGCCCGCTCGTCGCACCGGCGTCGGGTCGATGGTTGCCTGCACGTCGCCCAGCATGCCGCGTGCCCGCGAGCCGCGCAGCATCGGGGTACCGCCGTCACCGACTGTGAGCCCTGTGCGAAAAACCGGCCGGGAAATCGCACGGGTTTCACTCTCGGCGGCAGAGACACGGCGGCAGGGCCCCGTCGACGCGGCGGCAGGGCCCCGTCGACAGGGGCCCATCGACAGAGATACGGCCACAGGGGCCCGTCGACGGAGGGCCGGCGACAGAGAACCGACGGGGCGGTGTAGCCGGTCGGCGTCAGCGGTTCAGTTGCCAGATCCGCGTCGACAGCGCAGTGGCGAACGCACACCACAGGGGGTACGGCGCGAGAGCCGCGCCGGCCGGCGTGTTCACCTGGCCAGCCCGCCGGGCCAGGTCGGCGCTGCTGAGCGTCAGCACCCCGGCCAGGGCCGCCGCCGGACCCAGCATCCGACGGTTGAAGAACACCCAGCTCCAACCGGCGTTGAGCACCAGGTTCACCGCCAGTGCGCGCTTGTAGGCGCGGGCCTGCTCGGTGTCGCCGCGGTCATTGAGCGTGTCGATCGTCGACGCCGAGACCACCGCGATGTCGGAGTACAGGATGTTCCATGCGACCGGGAACGCCCACCTCGGCGGCTGGAAGCCGGGCTTCTTCAGACGGCGATACCAGCGCGACTCGACGACGGGGGTGGTGGCCAGACCGCCCGCGGCGGCGGCGGTGAACGCAGCCCCGGCAGTCTTCGCGAGGGTCAACGGACGCATCGGTGATCCTTTCGTCAAGGCGGCACGGGACCGTGCCCTTGGGCAGTACCCCGATCAAGGTGCCATGACTCACCGGCTTTGCGACAGCCCCCGCCCGGGGCGACGGCCGCCGCTCGTGGGCAGAGGCACCCCGCGCATAATCGCCTGGGAAGCACAGACGGGCTAACGATCGGAGTGGGCGTGCACGAGATTGGCGTGGACCGATCCGCTGCCGCGCTCGACGACCCGGCCCGACGACCGCGCCTGCTGGTCATCGGCCTCGGCGTCGTCGTGCTCACCGTCGCGGTTCTGCAGACAGCAGTCGTCCCGGTACTGGGCGTGATCGCTGAGCAACTCGACGCCTCGACCGTGGCCGTCAGCTGGGCAGTGACAGCCAATCTGCTTGCGGCTGCCGCGATGACACCGCTGATCGGACGCCTGGCCGATCTGCACCGCAAGAAGCGGGTGCTGCTCGGCGTGCTCATCGTGGTCCTGGCCGGTTCGGTGCTGGCGGCGGCGACCACCTCGCTGGCGCTGCTGATCACAGCGCGGGTCCTGCAGGCCGCTTCCTTTGCGCTGTACCCGATCAGCATCGCGATCCTGCGGGAGGAACTTCCACCCGAACGGATGGGGTCGGCGCTGGCGATCCTGTCGGGCACGTTGGGGTTCGGCGGCGGCGCCGGCCTGGTCGTGGTGGGCCTGCTGATGAGCGGAAACGCCGACTACCACCGGGTGTTCTGGCTGACGACGGGGTTCACCGTGCTGGTGATCGGGCTCGTCGTCTCGCTGGTGCCGAACCGGCCGCGCAGCGCTACCGGCTCGATCGACTGGCTGGGCGCACTCGGACTGGCCGCCGGGCTCACCGCTGTGCTGCTGACGATCACCCAGGGCAACGAGTGGGGCTGGGTGTCGCCGCGCACCCTCTCCACCGCCGCCGGCGGGATCGCGGTCCTCGCCTGCTGGTGGATCTGGGAGCGGCGGGTGGCCCGGCCGCTGGTGTCGACCCGCATGCTGACCCGGCGCTCGATGCTGTTCACCAACCTGGCGACGGTCAGCGTCGGCATGGGTCTGTACTTCGCGTTCCTCGGCCTCACCCAGTTCGTGCAGATGGATCCCGACATCGCGGGTTACGGCTTCGGGGCCACCGTGCTCCAGGCCAGCGTGGTGTATCTGCTTCCCGGGGCGCTGGCGGGATTCGTCGTCGCGCTGGTGTCCGGCCGGTTCATCGACCGGTTCGGCGCGCGGCCGGTGCTGATGATCGCCGCCGTCGTCGGGATCGCGGGTTTTGCACTCATTGCCTTCGCGCACACCTCGCCCTGGCAGGTGATCGTGGCCAGCGTGCTTGCCAACGTCTACATCAGCCTCGGCTACGGCGCATTACCGGCGTTGGTGGTCAGCGAGGTCGAGACCGGAGAAACCGGTGTCGCCACGGGCATGAACGCGATCGCGCGGACGGTGGGCAGCTCCATCGCGGCGGCACTCGTCGCGCTGCTGCTGAATCGCACGACCGCCGCCGGTACTCCGATGGAGAGCAGCTTCGTGGCCACATTCCTGGGGGGTGCGGCCACCGCCGTGCTGGCGATCGCGCTCATCGCCGCATCACGGCCCCGACCCGCACACAGCGAATCCGCCGAGGCACGCTACGAATCCCGCGCGATGAACCACGAGTGGGGCTGAAAACCCGCTGCTAGCGCAGTCGGGCCAAATTCTGCACGGACTTGCGCACGTCGCCCTTGATGACCCTGGCGACCAGCCCGCCGACCGGCGTGCTGAGCAGACCCCCGGACAGGTCCGCGAGCACCCGGAAATCGGAGCCTTCCACCCCGTCCTGCGTCCTCGGCTGCACCTCCATGGTCAGACCGATCCGCACGCCACCGAAACCGGTGCCGACCAGCTCGATCTCCTTGGGCTCGTCGTAGCGGGTGACCCGCCAGTGGATCGTGTTGCGGAAACCCTTGACCTTGATACAGGACGACACCTCGGTGCCCACGTCGATCTCGTCGGGCACCTCGCCGCGCCACCCGCCGAAGATGGTCAGCCACTCCTCGAACCTCCGCAGATTCGAAGCCAGGTCCCACGCCCGCTCCGGGCTGAGGTCGGAGGACACCGATACATCGACAGAAGCCATGCTGTTCTCCCTACCCCACCTGATCATCGCGGTAAACGGGCTTCACCCGGCGAAGTCAGCTGCGAAGATCATGATCGGCGACAACCGCGACGACCGCATGCCGGCCCACCCCAGGTCCGGCGGCAGTGCTGCACGCGCCTCGATGCGCGGATTCCCGCGACGTGAGCCAGAATCAGCAAGGGATTCGATTGTGGAAATGTAAATTCGTTGCGGAATCGCTTGCGAAGGTCGGCGCGATCCGCGAAGGTTTACCCACAGCTTCACGGCTGGCACCTGAGGAGGATTGGCCCTGACCGGCTCACACGCAACCGCTGTAGACCAGATGGCGGAAACCGAGGCCACCCAGCACAAGGGCGGCCCGGTCATCGAGATCGACCATGTCACCAAGCGCTTCGGCGATTACGTCGCCGTCGCCGACGCGGACTTCACCATTGCCCAGGGCGAGTTCTTCTCGATGCTCGGCCCGTCCGGGTGCGGCAAGACCACCACGCTGCGGATGATCGCCGGGTTCGAGACGCCCACCGAGGGGGCCATCCGGCTCGAAGGCACCGACGTGTCCAAGACGCCGCCCAACAAGCGCAACGTCAACACCGTTTTCCAGCATTACGCGCTGTTCCCCCACATGACGGTGCGCGACAACGTGGCCTACGGTCCGCGGTCGGCCAAGAAGGACAAGAACACGGTCCGCAAGCGGGTTGACGAACTCCTCGAGACCGTGCGCCTGGCCGACTTCGCCCAGCGCAAGCCCGCGCAGCTGTCCGGTGGCCAGCAGCAGCGGGTCGCCCTGGCCCGGGCTCTGGTCAACTACCCCAGTGCGCTGCTGCTCGACGAGCCACTCGGCGCGCTGGACCTCAAACTGCGCCACGTCATGCAGTTCGAGCTCAAACGGATCCAGCGCGAGGTCGGCATCACGTTCATCTACGTGACCCACGACCAGGAGGAAGCGCTGACGATGAGTGACCGCATCGCGGTCATGAACGCCGGCAACGTCGAACAGATCGGCACACCGACCGAGATCTACGACCGCCCGGCCACGGTGTTCGTGGCCAGCTTCATCGGACAGGCCAACCTGTGGTCGGGGCGCCAGACCGGACGTCACAACCGTGACTTCGTCGAAGTCGACGTGCTCGGCTCCACGTTGAAGGCCCGGCCCGGCGAGACCACGATCGAGCCGGGCGGCAACGCCACGCTGATGGTGCGTCCCGAGCGCATCCGCGTCACCCCGGCCGAGCAGGAGCCGCCCACCGGCGATGTGGTCGGCGTGCGTGCCACCGTGACCGATCTGACCTTCCAGGGTCCGGTGGTGCGGCTGTCGATGGCCGCGCCCGACTCGTCGCCGATCGTCGCTCATGTCGGTCCGGAGCAGGACCTGCCGCTGCTACGCCCCGGCGACGAAGTCCACGTCTCGTGGGCACCCGGCGCCTCGCTGGTGTTGCCCGGCGCCGACATCCCGACCACGGAGGATCTCGAGGACATGCTCGACGACTCCTGATCCCGTCATCAGGCCGCCCCATCCCTTCCCTGAGCCGACGAAAGGCACCCTTCGCATGTCCCGTGAAATTGATCCCCGCCTGCTGGCCCGCTTGACCGCCGGCCGCACGACACGCCGCCGGTTCCTGGGCGGCAGCGCCGCGGCCGCTGCGGGACTGACGTTGGGCTCGTCGCTGCTGGCGGCGTGCGGTTCGGACAGTGACACGTCCAGCACGGCCACCGACGCCGGCGGACCCGCCAGCGGCACCCTGCGGATCTCGAACTGGCCGCTGTACATGGCCGACGGTTTCGTGGCCGGCTTCCAGACGGCCTCCGGTATCACCGTCGACTACAAAGAGGACTTCAACGACAACGAGCAGTGGTTCGCCAAGGTCAAGGAGCCGCTGTCGCGCAAGCAGGACATCGGCGCCGACCTGGCGGTGCCGACGACGTTCATGGCGGTGCGGCTGCATCAGCTCGGCTGGCTGAACAACATCAATCACGACGCCGTCCCGAACATCAAGAACCTGCGCACCGACCTGCTGGAGGCCAGCGTGGACCCGGGCCGCGAGTTCAGCGCGCCCTACATGTCCGGTCTGGTCGGCATCGCTTACAACCGGGCGGCCACCGGACGTGACCTGACCACCATCGACGACATGTGGGACCCTGCCTTCAAGGGCCGGGTGAGCATGTTCTCCGACGCGCAGGACGGCCTGGGCATGATCATGCTGTCCCAGGGCAACTCCCCCGAGAATCCGACCACCGAGAGCGTGCAGCAGGCCATCGACCTGGTGCGTGAACAGAAGGATCGCGGTCAGATCCGCCGGTTCACCGGCAACGACTACGCCGACGATCTGGCGGCCGGCAATGTCGCTGTCGCGCAGGCCTATTCCGGCGACATCGTGCAGTTGCAGGCCGACAACCCCGACCTGCAGTTCGTGGTTCCGGAAACCGGCGCCACCACGTTCGTCGACACCATGGTGATCCCGTACACCACGCAGAACCAGAAGGCCGCCGAGGCGTGGATCGACTACGTCTACGACAGGGCGAACTACGCCAAGCTGGTGTCGTTCGTCCAGTACATCCCGGTGTTGTCGGACATGACCGAGGAGTTGGAGAAGATCGATCCGGAGTCGGCCAACAACCCGCTGATCAACCCGCCGCAGTCGGTGCTCGACAAGGCGAAGGGCTGGGCCGCGCTCACCGACGAGCAGACCCAGGAGTTCAACACCGCTTATGCCGCCGTGACCGGCGGCTGAGTTCATGGCAGGCGTAGCAGCCAGCAGCCGGCAACGGAGCAAGATCGCTCCCTACCTGATGGTCCTGCCGGCCCTGGTGTATCTCGGCGTGTTCTTCGTGGTGCCGTTCTTCACGCTCGCACGCACGTCGTTGTCGGAGACCAGCGGCTCGGTGTTCCTTCCCACGCTCACCTTCGCGTGGGACTTCGGCAACTACACCCAGGCGTTCAGCGAGTACCGGGAGCCGATCCTGCGGTCGTTCGGGTACGCGTTCGTGGCCACGGTGTTGTGCCTGCTGATGGCCTTCCCGCTCGCCTACGTGATCGCATTCAAGGCAGGCAGATACAAGAACCTCATCCTCGGCCTGGTCATCCTGCCGTTCTTCGTCACGTTCCTGATCCGCACGCTGGCATGGAAGACCATCCTCGCCGACGAAGGATGGGTCGTCAGTGCGCTCGGCACCGTCGGACTGCTGCCTGAGGAGGGCCGGTTGCTCTCGACGAGCTGGGCGGTGATCGGCGGGCTCACCTACAACTGGATCATCTTCATGATCCTGCCGCTCTACGTCAGCCTGGAGAAGATCGACCCGCGCCTGCTCGAGGCGTCGAAAGACCTGTACTCGTCGGCCACCCGCAGCTTCCGCAAGGTGATCCTGCCGTTGGCCATGCCGGGCGTGCTGGCAGGCAGCATGCTCGTCTTCATCCCTTCGGTCGGCGATTTCATCAACGCCGACTACCTGGGCAGTACCCAGACGACGATGATCGGCAACGTCATCCAGAAACAGTTCCTGGTGGTCAAGGACTACCCCGCCGCGGCCGCGTTGTCACTGGTGCTGATGCTGATCATCCTCGGCGGAGTGCTGCTCTACACCCGGGCCCTCGGCACGGAGGACCTGGTATGACGACTCAGGCCGGCGCGGCCGTCGCCACCGCCGCCACCCAGCCGCCGCAACCCAAAAAGGTGCGGGCACGCCGCAATTGGGGCGACGGGGTGCTGCGCCTCGTGGCGGGGCTGGTGCTGCTCTTCCTGTTCCTGCCGATCTTCGTCATCATCCTGTTCTCGTTCAACAAGCCCCTGGGCAAGTTCAACTACGCCTGGCAGGGGTTCACCTTCGAGAACTGGGCTGACCCGTTCAAGTACCCCGCGCTCACCGATGCACTGCTGCTCAGCCTCAACGTGGCCGCGGTGTCGACGGCCATCGCGCTGGTGCTGGGCACCCTGGTGGCCATCGCGCTGGTGCGCCAGCGCTGGCGGGGCCATCGGGCCGTGGACACCTTCCTGGTGTTGCCGCTCACCGCGCCCGAGGTGGTCATCGGTGCGGCGCTGCTGACACTGTTCCTCGATTTCGGCTGGGCGGCCGGCTACACCACGATTCTGATCGCGCACATCGCGTTCGAGGTGAGCTTCATCGCGATGACGGTGCGTGCCAGGGTGCGCGGGTTCGACTGGACGCTCGAGGACGCCTCACTCGACCTCGGGGCCGGTCCGGCCCGCACGTTCTTCCGGGTGACGCTGCCGCTGATCGTGCCGGGCATCGTGGCGGCGGCGATGCTGTCGTTCGCGCTGTCGCTCGACGACTTCATCATCACCTACTTCGTCAGCGGGTCGACCGTGACCTATCCGCTGTACGTCAACGCCGCGGTCAAGGCAGCCGTGCCGCCGCAGATCAACGTGCTGGCCACCGCGATCCTGGGCGTCAGCTTGCTCTTGCTGGCAGTCGGGACACTCTGGCGCCGTAAACGATTCGAGGGTTGACGAGCGTCGTCCTGAACCGGGCGCTGTCCTCGATCAGCGTCGGCCTCAGCCGGCGCCGAGGCGCACCCGCACCGTCACGCGACCCCGGTCGTCGCGGTGTGCCACCGCGTGACCCGTGCGGTCGGCACCGTCGAGGCCGACGAGCGTGATCGGTCCGCCTCCATCGGTGAAATTGCGCCACCACGTCTTGGAGTCGGGAGTCATGACCCGGATGACGAGGTCGTCGCCGTCGCGGCGATAGTTGACCGGGGTCTGGAATGTCCGGCCCGAACGACGGCCGGAGTACCGGACGGCGACCATGTTGCGGCGCAGCAGTGCACCGAGGCCCGGCACGTCGAGCAGCCGCATCGCGCCGGTGTTCAATGCCCCCACCAGGGGTGAACGAAATATGCCACTGGCCATGTGCATCACCGTATCTCGGTGGGAGCTCTCAGGCGATCTCCAACCCGACCGGGGCCGAGCGCGCCCCGGCGCGGGCAGCACCGATGCCGGCTGCCACGACCACGCAGATCCCGATCAGACCGAAGGGACCGGGAACCTGGTGCAGCACCAGGAAGCCGACGACCATCGCGAATCCGGGCTCGAGACTCATCAGCGTGCCGAAGGCGGCGGCGGTGAGGCGGCGCAGCGCCAGGAGTTCGAGCGTGAACGGCACCACCGGCAACAGCACCGCGATCCCGGCGCCGAGCAGCAGGATCTGGGGTGTCATCCGGTCGAGCACCACGGGTCCGACTGCCAGGGTCGCGACCAGACCGGCGACGGGCATGGAGATGGCCAGCGCATGGATCCCGGTGACCTGGTCACCCACGCGCTGGGTGAGCAGGATGTATCCCGCCCAGCAGGCGGCCGCGGCCAACGCGTACCCGACGCCCACCGGGTCGACGGTGCCCGACCACGGCTGGGTGAGCAGCACGACGCCGAGCGCGGCCAACCCCGGCCACAGCAGGCGCGTGCGGCCGCGACCTCTGGCCACCGCGACCCCGAGCGGTCCGAGGAACTCGAGCGCGCTGGCAGTTCCGAGCGGGATGCGGTCCACCGCAGCCATGAACAGCAGGGTGACCCCGGCTGTCACGACGCCGAGCAGCACACACGTCAGGAAGCTGCTGCGCGTGTAGGCGGCCGGGCGCGGACGGACGATGACCAGCAGCAGGACCCCGGCCCACGCCAGTCGCAGCCACGCGACCCCCTCGACGCCGATCCGGTCGATCAGGGTGACCGAGATCGCCAGGCCCATCTGCAGGGAGACCCCGGCGGCCACGGCCATCGCGGCGCCCGTCCGCGCCTGATTTGCTGCCACCCCTGCATTGAACGGGACGGTCGCGGTCGCGGTCCACGCGATTTCGGGCCACGGGGTCCCGCCGGACAGGTCCGGCCCCAACACTCAGCCGGACAGGTCCG
>NZ_BLTG01000050.1 GCF_017312405.1 Mycobacterium sp. PO1
GACCAGTTCCGGGCGGGCCGGGTGGGGTTTCTTCAGCACGACGTCGATCGGCACCCCGCCGGTGGACATCGACTTGCGCAGCGTCTTGCGCAGATCGATCTCCCCGGCCCGGGAGCGGCGCCGCCGGGCGGCCAGCCGGGTGGCCAAGGTGCGGGCCAGCGGTGCCACCACGCGGCGCATCTGGCGGAGTTGTTCGCCGGAGGCACGCAGGAACTCGACGTTCTCGGCCAGTTGAGGGACACCGTAGGTCTGGACGTGTTCGCGGCCCAGCTGCTCGGCGGTGCGTCGCTTGGTCTCGGCCTCGACCATCCTGCGCAGCTGCGCGATGCGCTGCGCGGCCAGCGCCTTGGCGATCTGTTCCTGGGTCGGGGTGGGTTCCTCGCCGTAGGGGGCGAGCAGACCGGCCAGCAGTCGGCCCTCCAGGTCGTCGAGGCTCATCGACTTGAGGGCCTGATAGGACGAGTACGACGGGCCGCGGCTGGAGTTGTACCGGCCGTAGGCCTCGACGATCTGCGCGATCATCGCGGCCAGTCGTTCGTCGAGGTCGGCCACGTCGTCGTTGTCGGCCAGCATGTCGACCAGCGCGCTGCGCAACGCCTCGATGTCCTCGGGCGGCAGGCCCTCCTCGGTGTCGTCGTCGGCGAGCACGGTCTTGGCGCCCAACGCGGCCGGGAAGTACAGGTCGAACAGCACGTCGTAGGTGTCGCGGTGATCGGGTCGGCGCAGCACTGCGCACGCCAGACCTTCGCGCAGCACCTCCCGATTTCCCAGCCCGAGGGTGGCCATCACCTGCCCGGCGTCGACCGTCTCCGACGGGCCCACCGAGATCCCCTGCCTGCGCAACGCCTCGACGAACTCGACCAGATGCCCCGGGATGCCGTGCGGCGCCAGGGGTTGCGGGGGTCGGGTGCGTCGGGGTGCCATCAGTTGAGCCTCAGCTCCCCGGCAGCCTTGACCTGATCGGACTGGTGCTTGAGCACGACACCGAGCGTGGCGGCGATCATCTCGTCGTCGATGGTGTCCAGACCCAGCGCCAGCACGGTGCGGCCCCAGTCGATGGTCTCGGCCACCGAGGGCACCTTCTTGAGCGCCATGCCGCGCAGCACCCCGATGATCCGGACCAACTCGTCGGCGATGCGCTCGGGCAGCTCGGGCACCCGCGACAGCAGGATGCGCCGCTCGAGGTCGGCGTCGGGAAAGTCGATGTGCAGGAACAGGCACCGCCGCTTGAGCGCCTCGGACAGCTCCCGGGTCGCGTTCGAGGTCAGCACCACCAGCGGCTTGCGTTCGGCGACGATGGTGCCGAGCTCGGGCACCGTCACCGCGAAATCGGACAGCACCTCCAGCAGCAGGCCTTCGATCTCGATGTCGGCCTTGTCGGTTTCGTCGATCAGCAGCACGGTGGGGTCGGTGCGCCGGATCGCGGTCAGCAGCGGACGGCTGAGCAGGAACTCCTCGGAGAACACGTCCATCTTCGTCTGGTCCCAGTCGCCCTGACCGCCCTGGTTGCCGGTCTGGATGCGCAGGATCTGCTTGGCGTGGTTCCACTCGTAGAGCGCGCGCGCCTCGTCGACACCCTCGTAGCACTGCAGCCGCACCAGTCCCGAACCCGTCGCCTGGGCCACGGCGCGGGCCAACTCGGTCTTGCCGACACCGGCCGGACCTTCGACCAGAAGCGGCTTGCCCAGGCGGTCGGCCAGGAACACCGCGGTGGCGGTCGCGGTGTCGGGCAGGTACCCGGTTTCGGCCAGCCGCCGGGCGACATCGTCGATGTCGGCGAACAGCGGTGCGGGGCGTGCGGGGACGCTCACTGGATGATCTCTCCTGACTCAGGCCGGACGCGTGTGGCCGTCTCCCCACACGATCCACTTGGTCGACGTCAATTCGGGCAGACCCATGGGTCCTCGGGCGTGCAACTTCTGGGTGGAGATGCCGATCTCGGCGCCGAAACCGAACTGTTCCCCGTCGGTGAACGCGGTCGACGCGTTCACCATGACCGCCGCGGCGTCCACCCGTTCGGTGAACCGCTGCGCAGCGGCCAGGTCTGTGGTGACGATGGCCTCGGTGTGGCCGGTGCCGTATTCGTTGATGTGCTCGACGGCACCGTCGACACCGTCGACGACGGCCAGCGCGATGTCCATCGACAGGAACTCGGCGCGCAGTTCGGCGTCGGAGGGGTCGGTGTGCACCGTGACCCCTGCTGCCTGCAGCGCACCGGTCAGGCGGGGCACCGCGACGTCGGCGATCGCGGCGTCGACCAGCAGCGACTCGGCGGCATTGCACACGCTGGGCCGCCGCGTCTTGGCGTTGAGCAGGATGGCCTCGGCCATGTCGAGGTCGGCGGAGGCGTGCACGTAGACGTGGCAGTTGCCGACACCGGTCTCGATGGTGGGGACCTGGGCGTCGCGCACGACGGCGTCGATCAGCCCGGCGCCGCCGCGCGGGATCACCACGTCGACGAGGCCGCGCGCCTGGATCAGGTGGGTGACGCTGGCGCGGTCCGCGCTGGGCAGCAGCTGGACACTCTCGCAGTCCAGGCCGTCGGTCACCAGCGCCGCGCGCAACGCGTCGACCAACGCGCTGTTGGATTGGGCCGCCGAGGAGCTTCCGCGCAGCAGCACGGCATTGCCGCTCTTGAGCGTCAGCCCGAACGCGTCGACGGTGACGTTGGGCCGGCCTTCGTAGACGATGCCGACGACCCCGAGCGGCACCCGCTGTTGGCGCAGCTGCAGCCCGTTGGGCAGGGTGCGGCCCCGCAGCACCTCCCCGACCGGATCCGGAAGGCCGGCGACCTGACGCAGCCCGTCGGCGATGCCTTCGATACGGGCCGGGTCGAGGGCCAGTCGGTCCAGCATCGCCGCCGGCGTGCCGGCGTTCCGCGCGGCCTCCAGGTCGCGTTCGTTCGCCTCGAGGATCGTGCGCGTGTTCATCAGCACGTAGTCGGCGGCGGTGCGCAGCGCGTGGTTCTTGGTGTCCGTGCTCAGGGTCGCCAAGGCCCGGGCGGCGCTACGCGCCCGGCGGGCGGCCTCGTGCACCTGCGCCCGCAGGTCATCGGCGACGTCGCTGCGTGAGGGAGCGGGCAGAACCATTAGCCCAGCTTATCGGACCTGCCCGCGCCGTCTCACCCGAGGAGCTAGCGTGAGCGCCATGCCTGCGCAGGTGTGTGTGGTCGGCAGTGTCAACGTCGATCACACCTTCACCGTCGACGCGCTGCCACAGCCCGGCCAGACGGTGTTGGCCGCGGCACTGACATCCGCACCGGGCGGGAAGGGCGGCAACCAGGCGGTCGCCGCCGCTCGCGCGGGCGCGTCGGTGCAGCTGATCGCGGCGGTGGGCACCGACACCGCCGCCGATCAGCTGCGCTCCCACCTCAGCGCCAACGACGTGGGACTGGCTGGTCTGGTCACGGTTCCCGGACCCAGCGGCTCGGCCGTGATCCTCGTCGACGCCCACGCAGAGAACTGCATCGTCGTCGCCCCCGGCGCCAATGCCCATCTGACGCTGGCCTCAGGGGCGCTTCGCGCAGTGATCGCCGACGCCGACGTGGTGCTGCTGTCCCTGGAGATCCCGGTCGACACGGCCCGGGCGGCCGCGCGCACCGCGCGTGATGCGGGCGCGACCGTCATCGTCAACGCCTCGCCCGCCGGACCGGAGGTCCGCCGGCTGGCCGGTCTCGCCGATGTCGTGGTGGTCAACGAGACCGAGGCTCAGGCATGGGATGACGGCGCGGTCGCGCACCTGATCGTCACCCGCGGTGCCCGCGGAGCGGCCCACCACGGCGAGGGCGGGCGGTTCGATGTGCCCGCCCCCGCGGTGGAGGCGGTCGACACGACCGGTGCCGGCGACGTGTTCGCCGGGGTGCTCGCCGCGTCGTGGCCCGACGGTTTACACACCGCGTTGCGGCGTGCGTGTGCGGCCGGGGCGTTGGCGACGCTGGCGCTCGGCGCCGGCGACTGCGCGCCCTACGCTGAGGCCATCGACGACGCCGTGAACCCCTGACCGAAGGAATCTGCCGATGACGAACACGCCCCGCCCGCCCGACGGCGACTGGCTCGGCACGCCGTATCTGAGGTTCACCCGGGAGGGCCCCTTCGGGGTGTGCACCCTCGACCGGCCCCAGGCCCGCAACGCCATGACGCCGGCGATGTACTTCGGCATCCGCTATGCCGTGCGCCACGTCGACGCCGACCCGGATCTGGCCGGCTTGCTGATCACCGGAACCGGCGACGTGTTCGCCCCCGGCGGGGACATGGGCGGCGGCGACGGTTCGGACAACTGGCTGACTTTCGGGTCGGCGCTGGGAATGGACGTGACGCCGTTCGAAACGCTGCGGCAGTCCGTGAAGCCGGTGGTGTCGGCGGTCAACGGGCTGTGCCAGGGGGGCGGCATGCAGATCGCACTGTGCAGCGACATGGCCGTGGTCAGCGACCGCGCCACGTTCCGGGTGCCCGAACTGCTGCGTGGCATCGCCGACACCTACTACAGCCAGATGCTGGCGCGGCTGATCGGACCAGTGCGGACCCGGGATCTGATGTTCACCGGCCGCACCCTGACCGCGGCCGAGGCGCACGAGTGGGGGCTCGTCGCCCGGGTGGTGCCACACGACGACCTTCTCGAGTCCGCCCGCGAGGTGCTGGGTCAGTGCGCGCGGACCGCGCCCAGAGCCCGCAGCGTGGTGAAGTCCAGCCTTGACAGCTACCTGGGCCTGTTCGACCGCATCGGCATGCAGGCCAGCTATTCGTCGGCGGAGGCGGCCGAAGGGTTCCGGTCGTTCAAGGAACGCCGGTCACCGAACTGGGTGCACCCCGATCTGCGAGTCGACGGGCGACTCTGACACTCAATAGTTCAGATTGCGCTGAATTCATCACTGGCTGTACCGTTCCGACCATGCAGACGGCTTTGGGCGTCGGTGCTCTCTCCCGGTTCGGCTACGCGCTGTCGGATCCCACCCGGACCGAGATCCTGCTCCTGTTGCGCGAGGGGCCGGGCTACCCGTCCGAACTTGCCGAACGCATCGGAGTCTCTCGCCAGATCCTGTCGAATCACCTGGCCTGCCTGCGCGGCTGCGGGCTCGTCAGCGCCTGCCCGGAGGGCCGGCGCACCCGCTACGAGCTCTCCGACCCGCGGATCGCCCACGCCCTCGACGAACTACTCGGAATCGTGCTGGTCGTCGATCCCGCCTGCTGCCCCGCCGCCGAGGACCAGGACTGTTGCTGATGACGGGACCGACCCCCACCCGGCGGGCGGTACTGACCCGCCGGGTACGACTGCTGGTTGCCGCCACGATCAGCTACAACGTCGTCGAGGCCGTCATCGCGCTGGCCGAGGGCACCCGGGTGTCCTCCTCGGCTCTGGTCGGGTTCGGACTCGACTCGACCGTCGAGGTGGCCTCGGCCGCCGCCGTGGCGTGGCAGTTCTCGGCGCGCGACCCCGAGACCCGCGAGAAAGCGGCGCTGCGCTTCATCGCGTTCTCGTTCTTCGCGCTGGCGGCCTACGTCAGTGTCGATGCGGCGCTGTCGCTGGCCGGCATCGGTGAACCCCAACCGACGACGATCGGGATCGCGCTGGCCGCGGCGAGCCTGGTCATCATGCCGGCGCTGTCGCTGACCCAACGTCGCGCCGGACGCGAACTCAATTCGCGCTCGGCGGTCGCCGACTCCAAACAGACGCTGCTGTGCGCCTACCTGTCGGCGGTGTTGCTGGCCGGCTTGGTCCTGCACAGCCTGCTGGGCTGGACGTGGGCCGATCCGGTCGCCGCGCTCGGCATCGCTGCGCTTGCGGTGCGGGAGGGCATCGAGGCCTGGCGCGGCGACCCCTGCTGCGCCAACTGAGGACTTCCGGCCCTGCCCCAAGAACGCGTCAGCGCGCAGTGTGACGGCATGGAACACCTCAGCGCGCTCGACGCGGGCTTCCTCGAAGTCGAGGACGCCGACCCCCACATCAGCATGGCCATCGGCGGCATCGCGGTGTTGACGGGTCCGGCTCCGGACTTCGACGCGCTGATCGGGCTCATCGCCGACCGCATCACTGCCGAGCCGCGCCTACGGCAGGTGCTCCGCACCCGGCCCTGGGACCTCAGCGCCCCCGAATGGGTCGACGACCCCGCGTTCGACATCACCCATCACGTGCACCGGGTAGCCGTCCCGCGCCCCGGCGACGACGCTGCGCTGCACCGCCTGACCGCCGACATCATGGGTCACCGACTGGACCGCAACCGCCCGCTGTGGGAGTCCTGGGTCATCGAGGGCCTGGCACAGAATCGATGGGCGGTCCTGACCAAGATCCACCACTGCATGGCCGACGGGGTGTCCGCCGCCCGGATGCTGGGCCGCCTCTTCGACGAGGCGGCCGGCCTGCGGGTGGTCAGCGCTACCACTGCGACACCGGCCGGCCCCCCGTTGTTGTCACTGAACCCCCTGCGATGGGTGAGCTCCGCGTGGCGCACCTCGACCGAAGTGGCCAACGTTGCCGTGCAGGCGGTGCACGGCGCCGCCGAGATCGCCGGCGGGCTCATCCGGCCTGCGGCATCGACCCTCAACGGCCCCGTCAGCGACATGCGACGGTTCGCGCTGGCCGAGGTGTCGATGGCCGACGTCGACAAGGTGTGCGAAAGGTTCGGTGTCACCGTCAACGACGTTGCGCTGGCCGCGATCACCGACAGCTTCCGGTCAATGCTGATCAACCGTGGCGAGACACCCAGGCGCACCTCGCTGCGCACGCTGGTGCCGGTGTCGCTGCGCGGGTCGGCGGCAGACCCGCGCGCCGGGGATCCCGACAACCGGGTCGCGGCGATGCTGCCCTACCTTCCGGTGGACCTGCCCGATCCGCTGCAGCAACTCCAGACCGTGCACCGCCGGCTGACCACCGCCAAGAAGAGCGGTCAACGCGAGGCGTCGAGCATCTTCGTCTCGGCGGCCAACCTGATCCCGTTCGCGATGAGCGCCTGGACGGTACGCGCGTTCAGCCGGCTGCCGCAGCGCGGGGTCGTGACCCTGGCCACCAACGTGCCCGGGCCACGGCACCGGCTGCAGATCATGGGCCGCGAAGTCGTGCGGCTGGCACCGATCCCGCCGCTGGGCGCCCAGCTGCGCACCGCCGTGGCCATCCTGAGCTACGCCGATCACCTGGCATTCGGCATCCTGGCCGACTACGACCACGCTCCGGACGTCGACGACCTCGCCGCCGGAATCGCTCGCGCGGTCACCCGTCTCGCCGAACTCAGTGCGGTGCCGCACCGCTCCACCGCGTTGGGCACCCTGGCGCTGGTGGTCGGCTGACGTCACTCCGCCGGGATCGACCGTTCGATCTCGTCGAGCCAGGTCCGCGCCGACATGTCCGACGGCGCCCGCCAGTCCCCGCGCGGGGACAACGACCCACCCGCTGACACCTTGGGGCCGTTGGGAATCGCCGAGCGCTTGAACTGCGAGAACGAATAGAACCGCTGGGCGAACACGGTCAGCCAGCGACGGATCTCGGCGAGGCTGTACTCCGGTCGGTCGTCCTCGGGGAATCCGGGCGGCCACGAACCGGCCGCGGCATCGTGCCACGCGTGCCACGCCAGGAATGCCACCTTCGACGGACGGAAGCCGTAGCGCAACACCTGGAACAGCGAAAAGTCCTGCAACGCATAGGGGCCGATCTTGGCCTCGGTGCTCTGGATCTCCTCGTCCTCGCCGGCCGGAACGAGTTCGGGGGTGATCTCGGTGTCCAGCACCGACTGCAGCGCCACATTGATCGGATCCTCGGCCGGCCCGAACTGCTGCGCCGAGATCACCCAGCGGATCAGATGCTGGATCAGCGTCTTCGGTACACCCGAGTTGACGTTGTAGTGCGACATCTGGTCGCCCACACCGTAAGTGGACCAGCCCAGCGCGATCTCCGAGAGATCACCGGTGCCCAGCACGATGCCGCCGCGTTGGTTGGCCAGCCGGAACAGGTAGTCGGTGCGCAGACCAGCCTGCACGTTCTCGAACGTGACGTCGTAGATCTTGGCCGGGTCCTTCTCCCCCAGCGCGAACGGGTGACCCATCTCGCTGAGCATCAGCTCGGCGCTCGGTCGGATGTCGATCTCGCTGAAGGTCACCCCGAGCGCGTCGCACAACGCAACGGCATTGCTCTTCGTGCGGTCGCCGGTCGCAAAACCGGGCAGGGTGAACGCCAGAATGTCGCTGCGCGGACGCTGCAACCGGTCCAACGCGCGCGCCGCAACGATCAGGGCGTGAGTGGAGTCCAGCCCGCCCGAGACCCCGATGACGATCTTGGGCGCACCCAGCGCACGCAGCCGCTGCTCCAGCCCGGACACCTGAATGTTGTAGCCCTCGTAGCAATCCTGTTCCAGCCGTGCGGGATCGGACGGCACGAACGGGAAACGCTCGACGTTGCGGCGCAAACCGATGTCTCCGGGCGGCGGGTCGAGCAGGAACTCCACCCGCCGGTAATCGTCGTCGGAGATCTCGTGGTGCACCCGATTGTCGTCGAAGGTGCCCATCCGCAGCCGTTCGTTGCGCAGCAGTTCCAGGTCGACGTCGGCCACCGAACGGCGGGGCCCTTCGGGAAACCGTTCCGAGGAGGCCAGACAGCGACCGTTCTCCCAGATCATCGTCTGGCCGTCCCAGGCGAGGTCGGTGCTGGACTCACCCTCGCCCGCGGCGGCGTACACGTAGGCCGCCAGGCACCGGCCCGACGCCGACCGCGCCAGCAGCGAGCGGTCCTCGGCCCGCCCGATCGTGATCGGGCTGCCCGACAGGTTGGCCAGCACGGTCGCCCCGGCCAACGCGGCCAGCGCGCTCGGCGGAACCGGGACGAACATGTCCTCACAGATCTCGACATGCAGGACGAAGCCGGGAACGTCGGTGGCGGCGAACAACAGGTCGGCGCCGAACGGAGCGTCGACGTCGCCGATGCGGATGACGCCCTGAACGTCGTCGCCGGCAGCCATCTGACGCTTCTCGTAGAACTCCCGGTAGGTGGGCAGGTAGGACTTGGGCACCACGCCGAGGACGCGGCCCCGATGGATGACGACCGCGGAGTTGTAGATGCGGTGCCCGAACCGCAGCGGTGCACCGACCACCAGCACCGGCATCAGGGTTGCCGAGCCGGCAACGACCTCGAGCAGCGCCTCGTGCACGGCCTCCAACAGGGCGTCCTGCATGAGGATGTCGTCGATCGAGTAGCCCGACAGCGTCAGCTCGGGAAAGACCGCCACCGCGACACTGTCGGCGTCGCAGTCGCGGGCGGTGGCCAGCACCGATTCCGCGTTGGCGGCGGGGTCAGCCAGCGCGGTGTGCTGGGTGCAGGCCGCGACCCGGACGAAGCCGTGCTGGTATGCCGAGTAGAAGTCCATGCCTCATTGTGTCCCGTCGCGTACCGCACGTTGACCGGAGGCACCCGAGGTCTCGGTGTGCGTGCCCGAGAGCTCCCTGGCGGTGTTGATCAGGCCCACCAAGCTGAAGGCCTGCGGGGTGTTCCCCACGTGCCGCGCCGTGGCCGGGTCGTACTCCTCGCTGAGCATGCCCACATCGTTGCGCAGGGCCAGCAAGCGCTCGAAGAGATCCCGCGCCTCCGCGACGCGGCCGATGCCGAACAGCGCATCGGCCAGCCAGAAGGTGCAGGCCAGGAATGCGCCTTCACCGCCGGGTAGACCGTCGACGCCGTGCTCGGTTCGGTAACGCAGCAGAAAACCGCCGTCGACGGTGAGGTCCCGCTGCACCGCATCGACGGTGCCGACCACCCGGGGGTCGTCCCAGGGCAGAAAGCCGGTCCGCGGAATCAGCAACAGCGACGCGTCCAGGCTCGTCGAACCGTAGTACTGCGTGAACGTATTGCGTTGCGCGTCAAAACCATGCGTACACACATCGGCGTGGATGCGGTCGCGCAGCGCCCGCCACCGCTCGACGGGTCCGGGGAGCCCGTGATTCTCCACCGAGCGCACCGCACGGTCCACCCCGGCCCAGGCCATGACCTTGGAATGTACGAATTGCCGTCGAGGACCGCGGACCTCCCAGAGACTGTTGTCGGGCTGCTGCCAGTTGCCCTCCAGAAAGTCCAGCAGGGCCAGTTGCACATCCCAGGCCGTGTCGTCGGTCGGGATGCCGGCGTCACGGGCAAGGTGCAGGCCGTCGAGCACCTCGCCCCACACGTCGAGCTGGAACTGGCCCGCCGCGGCGTTGCCGATTCTGACCGGTCGCGAATTCTCGTAGCCCCGCAGCCAGGTCAGGTCTTGCTCGGGTAGCCGGCGACTGCCGTTGAGGCCGTACATGATCTGCAATGTCGCGGGATCGCCGGCGACGGCCCGCACGAGCCACTCGCGCCACTGGCGGGCTTCGGCGACGTACCCGGTCCCCAGCAGCGCCTGCAGGGTGAACGTTGCATCACGCAGCCAGCAGTAACGGTAGTCCCAGTTGCGCGACCCGCCGAGGTCTTCCGGAAGTGACGTCGTCGCGGCTGCGACGATCCCGCCGGTGGGCGCGTAGGTCAGCGCTTTGAGCAGCAGCAGCGACCGGCGGACTTCGGCCTCCCACGGCCCGGTGTAGTCGCAGTGCGCCATCCAGCTCGTCCAGAAATTCTCCGTCGCGGCCAGGGACTGCTCGGCATCGACGAGGCGGGGCTTCGGGTGATGGGATTCGGCATAGGCCAGGACGAAGGGGATTCGTTGTCCTGCTTCGACGTCGAAATCGGCGACGGTGGCGAGATCCTCACCGCGCAGCGGTACCGGCGTGCGCAACCAGGTCGAGTCAGGGCCGGCGACCGCGACCAGATCGTCGTCGTGACGGCGGACCCACGGCACGACATGGCCGTAGTCGAAGCGCAGTCGCAGGTCCATGTGCATCGGCACCCTCCCGGCGACACCTTCGACGATGCGCACGATGTCGGGCTCGGTGCCACGGGGTGGCATGAAGTCGATGAGGCGCACCGTGCCTTCCCCGGTGCCCCACTCGGTTTCGAGGATCAACGTGTCACCCCGGTAGCCGCGGCGCGTCGCGCGCCCGCCGCCGGCGGGTGCGATCTGCCAGCGTCCTGCTTCGCGGTCGTCGAGCAGCGCGGCGAAACAGGCCGGGGAGTCGAATCGCGGCAGCGACAGCCAGTCGATGGCGCCGTCACAGCCCACCAGCGCGGCGGTCTGCAGATCACCCAGCAGCGCGTAGTCCTCGATGCGGCTCACGCGGCCGCCTGCAGGTCGATGACGACCTTGATGTCATCGTGGCCCTCGGACGGCCGGAAGGCCTCGGCGGCGCGCTCCAGCGGAACCCGGCGGGTGATCAGACCGGCCAGCCAGTCCCGGTCGGCCTTGGCCAGGGCGTCGGCGGCGGCTCGGTAGTGGCGCAGGTTCGCGTTCACCGAACCCACCACGGCGTCGTTCTCCAAGACGATCTCGCGGTTGAGCCCGCCGGCGTCGATCTGCACCGTGCGGCCTCGGGGCGACACCCCGGTCAGACAGACGATGCCGTACTCGGCGGTGTTCGTCATCGCGTCGATGACGACGCTGCTGGCGCCGGTCGCCTCGATGACCACGTCGGGTGCCAGGCGCTTGGTGACGGCATCGACGGAGTCGGTGTGGTAGGTCGCGCCCAGGGACCGCGCCAGTGCGGGTTTGGCGCCGTCGGTGACCCGGTCGAGCACATGGACATCGAGTCCACGTTGGGCGCCCAGCATCGCGGCCAGCAGACCGATCGGCCCGGCACCGGTGACCAGGACCCGTTTCGGATCGAACCAGCTGCGCTCGCCGATGCGGACGATCTGTTCCCACGCTTTCGCGACCACCGTGGTGGGCTCCATCAACACGCCCACGTTGGCGAGGCCGGGATCGAGTTTCACCGCGTAGTCGACGGACACCGTCCAGCGCTGACTGCCGTAACCGTCGGTCTCCTTGATGCCGCGCTCGGTGTAGCGACCGTTGCGGCACATGTCGAACTCTCCGATCGCGCAGGCGCCGCACGGGACGGGGTCGGGGCGGCGCACCACGCCGACGACGATGTCGCCGCGGCTGAAGTCGCCGGCTTGCGGGCTTTCCAGGACGCGGCCCAGTGATTCATGCCCGATCACCAACCGGTCCCGGTTCGTCGGCGCCCATCCGTAGGACCCGTGGGCGATCTCCCGGTCGGTTCCGCACACCCCCAGCGCAAGCCCCTCGACCAACAATTCGCCGCTGCCGGGCGAGGGTTCGTCCACCTCGGTCACCGCCAGGGAGTCCGCGTCGCCGGGCCGCACCGTCAACGCCCGCATCACCGCTGAAGTCACGCGCACACGGCTACCCGGAGCACCCGATCCGAAACGGCACACGTTTGACCAGCTGTGAAGCGGGTAGGACCTCGGTGATGGCTACTGCACACCGACAGAAAAGAGTCCTCGCCACCTGCGCGGCCGCCGCGTTGACGTTGCCGCTGAGCGGATGCCTCGACGCCGTGATGGGGTCCTCGGACCGCGGTGCGGACGCACCTTCCGAGCTGGAGACCTCGGTGGACAGCGCCTATCTCGTGCCCACCTATATCGCGTCGTGTGAAATCCAGGCCGGTGACAGCGGGGTACTGCGGTTCACCGCGACCAACACCCGCATCACCGAAACCGAGCGGCTGCTGTCGGTGACCACTCCCGCGGCTGCGGACATCCGGTTCGAGCCCCCGCTTCCCGTCGACATCCCGCCCGAGGAGACCGTCGCGGTCAGCAGGGACGTCCAGGGCGCACCGCGCCTGGAGGCGGTGGTGCAGGACCTCGACGAATCCACGCGGACCGGTGAGGGCGTCGAGGTGTTCTTCGAGTTCGAGAAATCCGGGGTCATCAACATCCTCGTGCCCGTCGAGGCGTGCCCCACCCAGGTGGAATAGCACCCGAGTTGGCTTGGCGTTCGCCTCTACGCACCGAAGTCGACCCGCGGATTTCTCCTGGCACGCGCATTCTGGACGCCGTGAACAAGGTTGCCACCCAACGTCCTTCGCGCCCTCTGCTGTCCGACTTGGCCGAGCTGATCGAGACAGTGCCGGCATTGGCGGCGCTGCGCCCGCTCTTCGAGAACCGCACGATGCGCATCGAAGACGAACTCTACGACGACGTCTACGAAGTCCGTGCCGAGTTGCCCGGCGTGGACCCCGACGACGACATCGACGTCACCGTGCGTGACGGCAAGCTGACGATCAGCGCCCAGCGATCGGGACCGGACGAGAACTGCGGGCGCTCGGAATTCGCCTACGGAACGTTCACCCGAACGGTGACGCTGCCCGACGGCGCCGACGCCGACGAGATCAATGCCACCTACGACCGCGGAATCCTCACCGTGTCGGTGCCGCTGTCCGACGAACACCGCATCGAACGTCACATCGAGGTCGTCGAGATCATCGCGATCGACGACGATGACGACGATGATGACGACGATGACGTTCTGGACGACACGGGCGACGGTCGGGACGAGGCGGATCTGAGCGACCATCGTGATGACCAACTCGCCGCCAACGGCGCTGACCAGCACGAACACGCCTGAACTGACTGATCGCCTACATTTGACGGGGTGGAAGCACCCGAACTGGTCGCCCTGCTGCAGGACAGGCGCACCGCCGTGCTCACCGGGGCGGGCATGTCCACCGATTCGGGCATTCCGGACTACCGGGGACCGGACTCGCCGCCCAGCAACCCGATGACCATCCGCCAGTTCACCTCTGATGCAGCGTTCCGGCAGCGGTACTGGGCGCGGAACCACCTCGGCTGGCGACACATGGATCAGACGATGCCCAACGCCGGGCACCGCGCGCTGGCTGCGCTGCAACGGGCCGGAATCGTCAACGGGGTGATCACCCAGAACGTCGACCTGCTCCACACCAAAGCGGGCAGTCCGGGCGTGATCGACCTGCACGGTAGCTATGCCCGGGTGGTGTGCCTGGACTGCGGGCACACGATGACTCGCGCCGCGCTGGCCGACCTGCTCGAGCAGGCCAACCCCGGATTCGCCGCCCGGGCCGCCACGCTCGGCGGCATCGCGGTGGCCCCCGATGCGGACGCGATGGTCAGCGACACCGCGTCATTCCGGATCGTCGACTGCCCCCGGTGTGGCGGCATGCTCAAGCCCGACATCGTCTACTTCGGTGAGAGCGTGCCCAAAGCCCGCGTGGATCAGGCGTACTCACTCGTCGATTCCGCTGACGCACTGTTGGTGGCGGGGTCGTCGCTCACCGTGTACTCGGGTTTCCGCTTCGTCCGCCATGCGGCGGCCAAGGGCATGCCGGTCGCGATCATCAACCGCGGACCCACCCGTGGTGACGACCTGGCCGACGTCAAGATCGACACCGGGTGCTCGCCGATGCTCGCATTGCTTGCCGACGAGTTGCCGGCGCTGGCGAGTTCGGCCTGACCTACACCGCGACCAGGTCGTCGGCGTGCACGGCCGGCCTGCGCATCTCAGTCGGCAGGTCTGAGGTGGACCGGCCCAGCATGGTCGCCAACTCGCCGGCGTCGTAGGCGACCACACCCCGGGCGACCATGGTCGAATCGTGGGACCGCAATTCGACGACGTCGCCACCGAAGAACCGGCCGGACACCGCGGTGATTCCGGCTGGCAGCAGCGAGCGCCGTTGTCGCACAACGGCATTGACCGCACCGTCGTCGAGGGTCAAGGAGCCGGCCGCTTCGGCCGCGTATCGGACCCAGAACCGCCGTGCCGACATGCGTTGCGGACGGGGTGCGAACACCGTGCCCACCGAGGCGTCGGACAGCGCCGCGGCGGCGTCGGAGGCGGCGGCCAGCAGCACAGGTACTCCGGCGTCGGCGGCCAGCAGTGCCGAGGACAGCTTCGAGACCATCCCGCCGGTGCCCAGGTGGCTGCCCTGACTCGCCGTGACCCCGGCCAGATCGTCGGGGCCGGCGACCTCGGGCACGAACCGCGCATCCCCCTTGCGGGGATCGCTGTCGTAGAGGCCGTCGATGTCGGACAGCAGCACCAGCGCGTCGGCGCCGACCAGGTGGGCCACCAGCGCCGAGAGCCGGTCGTTGTCGCCGAACCGGATCTCGTTGGTCGCCACAGTGTCGTTCTCGTTGACGATCGCCACGGCATGCAGCGCCCGCAGCCGGTCCAGGGTGCGCTGTGCGTTGGTGTGCTGGACCCGCATCGAGATGTCGTGGGCCGTCAGCAGGACCTGACCGACCGTGCGCTGGTAGCGGCCGAACGCGGCGCTCCACGAGTTGACCAGCGCGACCTGACCGACGCTGGCGGCGGCCTGCTTGGTGGCCAGATCGGTGGGCCGACGGGTCAATCCGAGCGGTTCGATGCCGGCCGCGATGGCGCCGGAGGACACGATCACCACATCGGAGCCGGACTTCATCCGAGCTTCGATCGCATCGGCGAGGCCTTCGAGCCGGCTGGCGTCGAACATCCCCGACGGCGTCGTCAGCGCCGTGGTGCCGATCTTGACGACGACCGAGCGCGCTGTCTTGATGGAGTCGCGATGCCGGCTCACGGCCGATCCTCGTCGGGGGTCTCCCGCCGAGCCTTGCGGGCCGCCTTACGTTCGTCGGCGGAGACCCGCTCGGTCTGCTCGAGCCGGACGTCGGTACCACGCCCCGACATCGGTGTGTCCACGCCGGCCGGAGTCTGCGGCTCCCAGTCGAAGGTCATCTCACCGATCGTCACGGCACAGCCCGGTTTGGCACCCAACTTGAGCAACTCGTCCTCGACACCGAGCCGGGCCAGCCGGTCGCCCAGGTAGCCGACGGCCTCGTCGTTGTCGAAGTTGGTCTGCGCGACCCACCGCTGCGGCCGGACACCGCGCACGACGAACCCACCGGAACCGTCCGATTCCACCGTGAACCCGCTCTCGTCGACGGCGACGGGACGGATCACCGGCCGGCGCGGAGCCACCTCCGGCTGGGCGGCACGGTACGCGGCGACCATGTCCCACAACGCGAAGATCAACGGCCGCAGACCTTCTCGGGTGACCGTCGACACTTCGTAGATGGGCCAGCCGAACTTCTCGGCGATGTCGTCGCGGACGAATTCGGCGAGCTCACGGGCCTCGGGGACGTCGATCTTGTTCAGCACCACCGCGCGTGGGCGCTCGGCGAGATCGCCGAGCATCGAATCACCCTGCAGCGTGGGCGTATAGGCGGCGATCTCGGCTTCCAGCGCCTCGATGTCGGAGACCGGATCGCGTCCCGGCTCCAGCGTGGCGCAGTCCACGACGTGCACCAGCACCGCGCAGCGCTCGATGTGCCGCAGGAACTCCAGGCCCAGCCCGCGCCCCTCGGAGGCACCCGGAATCAAACCGGGCACGTCGGCGACGGTGAACGTCTGCTCGCCCGCCGAGACCACACCCAGGTTGGGCGCCAACGTGGTGAAGGGGTAGTCGGCGACCTTGGGCTTGGCCGCTGAGATCGTCGACACCAGCGAGGACTTGCCGGCCGACGGGAAACCCACCAGGCCGACGTCGGCGACCGTCTTGAGCTCCAGCGTGAGGTCGCGGATCTCACCCTTCTCGCCGAGGAGAGCGAAACCGGGGGCCTTGCGGGCACGCGAGGCCAGCGCGGCATTGCCGAGGCCGCCGCGACCGCCGCTGGCGGCTTCGAACCGGGTCCCGGCACCCACCATGTCGGCGAGGACGCGGCCGTCCTCGTCGAGGACCACGGTGCCGTCGGGGACCTTCACCTCCAGGTCCGCACCAGCGGCGCCGTCCCGGTTGCTGCCCGCGCCCTGCTTGCCCGAGGGCGCGACGACGTGCGGATGAAAATGGAAATCCAGCAGCGTGTGAACCTGCGGATCGACGACGAACACCACGCTTCCGCCGCGCCCGCCGTTACCGCCGTCAGGACCGCCGAGGGGCTTGAACTTCTCGCGGTGCACCGAGGCGCAGCCGTTGCCGCCGTTACCCGCCCGCGCGTGAATGACGACGCGGTCGACGAAGCGGGGCATGGTCGTTCCTTTCCGACGAACGTGACGGTATGGCGAGTATCAGGTCAACCCTCGCGGCAACGTCACGTTCGCGGCGAGGAACCTCTAGGCGTCGGTACGCGCGGGGCGGACGACGTTGACAAACTTGCGGCCCCGCTTCATGCCGAACTCGACGGCGCCGGGCGCGGTGGCGAACAGCGTGTCGTCGCCGCCCCGGCCCACATTGACGCCGGGATGGAAATGAGTACCCCGCTGGCGGACGATGATCTCGCCGGCCTTGACGACCTGCCCGCCGAACCGCTTGACGCCGAGCCGCTGGGCGGCTGAATCGCGACCGTTGCGCGAGCTGGAAGCGCCCTTCTTGTGTGCCATTTCTGTCGCTCCCGTCGTTACTTGATGCCGGTGACCTTGAGCACCGTCAGCTGCTGACGGTGGCCCTGGCGCTTGTGATAGCCGGTCTTGTTCTTGAACTTGTGAATGCGGATCTTGGGGCCCTTGGTGTGCTCGAGCACCTCACCGGTGACCGCGACCTTCTCCAGCGACTTCGCATCGGTGGTGACGTTCGCGCCGTCCACGACCAGGGCGACCGGCAGCGACACGGTTCCGCCCGGCTCGACGTCGAGCTTCTCCACCTTGACGATGTCGCCGGCCGCGACCTTGTACTGCTTGCCACCGGTCTTGACGATCGCGTACGTGGCTTTATCGGCTGCCATCGGTAGGTCTTCCTCTGTCTCGCGTGCGGGCGCGCATCACCGGGTGGGGTGCGCGCGGGTTCGGGTGGGATCTCGTCCCTGTCTTCGGCCCGCCGTCGGCTCGGCCTGCAGACAACTGGTCAAGGGTACGTGACCAGCGGGGAGAGGGTCAAACCGCTCAGTCGGTCGAGGGCGGTCCGGCGGGTCGTGCCGCGGCGCGCCTGCGTGGTCGCCTCCCCGGCGCGGTCGCCGTGACCGGCTCGTCGTCGCTCCGGTCCTCGGCGGATCCGTTGATCACGTCGAGGTCGTCTTCCAGGTCGTCCTCGTCCTCGTCGTCGTCGGAATCGAGATCGAGCTCGTCGGTCTCGTCGTCCTCGCTGTCGTCATCCGAGTCGTCCGTGTCGTCATCGCTGTCGTCGTACTCGTCGTCGAGATCCTCCTCCGAGGTGCCCGAAACGGCCCGCCGGATGGTGTCGGGCTCGAGTTCGGCGACTTCTTCGGCGTCACCGGTGTCGATGGACGTGCCGCTCTCGTCGTCCTCGTCGTCGTGCTTGCCGTTGGCCGCAGCCATCGCCTTGAACATCGGGTGTTCGCCCGGGCTGTGCGCCGGCACCTTGGCAACCTGCACCTCCTGCTCGCGGGCGCCACGCTTGCCGCGCTTGCTGCGGCGACCGCCGCCCGACTCGGACTTTCGTCCCGAGCCCGACGAGGCGGAGTCGACCGGATCGCCGTGCAGGACGATCCCCCGACCTCCGCAGTGTGTGCACGTCGAGGAGAAGGCCTCGATCAGGCCGGTGCCGAGCTTCTTGCGCGTCAGCTGAACCAGGCCCAGCGACGTCACTTCCGACACCTGGTGACGGGTGCGGTCGCGAGCCAGCGCCTCGGTCAGCCGCCGCAGCACCAGGTCGCGGTTGGACTCCAGCACCATGTCGATGAAGTCGATCACCACGATTCCGCCGATGTCGCGCAGCCGGAGCTGACGCACGATCTCCTCGGCGGCCTCGAGGTTGTTGCGGGTGACGGTCTGCTCGAGGTTGCCGCCCGAGCCGGTGAACTTGCCGGTGTTGACGTCGACCACCGTCATGGCCTCGGTGCGGTCGATCACCAGCGAGCCGCCGGAGGGCAGCCACACCTTGCGGTCCATCGCCTTGGTGAGTTGCTCGTCGACGCGGTGCACCGCGAACACGTCGGGCGCGTTGTTCGCATCGGAGGGCGGCTCGTACTTGGACATCCGCGGCAACAATTCGGGCGCGACGGACGTCACGTAGTCGTTGATGGTCTTCCACGCGTCCTCACCGGAGACCACCAAGCCGGTGAAGTCCTCGTTGAACAGGTCGCGGATCACCTTGACCAGGACGTCGGGCTCCTCGTAGAGGGCCACCGCGGCGCCGGCCTTCTTCTTGGTGATCTCGGCAGCCTTGGACTCGATCTCGGTCCAGCGCTTCTGCAACCGCTCCACGTCGGAGCGGATGTCTTCTTCCTTGACGCCCTCGGAGGCGGTGCGGATGATCACCCCGGCCTCGGCGGGGACGACCTCACGCAGGATCTCCTTGAGGCGCTGACGCTCGGTGTCGGGCAGCTTGCGGCTGATGCCGGTCGACGACGCGCCGGGCACGTAGACCAGGTAGCGGCCGGCCAGCGACACCTGGGTCGTCAGCCGTGCGCCCTTGTGGCCGACGGGGTCCTTGCTCACCTGTACGACCACGTAGTCGCCCGGCTTGAGGGCCTGCTCGATCTTGCGGTTGGCACCGCCCAGACCGGCGGCCTCCCAGTTGACCTCGCCGGCGTAGAGCACTCCGTTGCGGCCGCGGCCGATGTCGACGAAGGCCGCCTCCATCGACGGCAGCACGTTCTGCACGATGCCGAGGTAGATGTTGCCCACCAGCGACGCCGACGCCGCCGAGGTGACGAAGTGCTCGACCACCACGCCGTCCTCGAGCACGGCGATCTGGGTGTAGCGAGCGCCCTCGTGCGGCGGCTCGGTCCGTACCTTGTCGCGGATCACCATCCTGCGTTCGACGGCTTCGCGCCGAGCCAGGAATTCGGCCTCACTCAGGATGGGCGGACGCCGACGGCCGGCGTCGCGTCCGTCGCGGCGGCGCTGCCGTTTGGCTTCCAGCCGGGTGGAGCCGCTGATGCCCTGGATTTCCGAGTCGCCGCCGGAAGACTTGCCGCCGTCGCCCTTGCCCGACTGACGCGGCTCGCGCTCATGGACGACCGTGTTGGGCGGGTCGTCGGGAGAGGTGCCGCTGTCGTCGTCGTTGCTGGAGCCGGACTTGCGTCGCCTGCGGCGCCGGCGGCGGCGGTTGCCGCCCTCGGTCGACGACGAGTCGTCGTCATCGGAGTCGTCGTCGGAGTCTCCGGAGTCGTCCGAGTCGCGGTCCGACTCCGCTGAGTCGTCGGCGCTGTCGGCCTCGCCGTCGGGCCCGTCGTCGCCGTTCTGCTCACCCCGGCCCCGGCCCCGGCCCCGGCGGCCCCGCCGTCGCCGTTTACCCGAGGGGCGTTCGGACTGTCCCTCGTCGGAGTCGGAGTCGGTGTCGTCGGCGTCGGAGTCCTCGCCGGTGTCGGCGACGTCGTCCTCGTCGTCGGTGTTGGCGCGGCGCTCCTGGTAGCGGACCGGCTGAGGCGCGACGAACAGCGGCAGATAGTCGGCGGCCGCCGTGGTCTGCGGCGCGGGCGTCTCCAGGATCAGCCGCGACTCGGGTTCCTCCTCGGCAGCCTCCGCCGCGGGGGTCTGTGCGGTAGCGGGTTCGACGAGATCCGCCGGCGGCTCGGCCGCGCTGTCCACGAGCGGCTCGGTCCCGCTGTCCACACGCGGCTCGGCCGCCGTATTCACAGGCGGCTCGGCCGCCATATCCACAGGCGGCTCGGCCGCCATATCCACAGGCGGCTCGGCCGCCATATCCACAGGCGGCTCGGCCGCCGCGTCACCGGTGACTGCTTCGCTCGACTCCGCCTCGGCCAGCGCCTGGCGGACCCGGTCGGCTTCCTCGCGGCCCACGGTGGAATGCGCGCTGCGGGCGCGGCCGTCGAGCTCCACCAACGCGTCGATGATCTTTCGGCTGGTGGTCCCGAGGACTCTGGCCAGCGAATGCACCCTCAGGCGTTCGGGAGGGGGCGCCTCGGTCGCGTTCCCGGCGGAGTCAGCAGCGGGCTGCGTCTCTTCCGGGAGGTCGTGGGCTGAAGCGTGAAAATTGTCATTGTCGGCCACGTATTCTCCTCAAGCCCCCGGGCGCGTCGTTTGCTGACGCGGCCACGCGAGGGCTTCCGATTTGTGTCCGGGGCCCTGCTTGCTCGGTACTCCCGCACTTGTACTGGTCTTGCTCCGGGCGCTCCCGAAAGAGTCATCCCGGTGCCGGTCTGAATGATGGCTGGACGGTCTGCGCCACACCGCGGTAGCGGTGGTCGCGCGCGTCTAAGTCTTCATTCGGATGATCGACCCGGGGTTGTCAGGTCGGTCACCCGTCGCCAGTATCCCACATCGAACGGAGCGAACCGACAAGGCGGCCGAAGCCGGTGCGGCGCGGAGCTACCGCCCGGGGAACCAGAGCTCGATTTCACGGACCGCCGAGTCCGGCGAATCGGAGCCGTGCACCAGGTTGAACTGGGTTTCCAGTCCCAGGTCGCCGCGGATCGTGCCGGGCGTGGCCTTCTCCACCGGATCGGTGCCCCCGGCGAGCTGACGGAACGCCGCCACGGCGCGCGGGCCCTCCAGGATCGCGGCGACCACGGGTCCCGAGGTGATGAACTCCAGCAGCGACGGGAAGAACGGCTTGCCCTCGTGTTCGGCGTAGTGCGCACGTGCCAGCTCGTCGCTGACATCCTTGAGTTCCAAGGCCGCGATGGTGAGGCCCTTGCCTTCGATGCGGCGAAGGATCTCGCCGATGAGGTGGCGCTGGACGCCGTCGGGCTTGATCAAAACAAGGGTGCGCTCGGTCACGGCCGACAGCCTAATCGGTCGGGGGCTGCTGGCCGGGCAGCAGGCCGCGCTTCTGCCGGCGCAGCACCTCGGCCCGCAGGTAGGCAATGAGCAGCCACACCACGGTGAACAGCAGCCCCATGAAACCCACGCCCGGATAGATCACCCAGCCCGCGATCAGCAACGCCTGTACCGCGAGATTGGCCCAGATCGCCCACGGACGCTTCTGCACGCCGGCCATGAGCACCAGCAGCACAGCGACCCCGACGAGGTAACCGGTCGAGAGTGCGGTGAGCCCCCCGCCGACCGCGCCGACGACCGGGAGGGCGAGCAGCACGACGATGGATTCCAGAATCAGCGTGCCGGCCATCACGCCGCGAAAGCTCTTCCAGGGGTCGGGCCCCTGCGTCGGCTCCGTCATGCCGGGTCCTTCCCGAACAGCGAGCGCGCGGCCCCCGCGGTGACCACCGATCCGGTGATGACGATGCCCGCCCCGCTCATACCGCCGGCACCCTCGGCGTCGGTGGCGGACTCCTCGACCAGGGCGGTGGCGGTCTCGATCGCATCCGCCAAGGTCGCGGCCGCAACCACCCGCTCCGGCCCGAAGCGTTCCTCGGCCTTGACCATCAGCCCCTCCACGTCGAGGGCACGCGGCGAACCGTTGCGCGTGACCACGATGCGGTCGAGGACCGGTTCGAGCGCGGCCAGGATGCCGTCGACGTCTTTGTCGGCCATCACCGAGACCACGCCGACCAGGAATCGGAAGTCGAACTCCTCGCCGAGCGCGGCCGCCAGCGCGGTGGCGCCGGCGGGATTGTGTGCAGCGTCCAGGAACACCGTCGGCGCACTGCGCATCCGCTCGAGTCGACCGGGTGCGGTGACCGAGGCGAATCCGGCCCGTACCGCGTCGACGTCGAGTTGGCGCTGCGCGCCCGCGCCGAAGAACGCCTCCACGGCGGCCAGCGCGACCGCGGCGTTGTGGGCTTGGTGTTCGCCGTGCAACGGCAGGAACACCTCCGAGTACACCCCGCCGAGCCCCTGCAGTTCGAGCAGCTGGCCGCCGATGGCGGTCTGTCGACTCAGCACCGCGAACTCCGAGTCCTCGCGGGCCACCGCCGCGTCGGCACGCACCGTCTGCGCCAGCAGGGCCTCCATCGCCTCGGGCGTCTGCCTGGCCAGAACCGCGACCGTGTCGGTCGGGACGAGGTCTTCGGGCTGTTTGGTGATGATGCCGGCCTTCTCGGCCGCGATCTCGCCGATGGTGTCACCGAGGTAGTCGGCATGGTCCATGCCGATCGGCGTGATGACCGCGACCGGGGCGTTGACGACGTTGGTCGCATCCCAGCGCCCACCGAGGCCCACCTCGACGACCGCGACGTCGACCGGGGCGTCGGCGAAGGCGGCGAACGCCATCGCGGTGACGACCTCGAACTTGCTCATCGGCGGCCCACCGGCCTGCTCGGACTGCTGGTCGACGAGCTGGACGAACGGCTCGATCTCGCGGTAGGTGTCGACGTAGGTCGCCGGGCTGACCGGCTTGCCGTCGATGGCGATGCGTTCCACCGCGGACTGCAGGTGCGGGCTGGTGGTGCGGCCGGTGCGCCGGTGCAGCGCGGTGAGCAGAGCGTCGATCATCCGGGCCACCGACGTCTTGCCGTTCGTTCCGCCGACGTGGATGCACGGGTAACCACGCTGCGGGGACCCCAGGATCTCCATCAGCGCCGAGATGCGCGCGGTGCTGGGCTCGATCTTGGTCTCCGGCCAGCGCTGATCGAGCAGGTGCTCGACCTGCAGCAGTGCGGCGATCTCGTCCGGCGTCGGCTCGGGTGCGCTCATGGGGTGGGCAGCGCGCTCAGTCGGGCCGTGATGCGCTCGACCTCTTCCTCGGCCAGCTGTTGGCGGGCCCGGATCTTGTCGACGACCTCGGCCGGCGCCTTGGCCAGGAAGCCTTCGTTGGACAACTTGCCGGTGGTGCCTGCCAACTCCTTGCGGGCCGCGGCGAGGTCCTTCTCGAGGCGGCGCCGTTCGGCCGCGACGTCCACGGTGCCCGACGTGTCGACCTCGACGACGACCGTGGTCCCGGACAACCGGACCTCGACCGAGGCCGACGGCGCGAAGTCGTCCCCGGGCGGGGTCAGCCACGCCAGCGCGGTGACCGCCGGCACGTGGGAGTCCAAGCCCGCCGCGGAGACGTCCGACAACCGGGCGGGCACTTTCTGCCGGTCGCCCAGCCCCTGATCGCTGCGGAATCGGCGGACCTCGGTGATCAGCTTCTGCATGTCGGCGACACGTTGGGCGGAGCCCTGGTCGACAGTGAAGCCGCTGGGGGCCGGCCAGTCGGCGACCACCAGTGATTCCGCCGCGCCCGTGGCCTCACCCCCTTGTGCGGTCAGTGTCGTCCACAACACCTCGGTCACGAAGGGCATGACCGGGTGCAGCAGTTTCAGCAGCGTGTCCAGCACGCTAGCCAGTACCGCCGTGGTATGTGAAATACCCTCCCCGAGTTGTACTTTGGACAACTCGACGTACCAGTCGCAGAACTCGTCCCAGGCAAAGTGATACAACGACTCGGAGGCCCGGCTGAACTCGTACGCGTCGAACGCCGAATCGACTTCGGCGCGAACTTCTTCCATCCGGCCCAGGATCCAGCGGTCGGCGTCGGTGAGTTCTTCGGCCGGCGGCAGGGACGCCGGGGCCGCGCCGTTCATCAGGGCGAACCTGGTGGCGTTGAACAGTTTCGTGGCGAAGTTGCGAGACGCGCGGGCGTGGTCTTCGCCGATGGCCAGGTCGCCGCCGGGGCTGGCGCCGCGAGCCAGCGTGAAGCGCAGCGCATCGGCACCGAACATCTCCACCCAGTCGAGCGGGTCGATGCCGTTGCCCCGCGACTTGCTCATCTTGCGGCCGTGCTCGTCGCGAATCAGCCCGTGCAGGAACACGTTCTCGAACGGCACCTGCGGTGCTCTGCTGCCGTCGGCGGTGATGGCCGGATCGTCGGCGACGAACGTGCCGAACATCATCATCCGCGCCACCCAGAAGAACAGGATGTCGTAACCGGTGACCAGAACGGTCGTCGGATAGAACTTGGCGAGCTCAGGGGTCCGGTCCGGCCAGCCCATCGTGGAGAACGGCCACAGCGCCGAGCTGAACCAGGTGTCGAGGACGTCGGGATCCTGTTCCCAGCCTTCCGGCGGCGTCTCGTCCGGTCCGACGCAGACGGTCTGCCCGTCCGGACCGTGCCAGATGGGAATTCGGTGACCCCACCACAACTGACGGGAGATGCACCAGTCGTGCATGTTGTCCACCCAGGCGAACCAGCGCGGCTCCAGGCTGGGCGGATGGATCACGGTGTCACCGTTGCGGACCGCGTCACCCGCGGCCTTGGCCAGCGACTCGACCCGGACCCACCACTGCAGGCTCAACCGCGGCTCGATCGGCTCGCCGCTGCGCTCGGAGTGGCCGACGCTGTGCAGGTAGGGGCGCTTCTCGTCGACGATGCGACCCTGCTCGGCCAGCGCTTCCCGGACCGCGACCCGGGCCTCGAAGCGGTCCATGCCGTCGAACCGCGTTCCGGTGTCGGCGATCCGTCCCTTGGTGTCGAGCATCGACGGCATCGGCAGCTGGTGCCGCAGCCCGATCTCGAAGTCGTTGGGGTCGTGGGCCGGGGTGACTTTGACTGCACCGGTGCCGAATTCGGGGTCGACATGCCCGTCGGCGACAACGATGATCTGACGATCCAGAAACGGGTGCGGCAGAGTCTGCCCGACCAGGTGGCGGTAGCGATCGTCGTCGGGGTGCACCGCGATCGCGGTGTCACCGAGCATCGTCTCGAGCCGCGTGGTGGCCACCACCAGGTGTGGTTCGTCGTCGCTCATCGAGCCGTAGCGGAACGACACCAGCTCGCCTTCGACGTCCTCGTACTTGACCTCGAGGTCGGAGATGGCGGTCTGCAGCACGGGCGACCAGTTCACCAGCCGCTCGGCCTGATAGATCAGCCCCGCGTCGTAGAGCCGCTTGAAGATGGTGCGCACAGCTCGCGACAACCCGTCGTCCATCGTGAAGCGGTCGCGGCTCCAGTCCACACCGTCGCCGAGGCGGCGCATCTGCCCGCCGATCGTGCCGCCGGATTCGCGCTTCCAGTCCCAGACCTTCTCCACGAACAGCTCGCGGCCGAAGTCCTCTTTGGTCTTCCCGTCCGCGGCAAGCTGCTTTTCCACGACGCTCTGGGTGGCGATGCCGGCGTGATCCATGCCGGGCAGCCACAGCACCTCGTAGCCCTGCATGCGTTTACGCCGGGTCAGAGCGTCCATCAGGGTGTGGTCCAGGGCGTGGCCCATGTGCAGGCTGCCGGTGACGTTGGGCGGCGGCAGCACGATCGAGTAGGCCGGCTTGGCACTGGCGGGATCAGCGGTGAAGTAACCGGCTCGGACCCAGCCCTCGTACAGGTCGCTTTCCACCGCCCCGGGGTCCCACGATTTGGGCAGGGCATCGAGGCCGGCGCTGTGGGCGTCTCGGTGGGCGATCGGCTGGGAGGTCACCGAGCCATTCTAGGAAGCGGCTGGGAGGTGGTTCCTCCCCCGCCCGAAACCCGCCTTATTTCTTTTCGCCCAACTACCCGCCCTACTTCTTCCCGCC
>NZ_BLTG01000051.1 GCF_017312405.1 Mycobacterium sp. PO1
GCCGACGACCCCGCCGACTCTGTGGATCCCGAGGCCGAGGACTCCGAAGCGTCGTCAGCCGATGCGACGCCGCATCCCCAACCGAACACGACCGCTGCCCCGACCCCGGCCACTACCGCGAATTCAGCCACTTTGCCAGTGGCGGCACCTCCCCGCACTTGCACAACTATCGGGCCTCGAGTTCGGATAGGCAAACGTTGCTCGCAGCACCTGCCCTAGGGTTGGCGGCGTGCTCATCGTCATCGAGGGCGTCGACGGCGCAGGCAAGCGGACGTTGACCAACGGACTGCGCGGCGCGTTCGAAGGAGCCGGCCGATCCGTGGCGACCCTGGCCTTCCCGCGGTACGGAGAGTCGGTACCGGCCGATCTGGCCGCCGAAGCGCTGCACGGCCGCCACGGAGACCTCGCCGACTCGGTGTACGCAATGGCCGTGCTCTTCGCGATGGACCGGGCCGGCGCGCGCGAGCAGATCGGGCACCTCATGGCGGCCTACTCCGTCGTCATCCTCGACCGCTACGTCGGCTCGAACGCCGCGTACAGCGCTGCCCGCCTGCACCAGCACGCCGGCGGCGAAGTGGTGTCCTGGGTGCACGACCTCGAATACGGTCGGCTGCGCCTGCCCGTCCCGGATTGGCAACTGCTGCTGGACGTGCCCACCGAGCTGGCCGCCCAGCGCGCCGTCAACCGGGCCGCCGAGGAAGCCGACCGGGCCCGCGACGCCTACGAACGCGACGACGGTCTGCAACGCCGCACCGCGGCGGTGTACACCGAGTTGGCCGCGGCGAACTGGGGTGGACCCTGGGCCGTGGTGCCGACCGACGTGGACTCCGACGAGCTCGCCGCACGGCTCTCCTGCTGATTTGCTGGCAGTCTGACGGACGCCACGCGCGATCGCGCCCGGCCGCGTACGCTGCGGATCCTGGGGAGTTGCGCAGACTTCTGCGCAACGGTCGATTCACGGGCACACGGGGGAGCCATGACTTTGACGACTCGGTCGCACACCACGCTGCTGGCGGCGCTGGACGACTACGCGCTGGCACTGGCGTCGGCGGGGGAACGATTCGACCAGGGCCGCTACATCGAGGCGCAGGTCCTGGCAGTGCACGTCCGCAAACTCGTCCACGAGGGGGACACGTCGCGGGCGCTGCTGACCGAGATCGGCTTGCGTGACGTATTGACCTGGGTGGACACCGGTGGTGTGCCCAACCCGAAAACCGCCAGCTCGGCGGCCTGCCTGACGTTGATGAAGGTGCGCAGCGGCCTGCAGCGCGGCGGCGAATTCGTGCCGAAGCTGGCCCTGTACCCGCCGGCGCCGATCCGCACCCGAAGCGGTGAGCACATCGACCGGGGCTCACGGATCCCGTTCGAGCACTGGTGGACCAACCCCGTCATCAAGGACGCCGACGGCGCCGAGTTCTCCCGCAGCGACCTGGTGCTCGCACTGGCTGACGATGGCGAGGACGCCGAGAGTCGGCTTGCCTACTCCGCGTTGGCGGCGAATCGTTCGCTGGGGTGGGTGCTCGCCCCCGGCGCGGAGTCGCCGGCGACGCCGCCGGCCGCCAGCCCGGTGCTGGCCAGCGTGCGCCAGATCGGGTTCGAGGTGATCCAGACCCTGCGCCAGCAGCGCGACGTCATCCAGGCCGCCCTGAACTGAGCCGCCCGGACCGAGCGCGGCGGTGCCGTCACGCCCGGCTGCGCGCGGTACCTGGGTCGCGTTCGGCTGCGTGAGCGATGCTTCCGGCATGCGCGGCTGCGCGCTCGTCCCGCCGCGCTCGGCTGTGTGGGCGATGCTTCCGGCATGCGGGGCTCGCTGTGCCATGAGGCCCGCGCGCACGGCTCGCCATGCGATGCTGCCGGCAGGTGCGAGGCAAATACGAACCGAATGCCGGTGAACCCGGACAACGCGCCGTGTGGTATCCGAGGATTATCGCGAACTGGTGACACCATGGACACCATGAGGCAAAGGATCCTGGTCGTCGACGACGACCCTTCGCTCGCCGAGATGCTCACCATCGTGCTGCGCGGCGAGGGTTTCGACACTGCGGTCATCGGAGACGGGACCCAGGCGCTGACGGCGGTGCGTGAACTGCGCCCCGACCTGGTGCTGCTGGATCTGATGCTGCCCGGCATGAACGGCATCGACGTGTGCCGCGTGCTGCGGGCCGATTCCGGTGTGCCGATCGTGATGCTGACCGCCAAGACCGACACCGTCGACGTGGTGCTCGGGCTCGAGTCGGGCGCCGACGACTACGTGATGAAGCCGTTCAAGCCCAAGGAACTGGTGGCCCGGGTGCGCGCCCGGCTGCGGCGCAACGAGGACGAGCCCGCCGAGATGCTCTCCATCGCCGACATCGACATCGACGTGCCGGCGCACAAGGTGACCCGCCAGGGTGAACAGATCGCGCTGACCCCGCTGGAGTTCGACCTGCTGGTGGCGTTGGCGCGGAAACCGCGCCAGGTGTTTACTCGAGATGTGCTTCTCGAACAGGTGTGGGGTTATCGGCACCCCGCCGACACCCGTTTGGTGAACGTGCACGTCCAGAGGTTGCGGGCCAAGGTCGAGAAGGACCCGGAAAACCCGCAGGTTGTGCTCACGGTTCGAGGAGTGGGATACAAGGCCGGACCTCCGTGATCGGACCGCCCGCGGTCGCCGTGATCGGACCGCCCGGGGCCGTGCCTCCGCGGCGGTCAGCGTGATCTTCGGTTCGCGCCGGCGCATCCACCGGCGGTCGGCACCGCTGGTCCGCGGGCTCGGCGCGCTGGGCCGCGCGATCGGCCTGGCCTGGCGCCGCTCGCTGCAACTACGGGTGGTGTCGCTGACGCTCGGTCTGTCGTTGGCCGTCATCCTGGTGCTCGGCTTCGTGCTGACCAGCCAGATCACCGACCGCATCCTCGAAGTCAAGGTCGGCGCGGCCACCGAGGAGATCGAGCGGGCCCGCACCACCGTCAGCGGCATCGTCGGCGGCGAAGAGACCCGTTCGCTCGACAGCAGCCTGCAGTTGGCGCGCAACACCCTCATCGATCGCAAGGCCGACGCCGGCGCGGGACTGGCCGGCGCGTACGACGCGGTGCTCATCGTCGCCGGGGACGGCCCGCGCGCAGCCACCGCCGCAGGCCCGATCGACCAGATCCCCAACACGCTGCGCGACTTCGTCAAAGCCGGCCAGGTCAGCTACCAGTACGCCACGGTGCACACCGACAGCTTCTCCGGGCCCGCCCTGATCGTGGGCAGCCCGACCCCCGCGACGTCATCGGTGACGAATCTCGAGCTGTACCTGATCTTCCCACTGAACAACGAAGAGTCCACGATCACGCTGGTGCGCGGCACCATGGCGACCGGCGGCGTGGTGCTGCTGGGGTTGCTCGCCGCGATCGCGCTACTGGTGGCCCGTCAGATCGTGTTGCCGGTGCGCTCCGCGTCGCGCATCGCCGAACGGTTCGCCGAAGGCCACCTGACCGAGCGGATGCCGGTGCGCGGTGAGGACGACATGGCCCGGCTGGCGGTGTCGTTCAACGACATGGCCGAAAGCCTGCACCGCCAGATCACCCAGCTCGAGGAGTTCGGCAACCTGCAGCGCCGATTCACCTCCGACGTCAGTCACGAACTGCGCACCCCGCTGACCACGGTGCGGATGGCCGCCGACCTGATCCACGACCACGCGGAGGAGCTCGAGCCCTCGCTGCGCCGGTCCATCGAGCTGATGGTCGACGAGCTCGACCGGTTCGAAGGACTACTGAGCGACCTGCTCGAGATATCCCGCCACGACGCCGGCGTCGCCGAACTGGCCGTCGAGGCCATCGACCTGCGCTCCACCGTCAAGAGCGCCCTCGACAACGTCGGCCACCTCGCCGAGGACGCCGGCGTCGACCTGATCGTCGACATGCCGCCTGAGGGGATCATCGCCGAGGTCGACCCGCGCCGCGTCGAACGGATCCTGCGCAACCTCATCGCCAATGCCATCGACCACGCCGAACGCAAACCGGTGCGCATCCGGATGGCCGCCGACGACGACACCGTGGCCGTCACCGTCCGTGACTACGGCGTCGGGTTGCGCCCCGGCGAGGAGAAGCTGGTGTTCAGCCGGTTCTGGCGCTCCGACCCGTCCCGCGTGCGCCGCTCCGGCGGTACCGGCCTGGGGCTGGCCATCAGCATCGAGGATGCGCGGCTGCACCAGGGCCGGCTCGAAGCGTGGGGTGAACCGGGCAAGGGTGCCTGCTTCCGGCTCACGCTGCCGTTGGTGCGAGGCCACAAGGTCACCAGCAGCCCGCTCCCGGTGAAACCGATCGAAAAGCCGGCTGCCGCACGGCGTCCCGCGCGCGAACGCGAACCCGCCGGGGAGAGCGTGTGACCCGCGCCGTCGTTGCTTTGCTCGCCATCCTGACAGTGGTGGTGGCCGGCTGCGCCGGAGTGCCCAGTTCGTCCTCCCCGCAGGCCATCGGCACCGTGGGCCGTCCCGCCCCGCCCAGCCTGCCCAAACCCACCCCGGGCATGGACCCCGACATCCTGCTGCGCGAATTCCTCAAGGCCACCGCCGATCCCGCGAACCGGCATCTGGCTGCGCGGCAGTTCCTCACCGAATCGGCCTCCAGCGGCTGGGACGACGCCGGCAGCGCACTGCTGATCGACAACGTCGTGTTCGTCGAAACCCGTGAGCCCGAGAAGGTCTCGGTGACGATGCGCGCCGATATCCTCGGCTCCCTCTCGGACATGGGGGTGTTCGAAACCGGCGAGGGGGCGCTGCCCGATCCCGGCCCCATCGAGCTGATCAAGACCTCCGACGGCTGGCGCATCGACACCCTGCCCAACGGGGTGTTCCTGGACTGGCAGCAGTTCCAGGAGACCTACAAGCGCAACACCCTCTACTTCGTCGACCCGACCGGAAAGACCGTGGTGCCCGACCCGCGCTATGTGGCGGTCTCCGAACCCGACCAACTGGCCACCGAACTGGTCAGCAAGCTGATCGCCGGTCCGCGACCGGAGATGGCCAGGACCGTGCGCAACCTGCTCGACGAGCCGCTGAAGCTGAGCGGTCCGGTGACCCGCGCCGACGGCGGCAAGACCGGTGTCGGACGCGGCTACGGCGGCGCGCGGATCGACCTGGAGAACCTGTCCACCACCGACCCGCACAGCCGCCAACTGCTGGCCGCACAGATCATCTGGACCCTGTCGCGGGCCGGCATCAACGGGCCCTACGTCATCAACGCCGACGGCGCCGCGCTCGACGACCGTTTCGCCGACGGATGGACCACCGCCGACGTCGCCGCCACCGACCCCGGCGCGGCCGACGGCGCCGCGGCCGGGCTGCACGCCCTGGTCGGCGGCTCGCTGGTGTCACTCGACGAGAACAGCGCCCCACGGGTTCCCGGCGCGTTCGGGCAGACCCCGGGCCAGGTGGCGGCGGCGCTGTCGCGGTCGGGCCAGGAGGTCGCCTCGGTGGTCGTGCAACGTCCCGGGGCCCCCGACATGGCGTCGTCGCTGTGGGTCGGGCCGATGGGCGGCAGTGCTGCCCAGGTGATGGACGGACGCAGCCTGAGCCGGCCGAGCTGGTCACTCGACGAGTCGATCTGGGTCGTCGTCGACGGACTGAACGTCGTGCGCGCGGTGCAGGACGCCTCCGGCCAGCCCGCCCGCATCCCGGTCGACTCCACCGCCGTGACGGCGCGCTTCCCCGGTGCGATCGCCGAGCTGCAGCTCTCCCGGGACGGCACCCGTGCGGCGATGGTGATCGACGGCCGCGTGATCCTGGCCGGAGTGGAGCAGACCGAGGGCGGCGGATACGCGTTGACCTTCCCGCGCCGGCTGGGTTACGGCCTGGGCAACACCGCAGTCTCACTCGCGTGGCGCACCGGCGACGACATCGTCGTCAGCCGCACCGACCCGCAGCATCCGGTGTCCTACGTCAACCTCGACGGAGTGAACTCCGATGCGTCGAGCCGCAACCTGCTGATGCCGGTGACGACGGTGGCGGCCAACCCGTCGACGGTCTACGTGTCCGACGGGCGCGGGGTGCTGCAGCTGTCCGGCGCATCCGCCGAGGACGGCGATCCGAGCTGGGTGGAGGTGCGCCCGTTGATGGTTGCGGGTGCCAAGCCGGTGCTGCCGGGCTGACACCCGCGGTGAGCCACCACCGGCGTTTCAGCCGGGAGGTTTCGCAGACCCCACGGTCAGTCGTCGGCGATACCGGGCGCGGCGAGCTGAGCGACGTCATCCTCGCGGTGCCCCAGTGACCGTGCAGCAACGGCGAACTGGTGGAGTCTGTCGACGATGGTCTGACCCTCGGGCGTGTGGCCCCAGATGCTGATGCCCTGGTGCGTGGTGGGCTCCCACGTGGATTCGTCGACGACGATGGGATTCCAGCCGACCTCCCACTCGAACCCCGACGGCGTCATCGCGTAGTACGACAATTCCTTGTCGTTGGTGTGTTGTCCCACCGACAACGCCATGGGAAAGCCGAGCTGCGTGACCCGCTGATAGGAGGTGAGCATGTCGTCGAGCGTCGAGACCTGGACATTGACGTGTTGCACCCGGGTGCGAATCGGGTTGAGGGGCAGCCTGTTCACCGATGCGATGGCCACCGAGTGGTGGCGTTCGTTGACCCGCAGGAACCGGATCTTGAACTTCAAGCCGTTGATGGTCTCGTCGATGTAGTCCGACAACCGCGCGTCGAACACGTGGCTGTAGTAGCCCCGTACGAGGTGTGGTTTCTTGGTGGTCAGTGCCACGTGACCCAATCCGCCCGCACCGGTGACGAAGCCGCTGCCGGGGATGTCGAGGGGCAGGAGGCCGGTCCGGGCAGTGGTGTAGACCTCCTGAGTCAGACCGTTGGGCCCCGGGAAACACAGGAACTGCTCGACACCGCGCTGCTTGGCCTCGTCGTCCGGGCCCTCCGTGCCCGGCACCCCATGGTCGAGTACGCGGCGCGCGATCTCGTCGAAGGTGCCGTGGTCGTCGAGCTGCCAACCCAGCGCGACGACATCTTCAGCCGGTCCTCGGCGCAGCAACACTCGGCACTCGTTGGCGTCGAGTCGAAACCGCATGGCGTCAGCGTCCAGCTCATCGACGTGCATGCCGATCGCGTCGCGGGCAAACCGCTTCCAGTCGTCGAACTTCTGTGTCTCTATGACGATGTATCCAAGGTGGACGTTGCCGAACACCGAAGACGGGTGGGAAGACATCACTGTTCTTTCAGGAAGGCGGTCGTCACCGCGTTGAACAGATCGGCCCGCTCCCACTGGACCCAGTGGCCGGTGTTGGCGGTGACCAGCACGTCTGCGTTGGGCATCCGCGTGCCGAGCAGCGTTGCGCCGCCGGGCTTGTTGACCTTGTCGTCGCGGCCCCAGAGGATCAGTGTCGGTGTGGCCAGCGTGCGTAGCCGGCGGTCGCGGCTGAAGTCCATCCGCCACAACGTGCGCAGATCTGCGGGACGCTGCAGCGGCGGATTGGCGACGACCTCGGGGTCGATCGAAGCGCGATAACGGGTTTCGATCAGCGACTCGGGCACCGAATCACCGTCGTAGACGAGATGGTTGCGGATGAAGGCTCGCAGTTTGTCCATGCTCGGACCGTCGCCTCCGTAGTAGGCGAGCAGGCTCTTCAAGCCATCGGTCGGCAGCCCGCGAGTGGTGCCGACCCCGCCCGGACCCATCAACACCAGCCTGTCCACCCGGTGGGGGGTGTCCAGCGCGAGCCGCAAGGCGCACGCCCCGCCGTAGGAATTGCCCACCAGGTGCGCGCGCCCGACTCCGATTTCGTCGAGCATTCCGCGAATGTGGTCGGCGAGGTAGCCGAACGGATCGCGACGATCGACGCCCTTCGTGGAACGTCCGTAGCCCGGCATGTCGGGCACGATCACGCGAAAGTGTTCGGCCAAGGCATCGATGTTGCGGGAGTAGTTCGACACCCCCGATGCCCCCGGGCCGCCGCCGTGCAGGAGAACCACCGGGGTGCCGCTGCCCTTCTCGGCGAGGTAGATCTGCTTGCCGTTCACCCGAACCGTGCGCTCGGTCATGGTGCTGCTGGTCATGTGCGTTTCCTTGACGACGTGCCGGGATTCAGGCCCGGAATCCGGCGGGGGGAGGGGGTAGGGGCTGATCAGGCGAGGCACCGGCGTAGACGAACCCGTCCGGACGCACCGCAACGGCAGTGGCCCGCTTCTTCTCCAGCCAGCGGATCAGCGACCCGTCGGTGTCGACGATGCTGTCCGGAGCGGGCGCCGTGCCGGCCGGGGTGACTCTGAGGGTCGGGACACCGACGGATCGCCAGTCCCGCGAATCCGCCGGCGAACCGGTGTACAGGACGGTCCAGCGGCCACCGGTGACGTCGTCGAGGCGGACGGTGTCGTTCTTCTCGTCGACCACCCACGGCTGCGGAATCAGCCACCCTTCGGCACCGTTTCCGCTGTTGGCCACCAGACCGTCGGTGCACCGGGCATCGGGCAGCCACCGATGCTCCCGCAGCCAGTCCAGGAAGTAGGGGAATCTGCTGGCGGTGCGGAAGATGTGGTTGCGTGCCGCGGCCCGGAAGCGGTTGCGCTGGATGATGATCTTGCCGGTCTTCACCGCGCGGTTGGTGACTTCTCTGACGTGCGGGAGCCGCTCGGCCGGGTAGGAGTCCAGGACCGATTCGGGCAGCTGATTCTGCAGCACCGCGCCGAGTTTCCAGCACAGGTTGGCCACGTCCCGGACGCCGGCGCACATGCCCTGGCCGATCCAGGGCGGCATGGCGTGGGCGGCGTCACCGGCCAGAAAGACCCGGCCGACCCGCCACCGGTCGGCGAATCGGACATGGTGGCTGTAGCACGCGAAACCGAGGATCGCGACGTTCTTCTCGCTGATTCCCTGTCCGCGCAGCACTTTCCAGATCTCGGCCTCGTCGAGCAGGTCGCGTTCGTCTTCCTCGTCGCGGACCGGGAACTCCCAGCGGTGGTGGCCGAGCGGAGTCGGGCAGTCGACCGTGGGCCGCTCGGGGTTGCAGTGGAACCGCAGCCGATCGTGGCCCGGCCATTCTTCGATCACCTTGGTGTCGATGACGATCCAGCGCTCGGCGTACGTCCGGCCACTGAACCCGACGCCCAGTTGTGCGCGGATGGCGCTGGACCCGCCGTCGGCGGCGATGACGTAGGAGGCCCGCACGCGCCGGAACTTGTCGACCGTGAGGTCGGCGAGCATCAGCTCGGCATGGTCGGGCTTCTGGACCACGCGCAGGCACTCGTGCTCGAGCAGGACCGAGACGTTCGGGAAACGGTCGACGCCGGCGCGCAGCACTTTCTCCAGCGCGGGCTGATAGATGAACTGCTGCGGCGGATGTCCGTTGCCCCGCGGAGCCGGAAGCAGCTTGACGAACGGGACCCCCTGGGCGTCGACGAAGCTCGCGCCGCAACCGGGCAGCATGTCGGCGTTGAGACGGTCGGCCAATCCCACCTGCTGCCAGATGCGGAGTACCTCTTCGTCGGTGGAGATGGCGCGCGCCCGCGCATAGATGTCGGGGTCGCGTTCGACCACGAGCACGTTGAGGCCCAGCTGGCCCAGCAGGTTGGCGGCGGTCACGCCGACCGGGCCGTAGCCGACGATCGCCACGTCGTACTTCATCGGATGAGTCACGACCGCCACCTTCGTTCGGGCTTGTTAATGTAGCGATCGATGCATTAAGTTACTCCGGGCGTGATCGTCAACACTTTTCGGAGGAAGCATGATCAAGACCGACACCGGCTCGGACACCGAGAATCGGACACGGCCGACCCGCGGCAGGGTCCTCGACGTCGGCACCCGGCTTCCTGCCCACGGGCAGGACCACCGATGAGCGATCAACTGACGCGGGCCGCGGAGCTCCTCTTCGACGCCCACCGTCTCGCCCGCCCGGTCTCGCCGCTGACCCAGTCGTTTCCGGGTCTCACGGTCGGCGACGCCTATGCCATCCAGCGGCTGAACCTGGCGCGCCATCTGCACAGAGGTGCGGTGCAGTGCGGCCACAAGATCGGGCTGACGTCCGCCCCGATGCAGCAGTTGCTCGGCGTCGACGAGCCGGACTTCGGTTACGTCCTCGACGACATGGTGCTCGCCGACGGCGCGGCGGTGCCGACCGGCACGCTGTGCGCACCGCGCGTGGAGCCCGAGGTGGCGTTCCGGATCGGGGTGCCGCTACGGGGGCCGGGGGTGAGCGCCGCCGACGTGATGGCCGCCGCCGAGGCGGTCGCCCCCGCACTCGAGATCGTGGACAGCCGTATCGCCGACTGGCGAATCACCCTCGCGGACACCATCGCTGACAACGCCAGCTCGGGCGCAGTGGTGCTGGGGGAATGGGTCCCGATCGCCGAGGCGCCCCGGCTGCCCGATACCACCGCCACGCTGATGGTCAACGACTCGACAGTGGACACTGGCGAGGGCGCCGCTGTCATGGGGGATCCGGCCGAGGCTGTCGCGTGGCTGGCCAATGCCCTCGCCGCTTACGACATTGCCATCGACGCCGGCCAGTTCGTGATGTCTGGCTCGTACACCACCGCCGCGTTCGTGGTCAGCGGCGACCGCGCGTCGGCGCACCTCAGCGGACTCGGCACCGTCACGGTGGCTTTCGAGTGAGGGACGACAGCGATGCCATGAGCACACAGAAGTATCCGGTGGCCATCATCGGGTCGGGCAACATCGGCACCGACCTGATGATCAAGGTGCTCCGCACGGACGGGCCGCTGGAGATGGCGGCGATGGTCGGCATCGACCCCGGTTCGGATGGCCTTGCCCGGGCGAAGCGCCTGGGTGTGGCGACGTCGTCGGCGGGCGTCGACGGGCTGCTGGCCATGCCGGAGTTCAACGACATCCGGCTGGTGTTCGACGCCACCTCGGCGTCGGCGCATGTCCACCACTGGAACAGGCTGCGCGACAGGGGTGTCCGTGTCCTCGATCTCACGCCCGCGGCGGTCGGACCGTTCTGCGTGCCGGTGGTCAATCTCGACGCGCACATCGACGCGCCCAACCTGAACATGGTGACCTGCGGTGGTCAGGCCACAATCCCGATCGTCGCCGCGGTCAGTGAGGCGGCGCCGGTGTCGTACGCCGAGATCGTGTCGTCGATCTCGGCGAAGTCCGCCGGTCCGGGCACCCGGGCCAACCTCGACGAGTTCATCGAAACCACAGCCACCGCACTGCGAGAGGTCGGAGGAGCACAGCGGAGCAAGACGGTCATCATCCTGAACCCGGCCGACCCGCCGGTCCTGATGCGCAACACGGTCTACTGCCTGGTGGACGGCGAGTGTGATCACGCGGCCATCACAGCGGCCGTCGAGGCGATGGTGGGGCGGGTCAGGCAGTACGTGCCCGGGTACGAGCTCAGGCAGGCGGTGCAGTTCGAAACGTTCGACGTCGACGCCCCTTTGTGCATACCGGAGACGGGGAAGTTCACCGGCACCCGCATCACCGCGATGCTTCAGGTGACCGGGGCCGCGCACCACCTGCCGGCGTACGCGGGCAACCTCGACATCATGACGTCGGCCGCGCTCGCCACCGCCGAACGCCTGGCCGAACATTCGACGACGACGATCAGAGCCGCGACATGACCGAGCGGCTCTACGTCAGCGACGTCACGCTGCGTGACGGGATGCACGCGGTGCGCCATCAGTACAGCCTGCGGCAGGCCACCGCGATCGCAGCGGCGCTGGACGCGGCGGGCGTCGACTCCATCGAAGTCGCGCACGGCGACGGGCTGGCCGGCTCCAGTTGCATCTATGGCTTCGGCGCGCACACCGATCTCGAGTGGATCGAAGCCGTCGCGGGCGTGGTGCGCAGCGCGAAGGTCGCGACGCTCGTGCTGCCGGGCATCGCGACGATCCGTGACCTCGCCGCGGCGCACCGCGCGGGCGCCACCGTGGCCCGCGTCGCGACGCACTGCACCGAGGCCGACATCTCGGCCCGCCACCTCGCTGCCGCACGCGAGATGGACATGGACACTGTCGGTTTCCTGATGATGAGCCACATGACGAGCCCGGTTCACCTCGCCGAGCAGGCTCGATTGATGGAGCGTTACGGCGCCGGCTGCGTCTATGTCGTGGACTCCGGCGGCGCCATGACGATGCGCGACGTCGCCGAGCGGGTCGACGCGGTCCGTCAAACCCTCGACGGCGCAACAGAAATCGGCATCCATGCACATCACAATCTGTCATTGGGCGTGGCCAACTCCATCGTGGCGGTCGAGCGTGGAGCTCGGCGAGTGGACGCCTCTCTCGCCGGCATGGGTGCCGGTGCCGGAAACGCTCCGCTGGAGGTCTTCGTCGCCGCCGCGACCCGGATGGGCTGGCAACACGGGTGCGACCTGCATGCCCTCGAAGACGCCGCCGACGACCTGGTTCGGCCGCTGCAGGAACGCCCGGTCCGCGTCGACCGCGAGACGCTCACCCTGGGTTACGCCGGGGTGTACTCGAGCTTCCTGCGCCACGCCGAGGCGGCCGCGGAGCGCTTCGGCGTCGACGCCCGAACGCTGCTCGAGGAGGCGGGTCGCCGGGGGCTCGTCGGCGGCCAAGAAGACATCCTCGTCGAGATCGCCCTGGAGCTCACCGACGCGCCCGTGTGAGTGCGCGTCGCACGGCAGTCGGGCGAGTCACAGCGATCGGCCGTCCGTCAGGTCCATTAATGTAGTGATCTCTACAGTGAGCCGAGAACCACTGATCGGCAGCATCGGCGAGGAGACCGCGTGACCGACACTCACCCGGAGAAGCCGTCCGCCAAGCGCGCACGCCGAACCCGCGTCAACGGCGAGCAATCGCGCGAACGCATCCTCGACGCCGCGACCGAAGTCGCCGCCGAGCGGGGTTACGACGGCACCACGATCTCACTGGTGAGCAAGAAGAGCGGGCTGCCGCCCACCTCGATCTACTGGCATTTCGCCGACAAGGACGACTTGATCGCGGCCGTCATCGAGCGCAGCTTCGCGCGCTGGCTGGCCGCACTGGACCTGCCCGGTGGCGAAGAGATCACCGGGCGGGTGCGGGAGCTGGGGCCGCAGGTGGCCAACGCTCTGCTGGACGCGCCGGACTTCCTGCGTCTGGGGCTGATGCTGGCGCTGGAACACCGGCCGGTCGAGCCGCGCGCACGAGAGATGTTCCTGCAGGTCCGCGCGGACGCCTCGCGCCGCTTCGAAGGCATCGTCCGCGAGTTGGCGCCCGAGCTCGACGAGGAGCAGACACAGCTGATCGCCACCTACGCGATCGCGGGCGCCGACGGGCTGTTCATCGCCAGGGAGGTCGGCGGGGACTCGGTGGACCTGATCAGGCTTTTCGAGCTGCATGCCCGCGTGGTCTTCGAAGTCGCCCACACGTTGGTGACGTCCGCGGGACAGTCGTAGGGCGATACCGCGGGACCGTCGTTGCCGATTGCGCGTGCGAAGACGGGTCTGCCTGGCCGACACTGGTCCTGCCGCGCGGTACAGCCCATCGGCGGCCAGCCCACCGAAAGGTCAGTGATGGACATCCACGACGTGCAGATTCCGCGCAAAACCGTGCTCGCCGGCTTCGGCGCGGGGGCCGCGGCGGTGACGCTGGCGGCCTGCTCGAGCGGAGACTCCGCGCCCGACCCCGACGCCGGGGCGGACGCCAGCCCGGGTGGTGATGCCTCGGCCGCGCCGGAGGCGCTCACCTCGACCGCCGACGTTCCCGTCGGGTCCGGGGTGATCGTCGGCGATGTCGTCGTGACCCAGCCCGTCGCAGGGGATTACCAGGCCTTTTCGGCGGTCTGCACGCATTCGGGCTGTCTGATCAACCAGGTCGCCGACGGCACCATCAACTGTCCATGTCACGGCAGCAAGTTCAGTCTCGACGGCCAGGTGGTCAACGGGCCGGCAGCCCGGCCGCTCACTCCGGTGTCGGTCGAGGTGCAGGGGAATTCGATCGTCCTGACCTGACGGCGCGTCACGTGCGCGGCTGACACGGGTGCGAACGCCACGGGTGCCCGTCACGTCCTGGGCGGCCACACCGGGGCGCCCAGCTCGCGCGACACGGTGCGTGCGGTGTCCCGCAACGCGTCGACCGCCTCGGTCGGCAGCGGCCAGCGGCCGGCGGGCACCACCAGGCTGATCGCGCCGGCCGGCTGTTCGGTGGTGTCGAAAACCGTTGCCGCCAGAGCGCATTCCCCGAGAATCGCTTCCTCGACTTCGCTGGCGATGCCGGTGGCACGGACCTCGACCAGCTGCTCGGCCAACGTCGCCGGGTCGGTGATGGTGTCACCGGTCATGCTGCGCAACGGCCCGGTCAGCGCTTCGGGGGAGAACGCCAGCAACGCCTTCCCCAGTGCGCTGGCATGGGCGGGAATGACGATGCCGACCTCCGGCATCTGACGGGTCCCGTCAGGCCGGGGCTCGTGGGCCACCACCACCACCTCATCGCGCAGCAGCACCGCGGTGCGCACCGCGCAGCCGGTGCGCCGGGCCAGTCCCTCGGCCCAGATCGCCACCCGCGATCGCAGTTCCAGCGTGTCGAGGTAGACGTTGCCGAGTCGCAGCGTCGCCGGGCCCAACCGGTAACGGCCGGAGTCGGCTTCCTGCTGGACCATGCCGTGGGCCAACAACGTGCGCACCAGGCCGTGCACGGTGGATGGAGCCAGGTCGATGGCGGCGGAGATCTCGCCGAGGCTCATCCGGCGACCGCCGCCGAGAACGGCCAGGATGCGCAACGCGCGGTCCACCGCCTGGATCATCAGCGCGCCACCCCTCCCACAACCACCCTTGTGTCCACCGAAGCATAGGCGTATGGTCCAGATCACATTCGATAATGTCGAATGACATACGAGATAGTCGAGCAGCACTCAGTTCAGACTCAACGGAGAGCAAGCATGGACGAGCCATCCCTCACCCAGAAACTGGCCGCCGAAGCGCTCGGTACCGCCTTCCTGGTGTTCATCGGAGTGGGGTCGGTGCCGGCGACGATCATCGTCAACGGCGACGCCCCGTTCACGATGGCCGACCTGGGCATGATCTCCTTCGCGTTCGCCACCGTGGTGGTGGCGACCGTCTACGCGCTGGGCCACATCAGCGGCAACCACATCAACCCGGCCGTCACGGTGGGCCTCGCCGTCACGGGCAAGTTCCCCTGGTCGCGGGTGCCCGCCTACCTCACCGCCCAGGTGGTCGGCGCCATCGCCGGCGCCGCGGCGATCATCGGCGTGCTGGGTCTGGCTGCGCGTGACGCCGGCCTCGGCGTCGCCACCTACGCTCCCGAAATCAGCCCAGCTCAGGCCTTCTTCGCCGAGTTCATCGGTACGTTCATTCTTGTGTTCACCGTGTTCGGCGTGATCCACCGCAAGGCCTCGGTCGGGTTCGCGGGCGTCGCGATCGGCCTCGTGGTGTTCGCCGCGATCATCCCCGTGGCGCCCACCACCGGTGCGTCGATCAATCCGGCCCGCACCCTCGGCCCGATGCTGGTGCAGCAGCTCGCCGGCGGCACCGTGCAGTGGAACCAGCTGCCCGTCTACCTCAGCGCCGAACTGCTCGCCGGCGTGCTTGCTGCCCTGGCCTACGTCGCAATTTCCCGCACCCGCGCCGACACTGCACCGGCAGCAGTGCCCGAACCCGCCGCCACACCCACCCCCGCCTGACCTCGAGGAGCCACACCATGAAGAAGCTGATCAACGACCCGGCCGACGTCGTCGCCGAGGCCCTGCGCGGAATCGCCATCGCCCACCCCGAACTGCGCGTCGACCACGCCCACCGCATCGTCTACCGCGGCGACGCCCCCGTTTCGGGAAAGGTGGGCCTGATCTCCGGTGGCGGCTCCGGGCACGAACCGCTGCACGGCGGCTTCGTCGGCCCCGGAATGCTCGACGCCGCCTGTGCCGGTGAGGTTTTCACCTCACCAGTACCCGACCAGATGCTCGAAGCAACCCGCGGCGTCAACGGCGGCGCCGGCGTGGTGCACATCGTCAAGAACTACACCGGTGACGTGATGAACTTCGAGATGGCCGCGGAACTGGCCATGGCCGAGGACATCCCGGTGGAGTCGGTGATCGTCGACGACGACGTCGCCGTGCAGGACAGCACCTTCACCGCCGGGCGACGCGGAGTCGGCGCTACGGTACTGGTGGAGAAGCTGGCCGGCGCCGCCGCCGACCAGGGCCGCCCGCTGGCCGATGTGGCCGACGTCGCGCGTCGCGTCAACGCCGCCTCCCGCAGCATGGGCGTGGCGCTCACCTCGTGCATCGTGCCCGCCGTCGGACACCCCACGTTCGAATTATCCGACTCGGAAATGGAAGTGGGCATCGGAATCCACGGCGAACCGGGCCGCGAACGCATGCCGATCCGGCCCGCCCGTGAAGTCGCCGAACTGATCTGCGAACCGATCCTCGCCGACCTCGACTTCGCCGGCCCGGACGGCGCCATCGTGTTCGTCAACGGCATGGGCGCCACGCCGCTGCTCGAGCTCTACGTGATGTACGCCGAAGTGGCTGCCATCCTGGAGAAGTCGGGCGTGCAGATCGCCCGCTCGCTGGTCGGCCCGTTCATCACCAGCCTGGACATGGCCGGATGTTCGGTGACGCTGCTGCGTGCCGACGACGACCTGCTGAGGTTGTGGGACCACCCGGTGAACACACCGGCACTGCGGAAGGGCTGCTGAATGACTCAGGCGGACATCGACGTCACCACTCTGACCGACTGGATCCGGGAGTATGCGCGCGTGATCGGCGAAAACGCCGGCTATCTCACCGATCTCGACGCGGCCATCGGCGACGCCGACCACGGCACCAACATGGAACGCGGCATGAGCGCCGTCGTCGCGGCGCTCGACGAGACCCCCGCGCCGGACCCCGCCGCGCTCGCCAAGAAAGTCGGGATGACGCTGGTGAGTTCGGTCGGCGGAGCCAGCGGTCCGCTGTATGGGACGTTCTTCCTGCGGATGGCCACCGCGCTGGCAGACGGCGCGAGCGCGACCGACTTCGCCAAGGCGCTGCGCGCCGGGGTGGACGGGGTGGTGCAGCGCGGGCGCGCCGAGGCCGGCGACAAGACCATGTTCGACGCACTGGCTCCCGCGCTGGACACCCTCGATGCCGAACTGGCAGCAGGATCCGGTCTGGCGGCTGCGCTGGTCGCCGCCGAGGCGGCCGCGGTGGCCGGGCGCGACGCCACCGAAGCGATGGTCGCACGCAAGGGTCGCGCCTCCTACCTCGGTCAGCGCAGCGTCGGGCACATCGACCCGGGCGCGGCCTCGTCGGCGATGCTGATCGGCGCGGCGGCAACGGCATTCGGGGCGTGACCGCGATGGCGCCCGTCGGACTGGTCGTCGTTTCCCACAGCCGAGCGCTGGCTCGCGCCGCGGTCGCGCTGGCCCAGGAGATGGTGCACGGCAAGCAACTTCGCATCGCCGTCGCCGCAGGCCTCGACGAAACCACCTTCGGCACCGATGCCTCGCAGATCGTCGACGCCATCACCTCCGCCGAGCAGGGTGCCGGCGTGGTGGTGCTGATGGACCTGGGCAGCGCCGTGCTGTCGGCCGAACTCGCTCTGGAGCTGATTGACGACGACGTCCGCGATCGGGTGGTGCTGTGCCCGGCGCCGCTGGTCGAGGGTCTGGTGGTGGCCGCGGTGGCCGCTGCCGGAGGGGCCACGATCGACGAGGTCGTCGCCGAGGCCGGCGGGGCATTGGCCGGCAAGGCCGGACAGCTGGGTGAGGTCGCCGACGCGGGCGCGGCGGGCACTCCGGTCGACGACGGCCTGGTCGGCACTTTCACCGTCGAGAACCCGCACGGCCTGCACGCCCGCCCCGCTGCCCGGCTGGTACAGGAGGTCCGTCACCGCGACACCCGCGTACTCCTGCGAAATGTGCGCACCGACTCCGAATGGGTCGACGCCACAAGCCTTTCCAAGATCGCCACGTTGGGCGTCAGAAAGGGCGACACCGTCGAGCTGCGGGTATCGGGTAGCCGGGCCGCCGAGACGCTCGAGCATGTGCTGGCGCTGGCCGCCCGCAATTTCGACGAATCCGCCGAATCGGCCACTGCTGTGGCAAGTGCGCCCGTGGCCCGGCAACCCATCGGCGCGGTGGCAGGGCTGGGCATCGGTCCGGCCCGGTCGGCCCGGCAGAGCCCCATCGAGGTGCCCGACGAACCCGCCGCCGACCCCGCAACCGAGTGGCGACGGCTCGGCAAGGCGATCGCCACCGTCCGTCGCGACATCAGCGCTCAGCGCGCCCACACCGCCCGCGACGTCGGGGAGGCCGAGGCAGGGATCTTCGACGCCCACCTCCTGCTGCTCGACGACGCCGAACTGCTCGACGCCGCCCGCACCCGCATCGACGACGGCTCGTCGGCCGCCGCCGGTTGGTCGGCCGCGGTCAGCGCACTGGCGGGCAGGTTCGCCGCCCTGACCGACCCGTACCTGCAGGCCCGCGCCGCCGACGTCACCGCCGTCGGTGACCAGGTGTTGCGGGCGATGCTCGGCGTCGCGCCGGGAACGGCGGGCAGCGGCGTCCTGATCGCCGACGACCTGACCCCCGGAGAAGCGGCCGCCCTGGACCCAGCCCAGGTGGTCGCGGTGCTGATGGCCTACGGCAGTCCCCACGCCCACAATGTGATCCTGCTGCGCGCCAAGAACATTCCCACGATTGTCGGTGCAGGACCCGACGTGTTGACGGTCGCCGAGGGCGCCACCGTCGCCGTCGACGGCACCCGCGGTGAGTACCTGGTCGACCCGCCCGCCGACGTCCGCGCCCGGTTCCTCGAGCAGGTGCATGTGCTCGAGGACCGCCGCCGCGCTGCCCACGCCCGGTCGGACCGGCCTGCCGTCACCACCGACGGCGTCACCGTCGGCGTCGGCGCCAACATCGGCTCGGTCGACGACGCGCGGGCCGCCGCCGCGCACGGCGCCGACTTCGCCGGTCTGGTCCGGACCGAATTTCTGTTCCTCGGCCGGCCTGACGCACCCAGCGTCGACGAACAGGTGGCCGTCTATCGCAAAATCGCCGAAGCTCTCGACGGCCGGCGGGTCACCCTGCGCACCCTCGACGTCGGGGGGGACAAGCCGCTGGAGTTCGCGCCCGGGCCGGCCGAGCTCAACCCGTTCCTGGGCGTCCGGGGCATCCGAATGTCGTTGCAGCACCCGCAGCTGTTGTCCGACCAGTTGTTGGCGATGGCGCTGGTGGCCCAGCACACCCCCGTCAGCGTGATGTTCCCGATGGTCAGCACGCTCGACGAGTTGCTCGCCGCGCGCCAGTTGTTCGACGACGCCGTCGCGAAGGCCGGACCCGCTCCCGCCGGTCTCCAGGTCGGGATCATGATCGAAGTTCCTGCCGCCGCGCTGAAGTCCGCGGCGCTGGCGCCCCACGTCGACTTCATGTCGATCGGCACCAACGACCTGACCCAGTACGCGTTGGCCGCCGACCGCGGCAACGACGCGGTGGCCACGATCGGTGACTCCTACGACCCGGGGTTGCTTGCCCTGATCCGCGCCACGTGCGCGGGCGCGCAGGGACGGGCGTCGGTGTCGGTGTGTGGGGAGTTCGCCGCCGACGAACGTGCCGCCGGGCTGCTGATCGGGCTGGGCGTCGACGCGCTGTCGGTCACCCCGCCCGCGGTGCCCGCGGTCAAGGAGGCGGTGCGGGCCGTCGACCGGGCGTCGGCCCAGGAGTTGGCCGTGCGTGCGGTGGCCGCGGACTCCGCCGATGGGGTGCGGGAGCTGCTCGGGTAGTCGGCTGGGTGCGGCGATGGGTGCGGGAGGTGGTCGGGTTGTCGGCTGGGTGCGGCGATGGGTGCGGGAGGTGTTCGGGTAGTCGCCGTGGTTGGCGGCGGGGTGCATGGGTGCGGGAGGTGCTCGGTTGTCGCCGAGCGTGAACTGGTTGCGATTTCCGGTCCGTCTTTTCGCACAGGTTTCACAATCGGCGGCATGTCGGTTGTCGCGAGCACACTCGCGGCATGGGGGAGCCCTTCATCGGCAGTGAGGCGGTCCGGTCAGGCCGGCTGACACCGTATGCACTCCGCAGCCGCTACCGCACGCTCCTGCCCGGGGTGTATCTGGCGGCCGACGCCGAGATCACCGCGATCACCCGCGCCAAAGCCGGCTGGCTGTGGACGGGGCGCGCAGGCGTCGTCGCAGGTCAGTCCGCCGCCTCGCTTCACGGCGCGAAGTGGGTCGACGCCCGCCGTCCCGCCGAAGTTCTGTGGAGCAACAGACATGCGCCGCGCGGGGTCACCGTCTGGTCCGCCAGCGTCGCCGACGACGAGCTCGAGGTGGTCCGAGGGGTTCGGGTCACGACGCCCGCCCGCACCGCCCTGGACATCGCGTGCCGGTATCCGCTGGGCCGAGCCGTCGCCGCCGTCGACGCGTTGGCCCGCGCCACCAAGCTCAAGCTCGCCGACGTCGAGATGCTCGCCGAACGCCACAGGGGGCGTCGCGGCATCCGTCGTGCCCGCGAGGCGCTCGACCTGGTCGACGCAGGGGCTGAATCGCCCCAGGAGACCCGCATCCGGCTGCTGTTGATCCGAGCCGGCTTCCCGCGCCCGGAGACTCAGATCCCGGTCTACGACGACTACGGCGGTCTGATCGCCGAGCTCGATATGGGCTGGCGGGACAGGTTGATCGCGGTCGATTACGAAGGTGACCACCACCGCAGGACGCCCCGGGAGTTCAACAAGGGGATTCGTCGCCACGACGCTGTCACCGAACGTGGCTGGGACGACATCCGGGTGACCTCTGCGGACACCGACGGCGGGATCGTGGCGAGGGTGAGGACGGCGTGGCAACGCCGAGCGTGAACTCTGTGCGAAAAGTCGGCCCGGATATCGCAGAGGATTCACTCTCGGCGAGGGGACCGCAGAGGATTCACGCTCGGCGGGGGGACGTGGTGAGGGTGAGGCGAGCGCGGGGCCACCCGGGGCTCTGCCGAGCCGAACGCCGCGGGCACCCGGGGCACTGCCGACGCGAAGGCGGAGGCGGCCGGCGCGGAAGGCGCCCGGGGCTCTGCCGCGGGCACGTGGGGCCACCCGGGGCTCTTCCGACGCGAAGGCGGAGGAGGCGGCCGGCGCCGAAGGCGCCAGGAGGGAGGACAGATGCTCGATCTGATGCTGCCGCTGCAATGCGGCGGGTGCGGCGCCCCCGCGACGCCGTGGTGCGCGGAGTGCGAGCGCGCGCTGACCGTCCAGCCCGACGAACCCCATCTCGTCACGCCCCGGATCGATCCCGGCGTACCCGTGCTGTCGCTCGGGCGCTACGCCGGACCACGCCGCAAGGCGATCGTCGCGGTCAAGGAGCACGGCCGCACCGACCTGATCCGACCGCTCGCCCATGCGCTGCACGACGGTCTGGTGCATCTGCTGACCTGGGGAATCCTCGAACGCCCCCTCACGGTGGTACCAGCCCCCACCAAGCATTCGTCGGCCCGCAAGCGCGGTGGTGACCCCGTCACCCGGATCGCCCAACTCGCCGTGGCCGGCAGCGATCCGGGCGCCGTCGCCGGCACAGACCCGGATGCCGTCGCGAGTCCCGACCTGAGCGCCGTCGCCAGCCCCGACCTGAGCTCCGTCGCCGGCACCGGCACCGGCCTGAGCGTCGTCGCGGCACTGCGCCTCAAGGCATTCACCCGCGACTCGGTGGGCCTGTCCAGCGCCGGACGTCAGCGCAACATCGCCGGCCGGGTCCGCCGCATCGGAGCCGTCGACGGGCCCGTGCTGCTGGTCGACGACATCGTCACCACCGGCGCCACGGCGGCCGAATCCGTCCATGTCCTGCAAACCGGCGGAGCCCACGTGGTCGCCGTGCTCGCGCTGGCGAACGCCTAGCCGCGATTACCCCGAGATCAACCCGGCATGAAGAACTGAAAACACGTCTGCCGAATTAGTGGCACGAACACGTGAACTCGGACTACCGTCGGCACCAACGAACCGTGAACAACTCACGGCGGCGCTCCTGTAGGTGACGCGCCGGTATCGCGCCAGCGGTAGGAGGTGAGTCCTCGACACCTTGCACCGGCGAGCGGCGCGACCACATATGCCCCGTCGGCGCGATTTCTTCCCAGCCGGGCACGCAGCAGGCGTGCGTAAGCGAGAGAGAATCGAGTTGCCAAGCATGTCAAGTTTTTCCGTGGACACCGACAGCGCAATGGTCATGGACGGCGAGCCGTCCGAATCCTCCGGTAACGCCGACGTCGTCGTGACGGGGCGCAACGTCGAGGTGCCTGACCACTTCCGTCAGCACGTGACCGACAAGCTGTCCCGCCTGGAACGATTCGACCGCACCATCTACCTCTTCGATGTCGAGCTCTACCACGAGAAGAATCGCCGGCAACGCAAGAACTGTCAGCACATCGAGATCACCGCTCGCGGGCGCGGCCCGGTGGTGCGCGGCGAAGCCTGCGCCGACAGTTTCTACGCCGCCCTCGAAGCCGCCTACAGCAAACTCGAATCCCGGCTGCGCAAAAGCAAGGACCGGCGCAAGATCCACTACGGCGACAAGCGGCCGGTGTCGCTGCACGAAGCGACCGCGCTCGACCACCTCGACGCCGCGTTCGCCATGCCCTCCACCGAGAGCGTCGACGGGCAGCGCAGCGACGTCGTCGACGACCACGAACCCGGCCAGATCGTGCGCGTCAAAGAGCACCCGGCCGCACCGATGACCGTCGACGACGCGCTCTACGAGATGGAACTCGTCGGCCACGACTTCTTCCTGTTCCACGACAAGGAAAGCGACCGTCCATGCGTGGTCTACCGCCGCCACGCCTACGACTACGGGTTGATCCGGCTGGCCTGAGGACCGCCGCGGCCCGATCCGGCGCGCAACCGCACCCCAGGTGTCGGTTTGCGCGCCGGATCCACCCGTACGATGGTGTCCGTCCACCGGTGACGAATCCATCGAGGAAAAAGGGTTAACAGCGTGCTCTCGAAGTTGCTCCGTCTCGGCGAAGGCCGCATGGTCAAGCGCCTCAAGGGGGTGGCTGACTACGTCAACACCCTGTCCGACGACGTCGAGAAGCTCTCCGACGCCGAACTGCGCAACAAGACCGTTGTGTTCAAGGACCGCATCGCCGACGGCGAAGACGTCGACGACCTGCTGCCCGAGGCGTTCGCGGTGGCCCGCGAGGCGGCCTGGCGGGTGCTCAACCAGAAGCACTTCGACGTCCAGATCATGGGTGGGGCGGCGCTGCACTTCGGCAACGTCGCCGAGATGAAGACCGGTGAGGGCAAGACCCTGACCGCGGTGCTGCCGGCCTACCTCAACGCGCTCTCCGGTAAGGGCGTGCACATCGTCACCGTCAACGACTACCTGGCCAAACGTGACGCGGAGTGGATGGGCCGAGTACACCGCTTCCTCGGCCTGGACGTCGGCGTCATCCTGTCGCAGATGTCGCCGGAGCAGCGGCGCGCCGCCTACGCCGCCGACATCACCTACGGCACCAACAACGAGTTCGGCTTCGACTACCTACGCGACAACATGGCGTTGCGCCTCGAGGACTGCGTCCAGCGCGGCCACCACTTCGCCATCGTCGACGAGGTCGACTCGATCCTCATCGACGAGGCCCGCACGCCGCTGATCATCTCCGGGCCCGCCGACGGCGGCTCGAACTGGTACACCGAGTTCGCGCGGCTGGCTCCGCTGATGGAAAAAGACGTCCACTACGAGGTCGACATCAAGAAGCGCGTCGTGGGCGTGCACGAACTCGGCGTGGAGTTCGTCGAGGACCAGCTCGGCATCGACAACCTCTACGAGGCCGCCAACTCGCCGCTGATCAGCTACCTCAACAACGCCATCAAGGCCAAGGAGCTGTTCGAGCGCGACAAGCACTACATCGTGCGCAACGGCGACGTGCTGATCGTCGACGACTTCACCGGCCGCGTGCTGATGGGCCGCCGCTACAACGAGGGCCTGCACCAGGCGATCGAGGCCAAAGAGCACGTCGAGATCAAGGCCGAGAACCAGACCGTCGCCACGATCACGCTGCAGAACTACTTCCGCCTCTACGACAAGCTCGCCGGCATGACCGGCACCGCCGAGACCGAGGCCGCCGAGCTGCACGAGATCTACAAACTCGGCGTCGTCCCGATCCCCACCAACCGGCCGATGGTCCGCGCCGACCAGTCCGACCTGATCTACAAGACCGAGGAAGCCAAGTTCATCGCGGTCGTCGACGACGTCTCCGAACGCTATGAGAAGGGGCAGCCGGTCCTGATCGGCACCACCAGCGTGGAGCGCTCGGAGTTCCTGTCGCGCCAGTTCCAGAAGCGGCGCATCCCGCACAATGTTCTCAACGCGAAGTACCACGAGCAGGAGGCCGGCATCATCGCCGAGGCCGGCCGGCTCGGCGCGGTCACCGTCGCGACCAACATGGCCGGTCGTGGCACCGACGTGGTGCTCGGCGGCAACGTCGACTTCCTGCTGGACCGTCGGCTGCGTCAGCGCGGTCTCGACCCGATCGAGACCGCCGACGAGTACGAGGCCGCCTGGCACGAAGAGCTGCCCCACGTCAAAGAAGAGGTGGCCGCCGAAGCCAAAGACGTGCGCGCCGCCGGCGGGCTGTACGTGCTCGGCACCGAACGCCATGAGTCCCGCCGCATCGACAACCAGCTGCGCGGCCGCTCCGGCCGTCAGGGTGACCCCGGCGAGTCGCGGTTCTATCTGTCGCTGGCCGACGAGCTCATGCGCCGCTTCAACGGCGCCACGCTCGAGACGCTGCTGACCCGGTTGAACCTGCCCGACGACGTTCCGATCGAGGCCAAGATGGTCTCGCGCGCCATCAAGAGCGCCCAGACGCAGGTCGAGCAGCAGAACTTCGACATCCGCAAGGAAGTCCTCAAGTACGACGAGGTGATGAACCAGCAGCGCAAGGTGATCTACGCCGAGCGCCGCCGCATCCTGGAAGGCGAGAACCTCGCCGAGCAGGCCCACAAGATGCTCGTCGACGTCATCACCGCCTACGTCGACGGCGCCACCGCCGAGGGCTACTCCGAAGACTGGGACCTGGAGAAGCTGTGGGAAGGGCTCAAGGCGCTCTACCCGGTCGGCATCGACCACCACGACCTGCTCGACTCCGACGCCGTGGGCGAGCCCGGTGAGCTGACCCGTAACGAGCTGCTCGACGCGCTGATCGCCGACGCCGAGCGGGCCTACGCCGAGCGGGAGAGCGAGATCGAGGGCGTCGCCGGTGAGGGCGCGATGCGACAGCTCGAGCGCAACGTGCTGCTCAACGTGCTCGACCGCAAGTGGCGCGAGCACCTCTACGAGATGGACTACCTGCGCGAAGGCATCGGCCTGCGCGGGCTGGCCCAGCAGCGGCCCGAGGTGGAGTACGCCCGCGAGGGATACGACATGTTCGTCGGCATGCTCGAGGGCATGAAGGAGGAGTCGGTCGGCTTCCTGTTCAACGTCCAGGTCGAGGCCGCGCCGACGCCGACCGTGGCGCCGGTGGCTGCGCCGTCCGGGCTGGCCGAGTTCGCCAAGTCCGCGGCGGCCGCCGCCGAGCAGCAGGGCGGGGTGGCCACCAAGGAGCGTACGCAGTTGCGCGCCAAGGGGATCGACGACCAGTCCCGGCCGCTGACCTACTCGGGCCCGTCGGAGGACGGCGGCGTGGAGATCAAGCGCTCCGGCTCCGGTGACGGGAAGCCCGCCGGGGGTGGCAGCCGCCGTGAGCGGCGCGAGGCCGCCCGCCAGCAGGGCCGTCACGCCAAGGGCAGCCGCCGCCGCTAGGACGTTGAGACTGCGCTCCGAGCGGAGAAGTTCGAGTGCACCCCGCGCTGGACGCAGTCTGAACGAGATCGGCGCAGTCTGAACGGGAGCTAGCGGTCTGAACGGGAGCTAGCCGATCTGCAGTGCGCAGAAGCGCCAGCTGCCACGGTGCGCCTCGATGCGGCCGGCGACGGCGTGCACCCTGCCGCGCCGCAGGAACGTGGCGAACACCTCGGCGGAGGTCACCTCGGCCTCGCCGGTGTCCACGCATCGCACCCGCACCCGGCGCAGCGTCGCACTGCCCGGTGGTGTGACCGCGGCGCGGGCGATGACCTGTTCGACGAGCACCGGGGTCATCAGCGGTTTCAGTTGCGCCACCGGCCGCCGCCGATCGATCACCTCGACGAGCTGCCGCAGCGCCGTCTCGGCGAACACCACCGCCGACTTCGGCGGTCGCGGCTCGAGGGGCTGCGCCCGCCGCCGGCTCGACAAGCGGTGCGTCGACGGTGCCGTGCACGACGGCCGGTGCGCACTCAGTGGCTGCGGCGCGGGTTCGTAGTCGATGACCGGAGCGGTACTCCACTGAGATTCGACGGGGGAGACGGGGGCGGGGGATGCGGACATGCGGATACTCCAGCGGCCGAGACGGACGCGGGACGGTGCGTCCCGCGGTGAACGCCTGCTGGAGAGTGGCAGACCACCTCATGTTCGCACGGTCCACGGACACCCCTGCGCACCTATTGAGCACCCGATTGTGCGCGCACGCAGGAACTGCCGTTACCGTGGCAGGGTCTTGACCGAGGGGTGATCGAGGGGAGGCGGCCGCCGCAATGGTGACCAGGCTGTCGGCGTCGGACGCATCCTTCTACCGGCTGGAGAACTCGTCGACCCCGATGTATGTGGGGTCGCTGCAGATCCTGCGCAAGCCCCGCAACGGGTTGAGCTACGAGACGCTGCTGGCCACCGTCGAGCAGCGGCTTCCGCAGGTCCCGCGGTACCGGCAGAAGGTGCGCGAGGTGACGCTGGGCCTGGCCCGCCCGGTCTGGGTCGACGACCGCGACTTCGACATCACCTACCACATCCGCCGCTCTGCCCTGCCGTCGCCGGGCAGCGACGCCCAGCTGCACGACCTGGTGGCGCGGTTGGGGTCGCGACCGCTGGACAGGTCGCGCCCGCTGTGGGAGATGTACCTGGTCGAGGGCCTGGCCAAGAACCGGGTCGCGATCTACACCAAGTCGCATCAGGCGCTGGTCAACGGGATGACGGCGTTGGAGATCGACCACGTCATCGCCGACCGCACCCAGAAGCCGCCCGAGTTCGGGGAGGACATCTGGATCCCCGGCCGCGAGCCCAGTGACCGGCAGCTGCTGTTCGGGGCGCTGGGCGAGTGGATCACCCGGCCCACCGCCCAGGCTGCGGCGGTGCGCACCGCGGTGACCGAGACCGTCACCAGCAGCACGCAGATGCTCGACCTCGGCCGGCGGATGGCCGAGGTGGCACGCATCGTGGCGCGCGGCAACGCGCCCAACAGCCCGCTGAACACCCGGGTGTCGCGCAACCGGCGGTTCTCGGTGGCGTCGGGCAGCCTCGAGGAGTTCCGCGCCATCCGCGCCCGCTACGACTGCGACATCAACGACGTGGTCCTGGCCATGGTGGCCGGAGCGCTGCGCAACTGGTTGCTGTCGCGCGGCGAGCCCGTGACGACGTCGACCACCGTGCGCGCCATGGCGCCGATGTCGGTGTATCCCGACGCCGAGATCGAGTCGACCGGTCCGGGGCAGGCGATCAGCGAGGTGGCGCCGTTCCTGGTGGACCTGCCCGTCGGCGAGGCCAACCCGGTGGTGCGGCTGTCCCAGATCGCCCACGCCACCGAATCGCATCCGACGGCCACCAGCCTGGTCGACGCCCGCACCATCGTCACGCTGTCGGGCTTCGCGCCGCCCACGCTGCACGCGATGGGCATCCGCGTCGCGACCAGCTTCTCGGCGCGGCTGTTCAACCTGCTGATCACCAACGTGCCCGGCGCGCAGAAGCAGATGTACGTCGCCGGCACCAAACTGTTGGAGACCTACGCGGTGCCGCCGCTGCTGCACAACCAGGCGCTCGCGATCGGCGTGACGTCGTACAACGGCACGCTCTACTTCGGGATCAACGCCGACCGCGACGCGATGGCCGATGTCGACATGCTGCCCAGCCTGCTGCGCGAATCGCTCGACGAATTGGTCGAGGCCGCGAAGTAACCGCGCCTAGAATTCGGCGGTGGGCACCACCAAAACCACGGCCGAGAGCGGCAAGCACAAGAAGGCCAAGATTCCCAAGAAGGTCTACGCCGCCGAGTTGTTCCGGCTGCAGACCGAGCTGGTGAAGTTGCAGGAATGGGTGCGCGCCACCGGTGCCCGCGTCGTCGTCGTGTTCGAGGGCCGCGACGCCGCCGGCAAAGGCGGAACCATCAAACGGATCACCGAGTACCTCAGCCCCCGGGTCGCCCGCATCGCGGCGCTGCCCGCACCGTCGGATCGTGAACGGGGGCAATGGTATTACCAGCGCTACATCGAGCATCTGCCCGCGCGCGGGGAGATCGTGCTGTTCGACCGGTCCTGGTACAACCGGGCCGGTGTCGAGAAGGTGATGGAGTTCTGCACCCCGGCCGAGCACATGCTCTTCCTGCGCCAGACACCGATTTTCGAGCAGATGCTCATCGACGACGGGGTGCTGCTGCGCAAGTACTGGTTCTCGGTCTCCGACGACGAACAGCTGCGGCGGTTCCGGTCCCGGCTCAATGATCCGGTGCGGCAGTGGAAGTTGTCGCCGATGGACCTGGAGTCCATCTACCGCTGGGAGGAGTACTCCCGGGCCAAGGACGAGATGATGGTGCACACCGACACCCCGATGAGCCCCTGGTTCATCGTCGAGTCCGACATCAAGCGCAATGCGCGGCTGAACATGATCGCCCATCTGCTGTCCACGATCGACTACCACGAGGTCGACCTGCCCACGGTGGACCTGCCCGACCGGCCGATCGTCGGGAACTACCGCAGGCCCGCCCGGGAACTGTCGACCTATGTTCCCGACCACGCTGCAGCGTTGATCGGCGATCCCGAATAGCGGCTACCCTCGGCGTCGTGCGTGTCTATGTCCCGGTGACCCTGGCCATGTTGCAGCGACTGGTCGCCGACGAGTCGGTGCAGCCCGTGAGCGGGACGGCGTTCGCGGTGACCCCGACGCTGCGGGAGGCGTACGCGCACGGTGACGAGGACGAACTGGCCGACGTGGCGCTGCGTGACGCCGCGCTGGCGTCCCTGCGGCTGTTGGCCGACGACTCGCACGACACCGCGGACTCGGCCGGGACCGCTGATGCGGCCGGCCCCGCCGGCACCATGCCCACCCGGCGCGCGGTGGTGGAAGCTGATGCCGACGACGTCACGCTGCGCCCCGACCTCGACGACGCGGTGGTGCGCGTGCGGGGGCCGATTCCACTGACGAATGTGATCGCGGCCTACGTCGACAACGCCGGCGCCGAGCCGGCCGTCAAGGCCGCCGTCGAGGTGATCGACGCGGCGGATCTGGGAAACGAGGACGCCGAGTTGACCGTCGGAGACGCTCAGGACCACGACCTGGCGTGGTACGCGCCCCAGGAGCTGCCATTCCTGCTCGAGCTGCTGTGACAGGCTGGCTACGGAGCCGTAAGTTACGGTACCGTAGGTTAAGCAACAGCGACCCTGCAGGAGCCTCCATGGCCAAGAGCACGATCAAGACCGCGGCCCGGGTTGCCGACACGGTGCGACCCACCGTCGCCGGCGCGAAGGAACGCCCAGGCTGGCATCTGCTGCGCACCGTCGCCGGCCGCATCACCACCCCTCTGTTGCCCGACGACTACCTGAAGCTGGCCAACCCGCTGTGGTCAGCGCGTGAGCTGCGCGGCAGGGTGCTCGAGGTGCGTCGGGAGACCGTCGACTCGGCCACGTTGGTGATCAAGCCCGGCTGGGGCTTCTCGTTCGACTACCAGGCAGGCCAGTACATCGGTATCGGTCTTCTGGTCGAGGGCCGGTGGCGCTGGCGGTCCTACTCGCTGACCAGCGTGCCGGTCGACCGGCAGTCGGGGAGCAGGGGCGCGCGCACCATCACCATCACCGTCAAGGCCATGCCCGAGGGCTTTTTGTCCACGCATCTGGTCGGCGGCGTCGAACCCGGCACCATCGTGAGACTGGCTGCGCCGCAGGGCAATTTCGTGCTGCCGGATCCGGCGCCGGCGAAGATCCTGTTCCTGACCGCGGGCTCGGGGATCACCCCGGTGATGTCGATGCTGCGCACCCTGGTCCGCCGCGACCAGCTCGGCGACGTGAGCCATGTGCATTCCGCACCGACCGCAGCCGACGTGCTGTTCGCCGGGGAATTGGCCGAACTCGCCCACGCCCACGAGGATTACCGACTGACGGTGCGGGCTACCCGGACGGAGGGCCGGGTGGACCTGGCCCGGCTCGACGAGGTCGTTCCCGACTGGCGGGAGCGCCAGACCTGGGCATGCGGACCCGAGGCGATGCTGGAAAGCGCCGATCGAACGTGGAAGGCGGCGGGCATCCCCGAACGCCTGCACCTGGAGCGGTTCGCCGCGGTGCGTACTGCCGCGCACGGCAGTGGCGGCACCGTCGAGTTCGCCCGGGCGGGCAAGATGGCCACCGTCGACGGTGCGACGTCGCTGATGGACGCCGGCGAGGCGGCCGGCATCCAGATGCCGTTCGGCTGCCGGATGGGCATCTGCCAGTCCTGCGTCGTCGGGCTGCTGGACGGGCACGTGCGGGACCTTCGGACAGGTGTCGAGCATGAACCCGGCAGCCGCATACAGACCTGTGTGTCCGCGGCGTCGGGGGATTGCACACTGGATGTGTAAACTTTACTAGTGAGTAACCTACGGAGTCGTAGGTTACGATAGCGTAGGTACGCGAAAGGAGGGCTGAAGATGGCGATCACCGATGTACCCGAGTTCGCGCATCTGACCGATGCGGACGTCGAGAACCTCGCGCGCGAACTGGATGCGATCCGACAGGACGTCGAAGAATCCCGCGGCGCGCGGGACGCGCGCTACATCCGCCGCACCATCGCGGCCCAACGCGCGTTGGAGGTCACCGGCCGGCTCCTGCTGGCAGGTAGCTCCAAGCGGTCGTTCTGGTGGGCCGGTGCGACGACGCTGGGCGTGGCCAAGATCATCGAGAACATGGAGATCGGCCACAACGTCATGCACGGCCAGTGGGACTGGATGAACGATCCCGAAGTCCATTCCTCCACCTGGGAATGGGACATGAGTGGCGCGTCCAAGCACTGGCGCTTCACCCACAACTTCATGCACCACAAGTACACGAACATCCTCGGCATGGACGACGACGTGGGCTACGGCGTCATCCGGGTCACCCGCGATCAGAGGTGGAGGCCGTTCAACCTCAGCAACTTGTTCTTCAACACGCTGCTGGCGGTGGCCTTCGAATGGGGAGTCGGGTTGCAGCACCTGGAGCTCGGCAAGATCTTCAAGGGCCGCGACGACCGCAAGGCCACGATGTTGCGCGTCCGTGAGTTCGGCGTGAAGGCCGGCAACCAGCTGTTCAAGGATTACGTCGCCTATCCGGCCATCACGTCGATGTCACCGGGCGCCACGTACAAGTCCACGCTCAAGGCCAACGCGGTGGCCAACGTCATCCGCAACGTGTGGGCCAACGCGGTGATCTTCTGCGGGCACTTTCCCGACGGCGCGGAGAAGTTCACCAAGACCGACATGGTCGGTGAGACCCGCGGCGAGTGGTACCTGCGGCAGATGCTGGGCAGCGCCAACTTCGAGAACGGCCCGGTGCTGCGCTTCATGAGCGGCAACCTGTGCCACCAGATCGAGCATCACCTGTTCCCGGATCTGCCGAGCAACCGGTACTACGAGATCTCCCTGCGAGTGCGCGAACTCTGCGACAAGTACGACCTGCCCTACACGACCGGCAACTTCGCTGTGCAGTACGGCAAGTCGTGGCGCACCATCGCCAAGCTCTCGCTGCCGGACCGGTTCCTGCGTGACACCGCCGACGATGCGCCCGAGACGCGCAGCGAGCGGATGTTCGCCGAGCTGGAGCCCGCTCAGCGCACGGGGCTGAAGTCGGCGATCGCCGCGGTGCGGGCCCGCCGACGTGCCAAGCGCGCCGAGAAAGCTGCCGAGCAGCGACCGGAACTGGCCGCCTGATCGTCCATCCAGCAGCGGCCTGATCGTTCAGACTGCGATGAGGGCGGGGTCTTCTCGAAGATCCCCGCCCTCACCGCAGTTTCAACGTTTCTGTCAGCTGTCTGTCAGTCCGGCACGTAGTCGAATGTGTCCGGGTTCGGCCCGGTGCGGCCCGACTCACCCTGATCCAGCGTGGTGATCGCGTCGACGTCGTCTTGGCCGAGCTCGAAGTCGAACAGCGCGAAGTTGTCCTTGATGCGCTGCGGCGTCACCGATTTCGGGAACACGATGTCGCCGCGCTGGATGTGCCAGCGCAACACCACCTGCGCCGGTGACTTGCCGGCCGCCTCGGCGATGCGGGTGATCACCGGATCGTCGAGCACCTTGCCCTGCGCGATGGGCGACCACGCCTCGGTTTCGATGCCGTGCTGCTGGCCGTACACGCGGACCTCGTTGTTGGCGAAGTACGGGTGGACCTCGATCTGGTTGACCGCGGGCACCGTCTCGGTCTCCTGCGCCAGCCGCTTGAGGTGCTCGATTTGGAAGTTCGACACCCCGATGCTGCGGGCCCGGCCGTCTTTCTTGAACTCCTCCAACGTCTTCCACGTCGAAACGTAGTCGCCGCCGTACAGCGTCGGCAGCGGCCAGTGGATCAGGAATAGGTCGACATACTCGAAGCCCAGCGCCGACAACGTGTCGTCGAACGCGCGCCGCGCATCGTCGGGCTTGTGGAAGCCGTTGTTGAGCTTGGAGGTGATGAACACCTCGGAACGGTCGATGCCGGCGTTGCGGATTCCGTCACCGACGCCCTTCTCGTTCTGGTACATCTCGGCGGTGTCGATGTGGCGGTAGCCGATGTCCAGCGCGGTCTTGACCGCCTCGGCCGTGTCATCGGGCGGGATCTGGAAGACGCCGAATCCCAGCTGCGGAATCGTGTTGCCGTCGTTGAGGTCAATGGTGGGAACTGTGCTCACTTGTGCTCCTTTCGCCTGACAGCGTGCCCCGTGCACACCGTGCGGAAACCTCGCCCCCAGCACCCGTAACGACACCGTCGGGCTCACCCTTCCCGCATCGCGGCCAGCAGTCGGCGTGCCGCCCGCACCCGATCCGCCGCGGCTCCGGTCAGCTCGTCGAGAGCGCACTCGGGATCGGCCGGCGGCCCCAGGTGTCCGCAGCCGCGTGGGCAGTCGTCGATCGCCTCGGCCAGATCGGAGAACGCCAACACCACATCATCGGGCTCGATGTGGGCCAACCCGAACGACCGGATCCCCGGGGTGTCGATCACCCAGCCGCCGGACGCCAGCGGCAGCGCCACCGACTGTGTGGAGGTGTGCCGTCCGCGGCCGATCTCGGTGACCGCGCCGGTGGCGCGCTCCGCCTCGGGTACGAGCCGGTTGACCAAGGTGGATTTGCCCACCCCGGAATGACCCAGCAACACGGTCACCTTGTCGGTCAGCAGGGACTCGACCTCCGCCAGCGCGTCATCGCGCCCGGCGGTGACGATGGTCAGGTCCAGCTCGGCGAACAACTCGGCGAACGGCCCCGGAGGAGCCAGATCCGTCTTGGTCAGACACAGGATCGGCACGAGGCCGCCGGCGTAGGCGGCGATCAGCGTGCGCTCGACCAAACCGGTGCGCGGCGGCGGGTCGGCCAGCGCGGTGACGATCAGCAGCTGGTCGGCGTTGGCGACGACGACCCGCTCGGTGGGGTCGTTGTCGTCGGCGGTACGGCGCAGCAGCGTGCGCCGATCCCCGCGCCGCACGATCCGCGCCAGCGTGTCGGGGCGACCGGACAGGTCACCGACGACGTCGACCTCGTCGCCGACGACGATCGGGGTGCGGCCGAGCTCGCGGGCCCGCATCGCCGTCACCCGCCGGGCTGGGTCGCCGCCCAGCACACAACCCCAGCGGCCCCGGTCCACCGTCACCACCATCGCCTCCTCGGCGTCGGCGTGCTCGGGGCGGGTCTTGGTCCGCGGCCGCGAGCCCCGGCCGGGGCGCACCCGGACATCGGACTCGTCGTACTCGCGTCGGCTCAAGACGGATGGACCACCGCATCACTGGCCTGCCCGGCGAGCATGCCGGCCCACAACGCGGGAAAGTCGGGCAGCGTCTTGGCCGTGGTGGCGATGTCCTCCACCTCGACCCCCGGCACCCGCAGCCCGATGATCGCGCCGGCCGTGGCCATCCGGTGATCGGCGTAGGACCGCCACACCCCACCGTGCAGCTGCGCCGCGGTGATGGTCAACCCGTCCGGGGTCTCCTCGCAGTCTCCGCCCAGCCCGGTGATCTCGGCGCACAGCGCGCTGAGCCGGTCGGTCTCGTGCCCTCGCAGGTGGGCGATCCCGCGAAGCCGCGACACCGACCCCGGGGTGGCCAGCGCAGCCAGCGCCGCCACCGACGGGGCCAGCTCGCCGACGTCGTGCAGGTCGACGTCGATGCCGGTGTAGCTGGCCGAGCCCTGCACCTCCAGGAAGGTGTCGCCACGCCGCACCACCGCGCCCAGGCTCTCCAGGATGGACAGGATGGTGCCGGCCGGCTGGGTGCTGTGCGGCGGCCAGCCGGTGATGCGCACGCTGCCGCCGCTGACCACGGCCGCGGCCAGGAACGGCACCGAGTTCGACAGGTCGGGCTCGATGACCCACTCCCGGGCGGTGATCCGTCCCGGCGCGACCCGCCAGCGGTTGGGACGCGAATCGTCGACGTCCACGCCGGCGTCGCGCAGCATCGACACCGTCATCGCGACATGCGGTGCCGACGGAACCGCCTTCCCGGTGTGCACGATCGTCAACCCGTCGGTGAACGCCGCCCCCGACAGCAGCAACCCCGACACGAACTGCGACGAACCCGAGGCGTCGATCTCCACGGTGCCGCCGGGCACCGCACCGCTGCCTTGCACGGTGAACGGCAGCCCGTCGCCGTCGATGTGCACCCCCAGAGCGCGCAGCCCGTCCAGCAGCGGCGCGATCGGTCGGGAGCGGGCTTGCTCGTCGCCGTCGAACACCACGCTCTCGGTGCTCAGCGCGGCCACTGGAGGCACGAACCTCAGCACCGTGCCGGCGAGCCCGCAGTCGATCCGGTTCCCCGGCGGCGCCAGTGTGCCGCTGACCGTCAACTCGGTGCCGTCGGTGTCGGAAGGTTCGACGGTGAAGCCCAGAGCCTGCAGGGCGCCGATCATCAGGTCGGTGTCGCGGCTGCGCAATGCGCCGCACAGCGTGGACGGGCCGTGGTCGGCGGCCAGCGCAGCCAGGATCAACGCCCGGTTGGTCTGCGATTTCGAGCCGGGCACGGTCACGGTGGCGTGCACGGGTGTGGCGATCGACGGGGCCGGCCAGGTGCTCACGATGGTCCATTCTTGCCTGTCGGTGATTTCGGCGTGCGCAGGCACCCTCAGCGACGATGTTCGCGCCGAAATCGCGATGTCTGGAACCATGGAAGCCATGTGCGGGCGATTTGCGGTGACGACCGATCCGGCGCTGCTGGCCGAGAAGATCAAGGCGATCGACGAGAGCACTGCGGCCGACGCGCCCAGCCCCACCAACTCGGGGCCCAACTACAACGTGGCCCCGACGACGACCGTGGCCACCGTGGTCAAGCGGCACGGCGAGCCCGACGACGACGCCACGCGGCGGGTGCGGCTGATGCGCTGGGGCCTGGTGCCGCCGTGGGCCAAGACCGCCGACGACGGTGCGCCGGACACCTCCGGTCCGCTTCTGATCAACGCCCGCTCGGACAAGGTGACCACCTCGCCGGCGTTCCGCAGCTCGGCCAAGGCCAAGCGGTGCCTGGTGCCGATGGACGGCTGGTACGAGTGGAAAGGCGCCAAGGGCAGCAAGACGCCGTACTTCATGTACGCCGGTGACGGTGAGCCGCTGTTCATGGCCGGACTGTGGACCACGTGGCGGCCCAAGGGCGCCCCCAAGGACAGCAAACCGCTGCTGAGCTGCACGATCATCACCACCGACGCGGCGGGGCCGCTGGCCGACATCCACGACCGGATGCCGTTGAGCATCAGCGCGGCCGACTGGGACCGCTGGCTGGATCCCGACGCGCCGATCGACGAGGGGCTGCTTCGCGGGCACGGCGACCTCGACCGGGTGCAGATCCGCGAGGTGTCCACGCTGGTCAACAGCGTCCGCAACAACGGGCCCGAACTCATCGAACCGGCCGAAGCCCACCCGGGACGCGACGCCGAACAGGCCGAACTGTTTTGACCCCGCTGCACACTCCGGCGGTCGTCGACGCGCTGGCCACCGACCTGCGCGCAGCCGCCTACACCACCGACGGGGTCGCCGAACTGCTCGGCGCCGACGCCGGCGCCTTCAGCCGCGGGTTGTCCTGGTCGGCGCTGCGCGTCACCGAACGGGCACCCGAAAACCAGCGCCAGCTCGCCGTCCTGGTGCGGTTGCTGCTGCTGGGCACCGAGGAGAACCGCGACCGGGTGGCGGGCGCGCTGCCCACCGCAGGGGTCGACGCGCTGGTCGCCTCCGGGGCGCTGGAAATCACCGCGCGCGGCGGCGTGCGTGCCGCGCTGGACATCCGCCCGCACAGCGACGGTGCCACCGACTTCCTCGTGGTGTCAGACCTCGACGCCGGCCAACGCCCCGGCCCCGTGCACGCCGACCATGTCCTCGGAATCGGGGGAGCGTCGGTGTCGCTGGCCCACGCGGTCATCCGGGAGCCGGTCGGGCGGGCACTGGATCTGGGCACCGGCTGCGGCATCCAGGCGCTGCACCTCGACAGCCACTGCGACGCAATCGTCGCGACCGACACCAACGCCCGTGCCCTCGCGCTGGCCGCGGCGACCGCACGGCTGAACGCGATGTCCTGGGATCTGCGCCGCGGCAGCCTCTTCGACGCGGTGGCCGGCGAACGGTTCGACCTGATCGTGTCGAATCCGCCGTTCGTGGTGGGGACCGGGTCGCTGGACTACCAGTACCGCGACTCCGGTATGGCCGGAGACATGTTGTGTCGCACGATGATCGAACAGGTCGGTGATTATCTGGAACCGGGCGGCACCGCGCAGATCATGGCGAACTGGATGGTGGTCGACGGCCAGGACTGGCGCGACCGCGTCGCGGGGTGGCTGGCCGGGACCGGGCTGCACGCCTGGGTGGTGCAACGCGAGTTCGCCGACCCCGTCAGCTATGTGTCGCTGTGGACCTCCGACGCCGGCGAGCTGCCCGAGGATGCCGCCCGCCGCGGCGGGCAGTGGCTGGACTGGTTCGACGAACACCGCATCGCCGGGGTCGGCATGGGCATGATCACCGTCCGCGCGCCCCGCCGCGGCGAACGTCGGGCGCCCGACCAGGTGCTCGAAGAGATCACCGGGGCAGGGGAGGCGCTGACCGGTCCGGAGGTGGCGGCGTTCTTCGCCCGCCGCGAGTACCTGCACGACACCACCGACGAGCAGCTGCTGGCGGCCCGGTTGTCGACCGCACCGGTGTTCCTGGAGGAACAGTCCCTGCCCGGCCCCGACGGCTGGCAGGTCGTCGGGGCCGCGGTGCGTCGCCCCGGCGGACCGGGAGCGGTGCTGGGCGTGGACGAGGTGTCGCGGGCGCTGCTGGCGGGCTGTCGCGGGGAGGTCCCGCTGGGCATGCTGATCGAGCTGCTGGCCGCCACCCACGGCGTCGACGACGCCGCCCTGGCCGACGCCGCGCTGCCGGTGGTGCGCGAGGCGATCGGCCGCGGAATCCTGTACCAGGCGAACTGAGTTCAGCTGCGCCGAGTCGCGCTGACGACGACGTACGGCGCGCCGAAAGTCACCGCGCCCCCGTTGTCGACATGCGGCTGCAACGCCGCCTCGAAAGCCGCCGCCAGCCGGTCGCGCTGGTCGGCGGCCCGCCGGAACGTCGCCACGTGCACCGGTGATTCCTCCTGCAGGAACCGCAGCGCCGCCGCCATCGAATCGAACTGCCAGCGGTGCAGCCCCCGGTGCAGCTCGATGTCGTCGAAATGCGGCGCCAACCGGTCGGTGACCGTGTCGGCGTCTCCCCACTGCTCCGGGGAGAACGACGCGGCCGCCGGCGGACCGAGCACCGCCACCACCGGGTCGAACAGCGGGTTGTCACTGTCGCGGACCCACGCCGAAAAAGCCAGCACACCTTCGGGTTTCACGATCCGTGCGAGTTCAGGAACCTGGCTGCCCGGCTCGACGAAGATGATGCCCATGTTCGACATGGCCGCGTCGAAGCCGCGGTCGGGCAGGCCGGTGGCCGACGCGTCGGCGCATCGCCACGTGACCGCGTCCGCGCCTTCGCGGCCCCGGGCGATCGTGAGCAGCTCCGGCGTGAGGTCCACGCCGGTGACGCGCGCCCCGCGTGCCGAGGCGACCAGCGCTGCGCTGCCGGTGCCGCACCCGAGGTCGACCACGTCGGAACCGCGCAACGGATGTCTGCGCTCCACGGCGTCACAGAGCTGCCCGGCGATGTGCGCGATGCGCTCCCCGACCGCGTCGTAGCGGCCGGCGGACCAGAGGCTCGGCGTTGTCACAGCCACCACCCTGCCACGGCGGCGGTCGCAAAAGTGCGCTCCGTCGGCGGCCGGACGGGGTCAGCGCTTCGGGCCGACCAGGCGCCCGGCACTGCCGGTGGCGGTCAGTCGCCAAGCGCAGCCGGTGGCGACCAGGCGCCCGGCACTGCCGGTGGCGGCCAGTCGCCGAACGCAGCCGGTGGCGACCGGCGCCCGGCGCTGCCGAGAATGCACGTTCGCGAGCAGGGGTGCCCCAATTCGCGACAGCGTTACGGGGCGGTGTAACCCGGCGGGTTGGCGGCGTCGACCCAGAAGTCGACGCCGAGATCGGAACCCGGCACGCAGTCGTAGGCCGACAGGTCGGTGACACCGGATTCGAGCAGCACGTCCTCGCACAGCAGCGTGTGGCCGGTGTAGCTGGCCGGCTTGTTGAGCACGACGTAGGCGGCGTCGGAGTACACCTCCGGCTTGCGCGAGCGGGCCATCGACTCGTCGCCGCCGAGCAGGTTCTGCACCGCCGCGGTCGCCACCATGGTGCGCGGCCACAGCGTGTTGGACGCGATGCCCGCATCCCGCATCTCTTCGGCGATACCCAACGCGCACAACGTCATTCCGAACTTTGCCATCATGTAGGGCGTCGGCCGCAGCCATTTGGACTCCAGCAGCACCGGCGGCGACAACGTCAGGACGTGCGGGTTGTCGCGGCCCTTCATGTGAGGCAGGCAGGCCTGCGACACCGCGTAGGTGCCGCGCACCTGGATGCCGTTCATCAGGTCGAATCGTTTGAGCGGCACGTCCTCGATGGAACCCAGGTTGATCGCCGAGGCGTTGTTGACACACATGTCGATGCCGCCGAACTGCTCGACGGTCTTGGCGACCGCAGCGGCCACCGAGTCCCCGTCGCGGACGTCGCCGACGATCGGCAACGCCTGACCGCCGACCTCCTCGATCTCCTTGGCCGCGGTGTAGATGGTGCCGGGCAGCTTGGGGTGCGGTTCGGCGGTCTTGGCGACCAGTGCGATGTTGGCGCCGTCGGCGGCGACCCGCTTGGCGATCGCCAGCCCGATTCCGCGGCTGGCACCAGAGATGAACATCGTTTTTCCGGCAAGCGACATGGGCCCACCCTAATGCCACCGCCTCCGCGCCGAACGTACGGTTTCTGACGGATTTCGCCCGTTTCTCGTCATATTCCGTACTGTCGCGCGTCCGAACTGTCGCGCGTCCGTCCGGCGCGTGCGCTCGGCGCGTCCGAACTGTCGTGCGTCCGTCCGGCGCGTCCGTCCTGCCCGTGCGCTCGGCGCGTCCGTCCTTCCCGTGCGCTCGGCGCGTCCGAACTGCCGTGCGTCCGCTCGGCGCGTCGGTCAGGCGCAGATGTCGGCTGTCACCGCGTTCGTCAGCCGCACCAGGTCCTGCGGGGACAGGCTCACGTCCCACCCACGCTTGCCGGCACTGCACAACACCCGGTCCCACTGCAGCGCCGAGGAGTCGACGACCGTGGGTAACGGCTTGCGCTGGCCCAGCGGCGAGATCCCTCCGACGACGTAACCGGAGGAGCGCTGCGCTGCGGCCGGGTCGGCCATGGTCGCCTTCGGTGCGCCGAGCGCGGCGGCCGCCGCCTTGAGCGACAGCTTCGACGGGACCGGCACCACCGCGACGCCAAGGCCGCTGGGCATCGCGACGACCAGGGTCTTGAAGATCTGCCCGGGCTGGACGGCTTCCCGCTCGGCGAGGGCGGCGACCGCCTCGTCACCGAACGACTCGGCGCGGGGGTCGTGCGGGTACTGCACCACCGCATGAGGTGCCCCAGCCGCCACCAGAGCGGCAATGGCGGGGGTCGCTGCGCGCGCCACCGGCCCAGCGTAATCCGGTCAGCGCGGTCCGCTGCGCCAGGTGATCCGAGGAGGGTCGTCGGTGCCGGTGCGGGTGAGCCGGCGGCAGGTGTGCACACCGGCCACAGCGACCGCCACGGCCAGCGCACCGTTGACCCCGGCCAGCACGACCACCATGCGCCCGGTGCGCTCGGCGGCGGGCCGGAAGCGGTCCAGAAACGTGTCCGCATCCCCGGCGGCGACGATCCGCACGTCGGCCAGCCCGGTGTAGGACGTCGCGCCGCCGCCCATCCCGCCGCGCAGGTGTCCCCACACCACCACCCGATCGCCGGTGCGCAGGACACAGTTGCCGGTGCCGCCCGCCGGCCACCCCCAGGCCTGGCTGCCCGACGAGATGCCCGCCACCACGACGGGCGGTCCGCCGGGGAAGTCGACCAGATAGCGGTCGGGAAACCGGCCACCCGGCAGCAGAAGGCGATGCGTCCCGACCGTGACGCACCCATGCGTTGCCACCACCGGCGATCCCGTCGGGCCTCGCAGGGTCCCCTGCAGCAACACCCCGGCCTGACGCGCCGGTGCGTCGCGCGAGGCGACGAACTGGTCGCGATCCACCAGGATCTCGGCGTCGGCGACGCTGGCGGTGTCGTCAGCAGCCACCAGGAGGAACACCGCGACCGCGACATACATGGCCGACAGCGCCGCGCACACCACGGCGACGCCGCTGCGGTCGCTCCTGCTGACCAGCTGCGGGAGACCCTTGGTCCACAGCAGCGCGGTCAGCACCGACAACACCACGGTGGCCACCGTGATCGTCGCGGCTCGTAGCGCCAGGTCGGCCGCCACCTCCCCGGTGATGACGACGACCAGGAACAGCGCCGGAACCGTGGCCACTGCCAGCACGCACAACGGGATGGTTCGGCCGCGCCAGCGCCACGCCAGCACCGCGGCGGCGCCGACCACCGAGGTGGCCAGGACCAGGCTCACGCCCGGCCGAGGGAGCCCCGGCAGCGCAGGCCCAGGTTGACGAACGCGTCGGCCATCTCGACCGAGCGCAACACATCGGTGCGCACCCGCACCGAGATCCCGGTCCGGTCGACGGTCAGCACCGGCTGCTCCCGCTCGGCGTCGAACCGGCCGCACCAGTCGCCGATCGCGTCGGCCACGTTGCGCATGGTCCCGGTGGGGCCGATGCCGTCGGTGGCGAACACCAACAGCCGCTGGTCCATCGCCGGCAGCGCCCGCAGCGGGCGTCCGCCGCTGAACCGGTCCAGGCCCAGCCATTCGGTCAGCGGCGCGGGCAGCGTGCTGATCAGACCGGTGGCCAGCTCGCGGAGCTCCCCGGGTGGGGAGGGGCCGGCGACCAGCACCGGACCGAGCGTGGCCGGGGTGGGGCACGCCCAGGTGCTGGTGACGATGTGGGTGCTCGGCGGCGACATCTGCCCGGCGAACGACCGCGTCATGGTCAGCGTCCAGTCCCCGGCGACGGGGAGGACGACGGTGTCCTCACCATGCGTCTCGACCCGCCACCCGCGCTGCTGCAGCGCGGAGTGGAAGGACGCGCGGCGGCGCAGCCACCACGCCAGAGCCGTGGCGAGCACCAGCAGCGTCAGCGCGCCGACGACGAGGGTGGTTGACACGTCCATCGAGACAGTGAGTATTCCCGACCGGCGGGGTCACCGGCGGCAGTACGGCCAGACGGTGGGGAACACCGCGCGCGGCGGCGCTGTTGTTGACCACAGCAGTGGCAGGTCGCTGAGCCGGCCACGGCCTGTAGTCGGTGTCAACCTCTAGGATCGGCGGAAGGGGATTTTCCGGTGCCAGTGTTGACTGCATTGCCCATGAAGGCCCTGGAGCGTCCGGTGGACACGCCGGAGCTGTCTGGTGGCGCCGCTACAGAAGGGACGGTGTTCCCCACGATGACCGACACCGATGCACAGTCGGACGGCCAGATCGGGCACGAAGAGACCGACGCCGAGTTGACCGCGCGCTTCGAACGTGACGCGATCCCGATGCTCGACCAGCTCTACGGCGGCGCGCTGCGGATGACCCGCAACCCCGCCGACGCCGAGGACCTGCTGCAGGAAACGATGGTCAAGGCGTACTCGGGGTTCCGGTCGTTCCGGGAAGGAACCAACCTCAAGGCGTGGTTGTACCGGATCCTGACCAACACCTACATCAACAGTTACCGCAAGAAGCAGCGCCAGCCGTCGGAGTATCCGACCGAGGAGATCACCGACTGGCAACTGGCGGCCAACGCCGAGCACTCCTCGACCGGGTTGCGCTCGGCCGAGGTCGAGGCGCTGGAGCTGCTGCCCGACAACGAGATCAAAGAAGCCCTGCAGGCACTTCCGGAAGACTTCCGGATGGCGGTCTACTACGCCGACGTCGAGGGCTTCCCCTACAAGGAGATCGCCGAGATCATGGACACGCCGATCGGAACGGTGATGTCGCGGTTGCACCGCGGCAGGCGTCAACTTCGCGAGTTGTTGGGCGGTGTGGCCCGCGACAGGGGCTTCCTCCGCGGCCAGGACGCTCCGGAGGAGGTTTCGTCATGAGCGGCACCGAGAACCCGACTGGCGGCGCCGACCAGCCTGATCCGCAGGACCGCTGGACCCCGCCGGTGGGGCCCGTGGATCCCGAGCATCCCGAGTGCGCCGCCGTGATCGCCGAGGTGTGGACGCTGCTCGACGGCGAGTGCACCGTCGAGACCCGCGACCGGCTGCGCCAGCACCTCGAGGAATGTCCCACCTGTCTGCGCTATTACGGCATCGAGGAGCGGGTGAAGAAGCTGATCGCCATCAAGTGCAGCGGGGAGCGCGCCCCCGACAGCCTGCGCGAGCGGTTGCGGCTCGAGATCAGCCGCACCACGATCATCCGCCGGGGCTGAGCGCCGCAGCAGCCGCCCCCGCAACGACAAGCACGTCGCCCCAACGACAACCGCCCGGCCTCTCACGAGGACCGGGCGGTGTTGTTGCTGGTGGAGTCAGCGCACTGACTTCGAACCGGCGTTGGGGCGCTTGCCGTGGTTGGCCTTGCTGTGCTTGCGGTCGCGCTTCTTCCGGCCTCGCTTGGCCATGATGTACCTCCGAATGGCTCTGTCGTGGGTGCCCGTCGATCGGGCGTTGTCTGCGATTGTCTCACGTGCCGGTTGATGCTCTGTCCACCCTGTCGTGTGGTTCGATAGACGCGTTCAGGCACAGCGGTGAGTGAGTGGGGTGAAGATGGCCGAGGATGTTCGCGCCGAGATCGTGGCCAGTGTGCTCGAGGTCGTGGTCAGCGAGGGCGATCAGATCGGTGAAGGCGACACCTTGGTGCTGCTGGAGTCGATGAAGATGGAGATCCCGGTGCTCGCCGAGGTCGCCGGCACCATCAGCAAGGTCAGCGTCGCGGTCGGTGACGTGATCCAGGCCGGCGACCTGATCGCGGTCATCAGCTAGCGCTGCATGTCGACCCTCGGTGACCTGCTCGCCGAGCACACCGTGCTGCCCGGAAACGCGGTCGATCACCTGCACGCCGTCGTCGGCGAGTGGCAGCTGCTGGCCGACCTGTCGTTCGCCGACTACCTGATGTGGGTTCGCCGCGACGACGGCCTGCTGGTCTGCGTGGCGCAGGTGCGGCCGAACACCGCGCCGACGGTGCTGCTGGCCGACTCGGTGGGCACGCTGGCCGAGCCTGAGGACCTCCCGATCGTGGCCGCGGCGTTCGACTCGGGCACCATCGGCGCCTCCGCCGTGCAGGGCGGCGACGGCACCCCGGGCATTCGGGTCGAGGCGGTGCCGGTGCGCTACCAGAGCGACGTGGTGGCGGCGCTGACCCACCAGACCTCGCTGGCGCCGCGTCAGGCCAGCCCGCTGGAGACGGCGTACGGGGCCTGCGCGGTCGATCTGCTGCACATGCTGTCGGAAGGCACCTTCCCCAACGTGGGTGACCTGGCGATGTCGCGGTCCAGCCCGCGCGCCGGGGACGGCTTCATCCGACTCGACGAGACCGGCGTGGTCACGTTCGCCAGCCCGAACGCGATCTCTGCGTATCACCGCATGGGGTTGACCGCCGAGCTGGAAGGCCACAACCTCGTCAGCGTCACCAGACCGTTGATCTCCGACCCGTTCGAGGCCCAGGAGTTGGCCAACCACGTCCGTGATTCGCTGACCGGCGGTTCGAGCATGCGCATGGAGGTCGACGCCGGTGGGGCGGCGGTGCTGCTGCGCACGCTGCCGCTGGTGGTGCACGGCGCCGGGGTGGGCGCGGCGGTGCTGATCCGCGACGTCACCGAGGTCAAACGCCGCGACCGCGCGCTGCTGTCCAAGGACGCGACGATCCGCGAGATCCATCATCGCGTCAAGAACAACCTGCAGACCGTGGCCGCGCTGCTGCGCCTGCAGGCCCGCCGCACCAGCAACCCGGAGGGTCGAGAGGCGCTCATCGAGTCGGTTCGGCGGGTGTCGTCGATCGCGCTCGTGCACGACGCGTTGTCCATGTCGGTCGACGAAGAGGTCAACCTCGACGAGGTCATCGACCGGATCCTGCCGATCATGAACGATGTCGCGACCCCTGACATCTCCAACGCCCCGGTGCGGATCAACCGGGTGGGGGAGCTGGGTGTGCTGGACGCCGACCGCGCCACCGCGCTGGTCATGGTCATCACCGAGCTGGTGCAGAACGCCATCGAGCACGCCTTCGACAGTGCCGCCCCGCAGGGATGCGTGACCATCCGCGCCGAACGCTCCGCACGCTGGCTCGACGTCGTCGTCAACGACGACGGGCGGGGCCTGCCTGAGGGGTTCAGCCTGGAGAAGTCCGACCGGCTCGGTCTGCAGATCGTGCGCACCCTGGTGGCGGCCGAACTCGACGGCTCGCTGGGTATGCATGCGGCTTCCGGCGGCGGCACCGATGTCGTGCTGCGGGTGCCGTTGGGCCGCCGGTTGCGCAGCGCGCAATAGTGACGCGCGCAACAACGGAATTCTGCGTAATTGCTGTGCAATTCGCGCAGTAATTCATTTCACATAGTTACGGCCCCGACTTTCGTCGGGGCCGTCGCTCGAGTGTGTGCCGGGGAGTCGATCAGACCCCGGTGCGAGCCTTCGTCCGGGCATTGCGACGCTTGAGCGCGCGACGCTCGTCCTCGCTCATGCCGCCCCACACGCCGGCGTCCTGCCCGGACTCCAACGCCCAGCTCAGGCACTCCGCGGTGACGGGGCAACGTGCGCAGACGAGCTTCGCGTCAGCGATCTGAGCGAGCGCCGGACCGCTGTTCCCGACCGGGAAGAACAGTTCGGGATCCTCGTCGCGACACACCGCCTTGTGGCGCCAATCCATGAGTCATACTCCTTGTCTTGTGCGCAGCAATACGCACGAGCTTTACTTCGGCTGTTAACGCAAGCGCACCAAATGTTTCTGCGCTGTTGCATCCGATGCTTTCACAGGCTGAACAGATGTCAATAGCAGTTCGTTAACACGTGGGCAATGTCACTGCCTGCTACTGCCACCGCCCCGTTACCGGATGGCTAACACGTTTGTACTACTCTTAAACAACCTGTGCCCTGAATTCCCGCTGTGACCTAGCTCAACATTGGCATCGGTGCAGATCAGGCGGCGTTTTTGTGTGTTACTTCGGCGGCGCGGCCGGCGGGGCGACCACCGCCAGCGCATCCGGGACGGCGGTGAACCGCATCGAATCCCGCGCGCCGACGAAATCCCCATCGATCTGACAGGCCACCGGGGTGTCACTGGTCACCTTCAACCAGGGCAGGTCGTCGTCGCGGATCAGATGCTTGGCCGCCAGCCGCGGCTTACGGGCCAGCATCTGACGCACCAGCCTCAAGTTGGACCACACGTTCATGCTGGTGATGGCGAACACGCCGAGCCCCGTCTCGAACGTCGTATCCGGGTTCGTCCACACCGGACGGCTGTTGGCGTAGGTCCATGGGCTGGAGTTGGACACGAACGCGAAGTGCACGCCCGAGATCGGCTCGGCGTCCGGCCGTTCGACCGTCAGCTGCGGCTCCCGCCGCGCGCTGGCCAGCATCTCGCGAACCGCGACGCGGATGTAGCGCGACGCGGTGACCTTGCGGCCCTTCGCCCGCTGGGCCTCCACCGCGGCCACCACGTCTCCGTCCACGCCCATCCCGGCGGTGAACACCGCCCAGCGCTCGCCGCAGTCCATCAGCCCGATCCGGCGCCACGCCTGTCCACGCCGGTAGTCGCCGAGCAGGTCGACCAGCTGATTGGTGGCCTCGATGGGGTCGGGGCTGATGCCCAGGGCGCGGGCGAACACATTGGCCGACCCGCCCGGCACAACCCCGACCGCCGGGCCGCCCGCATCGGGGGCGAGGGCGCCGCGGATGCCGTTGACCACCTCGTTCACCGTGCCGTCGCCGCCGTGCACGATCAGCACGTCGACCGCTTCGGCGGTGGCCTGCTGCGCGATCTCGATCGCGTGGCCGCGGTGATCGGTGTGGGCGACGGTGAGCTGGACCCGGCTTTCCAGCGCATGGGCGAGAAGATCCCGGCCTGCCGCTGTCGTCGAGGTCGCATTGGGGTTCACGATCAGCACGGCACGCACGATGGGCCAGCCTAACCGGGCCGGGTGGCCGGGGGACCAACGGGCGATGCCGCCGTTCGGTGGCCGGTCAGCCGACACATCAGCACAATGGCATGTGTCCGCTGAGACCGAGTGAACGGAGTGACAGATGGCCGTGGTTGCCGAGGGCACCGTACTGACCTGCGCGCACGACGGGTGCGGGTGCCGGGTGCTGATCCAGTCCGAATGCCACTGTGAGGGCTCCGACCAGTCCTACACGTGCGCCTGCGGGACGGAGATGGTGCCGGTCAGCGAGTAGCCGAGGAGCTCGGCCGCCGCGGGTCCTGACCGCGGCCCGCGCCGGTACCGTACAACGGTGACCGAACGTCGACTGCTGCTCGTCAACGGGCCGAACCTGAACCTGCTGGGCACCCGCCAGCCCGAGGTGTACGGCACCACCACCCTGGCTCAGATCGAATCCCGCGTCGCCGAGGTGGCCGGGCAGGCGGGGCTGCAGGTCCGCACCGTGCAGAGCAACCACGAAGGTGTGCTCGTCGACGCCATCCACGCCGCGGCAGGCGACTGTGCGGCCATCGTCATCAACCCCGCCGCCTACAGCCACACCTCGGTGGCGATCGCCGATGCGTTGCGATCGGTCGGGCTGCCGGTGGCCGAGGTGCATCTGAGCAACATCCACGCCCGCGAGCAGTTCCGCCACCACTCCTATGTCTCGGCGGTCGCGGAGATGGTGGTGGCCGGCGCCGGTCCGCTCGGCTACGAGATGGCGGTGCAGTACCTGGTCGAGCGGCTCGCTCGGTGATGCCGCGCGCGCTGCGGGTCGCCGGGGTGATCGCGGCGTTCGAGGGAACGCTGGGGCTGGTGATGGCCGTCGTGCTCGTCGTGCGCGAAGCCGGGGGCCATCACGAGGCCGCGATCAGCGGCTACGGCACCGCCGCCTGGTTCGCGGTGATGGGCGGCGCGGTGGCGGCCGCCGGGTGGGCGCTGTGGAACGGGCGCCGGTGGGGCCGCGGTATCGCCGTGTTCGCCAACCTGCTGCTGCTCGGCGTCGCCTGGTACGTCTTCACCTCGGGTCAGCTGCGCTACGCCGTGGCGGTCGGCGTCGTGGCGATCGCGGTGCTGGGGCTGCTGTTCAGCCCGGCCGTGCTGGGATGGCTCGCTCAGCCGGACTCGGCGGCCAACGCCGACAAGCGGGGTCCGGACACCCGGTAGGTGATCCATTCGCTCTGCGGGGCGCCGCCCACACCGTCGTACAGCGCGATCGCGTTGACGTTCCAGTCCAGCACCGCCCAGCTCAGCCGCGTGTAGCCGTTGTCGACACAGGTCCGCGCCAACGTGGCCAACAGCTTGCGGGCCAGACCGCGGCGGCGGAACTGTGGCCGCACGAACAGGTCCTCGAGGTAGATGCCGGGCACCCCGTCCCACGTGGAGAAGTTCAAGAACCACAACGCCGCGGCCGCGGCCTGCCCGTCGACCTCGACGAGGTGTGCGTGCAATGTGGGTTGCGGCCCGAAAAGTGCCGAGCCCAGCTGCGTTTCGGTCACCGTGCACTCGGCCGCGGCGTGCTCGAAGTCGGCCAGCTCGTGGATCATCGCGGTCAGTTCGGCTTCGTCACCCGGCCGTGCCGCGCGGATCGTCTCAGTCATCGGACACCCCCAGCGCGCTCAGAATGGTTCGGAATTTCGTTGTGGTCTCGGCGAGTTCGTCGTCGGGGTCCGATTCGGCGACGATGCCGCCCCCGGAGTGTGCCAGGGCGCTACGCCGGTCGGCCGACAGCTGCGCGCACCGGATCGAGACCACCCACCGGCCGTCGCCGCGCCGGTCACACCAGCCCACAGCGCCGGCGTAGAACCCGCGGTCGCCCTCGAGCTGTTCGATCAGCGCGGTGGCCGGCGCGGTGGGAGACCCGCCGACCGCGGGCGTCGGGTGCAGTGCCACCGCCAGATCCAAAGCTGTGGTGGATCGTTCCCGCAGACGGCCCGAGATGGGCGTGTACAGATGCCAGACCGCGGCGGTCTTGGACAGCTGAGGCTCGGGCGCGATCTGCAGGTCGGTGCACAGCGGATCCAGCGCGGCGGCCAGCGCGTCGACCACCAGTTGATGTTCGTGGCGGTTCTTCGCCGAGTCGGCCAGCGCGGCCCCGCTGGCCGCGTCGTCGCCCGGATCGGGCAGCCGTGGGGCCGAACCCGCGAACGGCCGGCACAGCACCTGATCACCACGCCGGGCCACCAGCAGTTCGGGGCTGGCACCCACCAGCGCGGTGCCCGAGTAACCCTCGCCGGCCGCGGACAGGTCGACCAGATACTTCGTTGCCTGGGCGTCGGCGGTGGCCAGCGCATCGAGCACGCTACGGGCGTCCAGTGGTCCGTCGGCGCTGAGCTGCAGGGCCCGCGCCAGCACGACCTTGTGCAGCGGATTGCCGCTGTCGCGCAACTGCTCGAGGGCGGTGGCGATTCGGGCGCGGTGCGCCTCGGCCTCGGGCACCAGCTCGGTGATTGTCACGGCCGGCAGTTCACGGTGGGGCCACTGCGGCATCGAGTCGCTGAAACGCACCGATTGGGGCCGGATCAGCGCCGCCGGTCTGGACGTATCGAACGGCAATGCGCCCACCACGATCGACGCGCTGTGCGAGGCCAGTGCGGCCCGGGCGTCGCCGATCTGGCTGAAGGCGGTGTGCACACCGTCGGCGACGAGCGCGCCGTCCGGGCCGGCCAGGACGAACGTGGGTTCGCGCGTCACGCCGACGTGGCCGGGTCGGGATGGCCCGTCAAGCCCAGTGCGGTCAACTGGCGTACCCCGTGTTCGAAGCCGCACACGGCGATCGAGACCGCCGGCATGGCGAAGCGAATGCCCTCGTAGACGGGCTGCTCGATCCATCGGGTGATGACGGCGCGGGAGAAGTGCCCGTGGCCGACGAACACCACGTCGCGGGTTTCCATGTGCGCAAGCGCCAGCGCGATCGCCTTGTCGGCGCGCTCACACACCTGCGCCGAGGTCTCCCCGCCCGGGCAACCGTGCGTCCACACCAGCCAGTTCGGTACCGCCTTGCGGATCTCGACGGTCGTGGTGCCCTCGTAGTCGCCGTAATCCCATTCGCTGATCAGTGGATTGACCTCGTCGATGGTCAGGCCGGCCAACTCGGCGGTGGTCTGGGCGCGCACCCGCGGGCTGCACACCACATAGGGATCCCGCAGCGCCATCTGGCTCAGCGTGTCGGCCGCGGCCTGGGCCTGCCCGCGGCCGTGAGGGGTCAGGTCGAGCTCGGTCCGGCTGGTGTGCTTGCCGGTCTTCGACCACTCCGTCTCGCCGTGACGGAGCAGGATCAGCCGGTGCTCGGTGAGGGCCACACCGACCGATTCTGCCGCACCCGGTGCCGCCACAGGGGTGTGCGGGTCAAACAAGATTGGGTACAGCAGGGATCATGACAGGATGGGAAGCGTGACGCGGGTACTTGCTGTCGCCAATCAAAAGGGTGGGGTCGCCAAAACCACGACGGTGGCGTCGCTGGGTGCGGCGATGGTCGAGCTGGACAAACGGGTGCTGCTCGTCGACCTCGACCCGCAGGGATGTCTGACCTTCTCGCTGGGCCAGGACCCCGACAAGCTGGCGGTGTCGGTGCACGAGGTGCTGCTCGGCGACGTCGAGCCGGACGCGGCGCTGGTCAGCACCGCGGAGGGAATGACGTTGCTGCCGGCCAACATCGATCTCGCCGGCGCTGAAGCCATGCTGTTGATGCGGGCCGGCCGTGAGTACGCGCTCAAACGTGCGCTGGCCAAGGTCGCCGACTCCTTCGACGTGGTCATCATCGACTGTCCGCCGTCGCTGGGGGTGTTGACCCTCAACGGGCTGACCGCCGCCGACGACGTGATCGTGCCGCTGCAGTGCGAGACGCTGGCACACCGCGGCGTCGGGCAGTTCCTGCGCACCATCAACGACGTCCAGCAGATCACCAATGCCGACCTGACGCTGCTGGGTGCGCTGCCGACGCTGTACGACTCGCGCACCACGCACAGCCGTGACGTGCTGCTCGACGTCGCCGACCGGTACTCGCTTCCGGTCATCGCCCCGCCCATTCCGCGCACGGTGCGCTTCGCCGAAGCCAGCGCATCGGGTTCGTCGGTGCTGACGGGCCGCAAGAACAAGGGCGCACTGGCCTACCGGGAACTGGCGACCGCGCTGCTCAAGCACTGGAAGAACGGCAAGGGACTGCCCACCTTCACCCCGGAGGTGTGACGGCGCCACCCGATGGCCTGTCCGTCGGCCAGGAGAGGGCCAGGAGAGGGCCAGGAGAGGGGCGAGGAGAAAGCTAGGAGAGCGCGACGAGCTCGTCGCCGCGCTGCTCGAGCACCGTCGACCCCGCAACGCCCGGTACGACCGGGCCCTCTGCGGGCGGCCGCTGCAGCGGAATGTGCTTCTCGCCGGCCCCGGTCGCCGCGTCGAACACGTCGTAGCCGCTGCTGACCGGCACCAACAACTTGCCGGCCATCGTCGTCGCCGGACCCACCGGCGCATTCGGTCCGACCGCCTGCACGGTGTACTTGTACTGAAGGTCGTTGGCCGAGAAGACCATCACGCTGTCACCGGTCCACCACGTGATCAGATCCCCGGTGCGGGTGGTGATGGCGTCGTCGACCGGGGGACCGCTGACCACGGTGCTGTCGGTGACCGCGCCGGTCTCGTCGACGATGTCCACCCGCGGTTTGGGGGTGGGCACGTACACGGCGGTCAGCGTGTCGGCCACCGCCACCACGCGGGCCCCGGTGCCGTCGCTGACGCCCTTCTGCTGGACGTACTTGACTTCCGGGGTGTCCTCCTCGTCGGACGGACGCAGCAACGTCAGCCGCAGGTCGGACTGGTTGGCGCAGGTTTCCAGCACCGACACCGCCGCCGAACTCGCCGCCGCGGAAACGAACCGGCACAGCGGCGACGCGGGCACCCCCGGTTTGATGGGTGCGTCGAGTGCCCCGTAGCTGAGCATTCGCACCATGTCCGACCGCCACATCTCCAGTCGGGTGTCGCCGGCCGAGAGCACCGTCGTGCCGTCGGCCGACAGCGTCACGTGATCGTCGGCGTAACTCGACCGGGCCGGGCCCCGGGTGCCGGTCTTGGCGTCGATGGTGTTGACCTGCCCGCATCCGCGCCCGTCGGGATAGACCGCGACGGCGTAGTTGTAGACCCAGGTGACCCCGCACAACGGCAGATCACGCGCGTAGCTCCACAGCGGCTCCCCGGTGGCCGGATCACGGCCCTGCACCGTCTGGCCGTCGCCGGTCACCACCGCCCCGCCGACCACGACGGGCCGGCTGGTCGCGTCGCTGGGCGCCTCCCAGCGTCGCGTCAGTGAATCCGGTACCGCGGTCGCGGGTTCCAGCGCCGGGACCGGGCTGGCCGCCGGACGGCTTTCGGTCGCCCGGGCGTCACTGGTCCACCACACCACGCCCGCGACGACGGCGATCACGACGGCGATCGCCACCGCAGCGATGATGTCGCCTCGCGTGCGGCGCTCAGGTTTGACCATCGCGCGGTGTCTCGTGCCGGCTAGTTCGCGGCCGAAGCCTTGCTGGGGCGGCGACGCCGGCGCCGGCGACCCGAGCTCGGCGCCTCACCCTGCTCGGGGGAGGCCCCGTCACCGCCGGTGGCCGCACTCGGTGCGCTCTGCTCGCCGCCTTCGGGGTGGTTGCCCACCGGCTTACCGCCCCGGGTGCGCCGCCGGCTGCGGTTCCGTCGGGCCGGCTTGTCCTCGGTGCTCTCGCCCGAGCTGCGCCGCGACGACTGGGTGCGGGTGCCCGTCGCCGAGCGGGTGCCGCTGGCGCTGCGCGCCTTGCCGACCGTGCCGCCGGCCTCGGCGGGGATGTTGAGCTCCTCGTACAGATGCGGCGAGCTCGAGTAGGTCTCCGCCGGATCGGGGGTGTCCAGCCCGAGCGCCTTGTCGATCATCGACCAGCGCGGCAGCTCGTCCCAGTCGACCAGCGTGACAGCGATGCCCGTCTTGCCGGCTCGTCCGGTGCGGCCGATGCGGTGCACGTAGGCCTGCTCGTCCTCGGGGATCTGGAAGTTGATGACATGGGTGATGTCGTCGATGTCGATACCGCGCGCCGCGACGTCCGTGGCCACGAGGACGTCCACCTCGCCCGTGCGGAACGACTTCAGCGCCTTCTCCCGGGCCCCCTGGCCCAGATCACCGTGGACCGCCCCCACCTTGAACCCGCGTTCGGCGAGCTCGTCGGCCACCTTCTGCGCGGTCCGCTTGGTGCGGGTGAAGATCATTGTCGCTCCGCGGCCCTCGGCCTGCAGGATGCGGCTGACCATCTCGACCTTGTCCAGAGCGTGGGCGCGGTACGCGAACTGCTCGGTGGTGTCGTGGGTGGCCGACGAGTGCGGGGCCTCGGCGCGGATGTGCGTCGGCTGACTCATGAACGTGCGGGCCAGCGTGATGATCGGATCCGGCATGGTCGCCGAGAACAGCATCGCCTGCCGCTTGTCGGGGATCTGCTTGAGGATGCGTTCGATGTCGGGCAGGAAGCCCAGGTCGAGCATCTCGTCGGCCTCGTCGAGGACCAGGGTCGAGAGCCCGCCCAGCTGCAGGTGACCCTGCTGGGCAAGGTCGAGCAGCCGGCCCGGCGTCCCGACGACGACGTCGACGCCCTTCTGCAGCGCCTCGATCTGCGGTTCGTAGGGGCGCCCGCCGTAGATGGCGGTCACCGTCAGCTTGCGGGTGTCATCGGCCATCAGGTACTTCGAGGCGCCGAGGAGATCCTCGTAGACCTGGATGCACAGCTCGCGGGTCGGGACGACGACCAGGGCGCGCGGGATTCCGGTCAGCGGCCGGTCGCCGTCGGAGGAGATCCGGTGCAGCAGGGGCACGCCGAACGCGAAGGTCTTGCCCATACCGGTGCGGGCCTGGCCGATCAGGTCGTCGCCGGCCAGGGCCAGCGGCAACGTCAGCTCCTGGATGGCGAAGGGATGCTCGATGCCGCTCTCGGCGAGCGCGCGCACGATCTCGTCGCGGACGCCGAGCTGGGCGAAGGAGGGGTTGGGATGCGTGGTCACAGGGGTCATAGAGGTAGACGAAGCCTTTCGATTCAATCCTCATGCGGTTCACGCGCGCACGAGTAGAGAAGAGAACTTCGTCGGGCCCTGCACTGAGTGGGCGGGCCGCCGTCGTGCACGCACATTTCCAAGGTGTCTACGCGAAATGCGCCGACCTGACCTGGTTCGATCTGCCGACGTTCACGCCGACACCGCCACCCATGGTAGCTGGTCGCATCGCTCTTGGGTCCAGCCGGGCCGTGGCGGTTAGAGTTGGCCCATGACTTCGACCCCGTCCGCGGCCGCCTCCACCGGATCCACGGGCGCCTCCACGGAAGCGTCGAAGGCCCCGACGGCGACCGCGGAGCACCCCGGTGTCATCGAGTTGTTCGCGTTGCTCGCCTACGGGGAGGTGGCGGCGTTCTACCGACTGACCGACGAGGCGCGAATGGCCCCCAACCTGCGGGGGCGCATCAACATGGCCAGCATGGCGGCCGCCGAGATGAACCACTACGAGGTGCTGCGCGACGCGCTGGAGCGCCGCGGGGTCGACGTGGTCCCGGCGATGACGCGCTACGCGTCGGCGCTGGAGAACTACCACCGGCTCACCACGCCGAGCACGTGGCTGGAGGCGCTGGTCAAGACCTACGTCGGGGACGCGTTGGCCGCTGATTTCTACCTCGAGATCGCCGGGTCGATGCCCGGTGAGGTCGGCGACGTGATCCGCTCGGTGCTCTCGGAGACCGGGCACTCGCAGTTCGTCGTCGGCGAGGTCCGCGCCGCGGTCACCGCCAGCGACCGGCAACGGCACCGGCTGGCGTTGTGGTCGCGGCGCCTGCTCGGCGAGGCGATCACGCAGGCCCAGTACGTGCTGGCCGATCACGACGAGCTGGTGGACCTGGTGATGTCCGAGGGTGGCCTGTCACAGATGACGGACTTCTTCGACAAACTGCAGAACACCCACCAGGCCCGGATGCGCGAGCTCGGGCTGGCCTGAGCTACCGGGTGCAGTTGGTGATGATCGAGTTGCTGTTCTGCGAGGCGATCAGGTTCCCGCCGGCGTCGGTGATGCTGCAGTTGAGCTGACCCCGCACGCTGGTGGCGGTCACCGAACTCAACGTGACACCCGGGTCCAGCACCACCGTCTTCGACCAGGGCAGCGCGACGTTCAACTCGGTTTGCAGCGCACCCTGCTGGTCGGTGTAGATGACGGTCACCAGGTCGATGAGCTCGCGGTTGCCGGTCACCCGGTAGGTGATGGTGCCGGGAGCAGCGGCCGGCGCCGGGGCGGCCTGCGGGGGCGGCAGCAGCGACGGGGCGGCCGGCACAGGCGACGGCGCCGGGGGAGCCTCGACGCTGGGCGTCACGGTGGTGATCGTCTCGGCGGGCAGCGACCGGGTCGGCGGTGCCGCCGCGCGCGGTGCCTGGCTGGGTGCCGGGGCGGCGCTCGAGGTGGCCAGCTGCGAGGTGACGGTCGCCGAGACCGACCCGCTGTCGCCGCCGCTGAGGATGAGACTGGTGGCGATGACCGCGACGAACAGCACGGCGCCCGCGACGCCGCCGATCCACATCCAGCGGCGGTCGATGTGGGACTCGTCGATCTCGTCGTCGTCTGGGTCGTACCCGTCGTACCCGTCGTCCCCGTCGTCGTAGTCCCGGTAGCCGTCGTCGTAACGGTCGTAATCCTCGGGCGCGTAGGGGTCGTATCCGTCGTCGAGATAGCGCGGGTACACGTCGGTGTCCCGGTCCGCATCGGGGCCGGCGCCGTACGGCCCGTCGACGTCCTCGAAGTCCCGTGTGCCGGTCCCGGTGCGGTAACGGATCCGCTCCGTGGGCGTCAGAGAGTACGGCGATTGTGCGGTGTACGGCCTGTTCATGCAGCTGTCCCAGTCGTCTCGTGCGTGTGCCGGGGCTGATGCTATCGAGGCTCAAGTGACGGATGAGGCTGACGCGCCTCGCGCGCGGTCACGGTCGGGACTCGGTTCGATAGCCCCCGTGTCGCGGCGGTCGCAGCAGTGTTCGCTGACCGCGAAGGTCCCGGCGCGGCGCGCGCCGCCCGGCGTCGATTAGCCTTCCTGCTGAGACACGAGCAGACGACAGAAGGGTGCTCACGTGGAGGTCAAGATCGGTGTCACCGACAGCCCGCGCGAACTGATCCTCAACAGCGCGCAGACACCGGCGGAGGTGGAGAAGGCGGTCGGCGACGCGCTGGCCGCCGCATCGGGCGTGTTGGCCTTGACCGACGAGAAGGGGCGACGCTTCATCGTGCAGGCCGCGCGCATCGCCTACGTCGAGATCGGTGCGGCCGACGCGCGGCGCATCGGATTCGGGGTCGGCGCGGCGGCCGCCGACGCGGCCAATTCCGCCGGCTGAGGCCATCTCAGCGCACGAACGGCATTCCCTGCAGCCCAGCTGCGCGGAATGCCGTTCGCGCGTCGGGCCGTTCGCATCCGACCCGCGGAGGTCAGGACCGGCTCAGATCAGGACCGGGTCAGCGGCACGTGTGACAACCCGCCCCAGATGAACTGGACGGTGCCCTCCACGGCGTCGTCCTTGTCGATCGGGCGCTCGTTGTTGAGCCAGTAGCGGGCGGAGTCGACGCTGATGCTGACCAGGCCGACCGCGATCATCCGGGCGCGATGCGGTTCGAGCCCGGAATCGTGGCTGATCAGGTCGAACACCGCGTCGGTGCACGATTCGGTGGCCACCTTGACCTGGGCGGCCACCTGCGGCTCGGTGACGTAGTCGTTCTCGAAGATCAGCCGATACCCCTGGCTGTCGTGCTCGATGAAATCGAAGAACGCCTGCACTGCGGCCCGGACCCGTTGCCGGTTGTCGGTGGTGGTCCGCAGCGCTTGGCGCACGCCGGAGACCAGGTTGTCCACGTGGCGCGCCAACACCGCCAGATACAGCTCGACTTTCGACGAGAAGTGCTGGTAGAGCACCGGTTTGCTGACACCGGCACGGTCGGCGATCTCATCCATACCTGCGGCGTGATAGCCGCGGTCGACGAACACCTCGCTGGCCGCGGCCAGTAACTGACCCCGGCGCTCGTCGCGGGGCAACCGGTTGCCGCGGCGGGCGCCGCCGGCGCTGGGCAGCCCGGTGCCAGTGGCGGGCTGACCCCCTCGCCGCTGCGCCGTCTTGGCAAGATCTCTCATCAGAACCTCGAGTCCTGCCGGCGCGACCGGCACGGTGAATTCGCTTCGCACTGACACTACTACCGTCACGGGGACCTTCGCGGAAGGGCGGGTCCGGCCTGCCCAGCGTGCCGGGCGGTGGCGCGCCGGGAGAGGAAGTCCGTTGACCTGTGTCATCCTGTTTCGGTGACCTACGACTCCCGCTCGCGAGGAGGGCAAACGGGTCCGGAGCATCGCGGGGGCGGTCGCGTCCCCGTGCTCCGCGATGAGTGGCGCGAGCCCCTTCGCGCCCAGCGCGACCCGCTGGCTGAAGCGTCGGGCCGGGTCAGGTCCAATCGCGACGAGCGCAAACGCTGGCGCAAGCAGACCTGGATCGGTCGCTTCGTGTCCACCTACGGCTGGCGGGCCTACGCGCTGCCGGTGTTGGTCGTGCTGACCGCGGTGGTGCTCTATCAGACCATCACCGGGACCTCGGCGCCGCGCGCTCTCGAGGAGGAAGGCCCCGTCCAGGGCCCGCCGACGATCGGGGTGCCCAGCACCGCCATCATCGGCGCACCGCCCAAGGGCCTGACCGAATTCGACGCCAACCTGCCCACCGGGATCCTGCCCGACGGCGGCCCCTTCACCCCGATGGGGGCGGGCACCTGGCGCGTCGTGCCCGGCGGGACACCGCAGGTGGGGGAGGGCACCACGAAGGTGTTCACCTACACCGTCGAGGTCGAAGACGGCGTCGACACCACCAGCTACGGCGGCGACGAGGGGTTCGCCCGGATGGTCAGCGAGACGCTGGCCAACCCGAAGAGCTGGACCCACAACCCCCAGTTCGCGTTCGTCCGCACGGATGCGGCCTCCGGGGTCCAGCCGGACTTCCGGGTATCGCTGACCTCCCCGATGACGGTGCGGGAAGCCTGCGGCTATGACATCCAGCTCGAGGCGTCCTGCTACAACCCGGTGTACCAAGGACAGCCGCGGGTGCTGCTCAACGAAGCCCGCTGGGTGCGCGGGGCGGTGCCCTTCCAGGGCGACATCGGCTCCTACCGGCAGTACCTGATCAACCACGAGGTCGGCCACGCGATCGGGTACCAGCGCCACGAGCAGTGCGCCGAAGACGGTGAGCTGGCGCCGGTGATGATGCAGCAGACGTTCTCCACCAGTAACAACGACGCAGCGCGCTTCGACCCCGGCACGGTTACCGCCGACGGCAAGACCTGCCGCTTCAACCCCTGGCCGTACCCCATCGCCTGACCTGTTCTTCGTCTGCTGTTCCGCGAGCGCGGGTTTGTCCGGCGGCGCGCCGGAAATCCTGGACCTCAGCGCGCCCTCGATGGCCCTGAGCACGCGGGAAGTGCCAGACCCTCGTTGCTGTTGAATCACGTACCTGCTGAGATGATGGCAAGAGCCAACCAAGGAGATATTCGGTGTCAACACCGCTGCCGCCGCTGGTAGAGCCCGCGGCTGAGCTCACCCGTGAAGAGGTGGCCCGCTACAGCCGCCACCTGATCATCCCGGACCTCGGTCTGGACGGGCAGAAGCGACTGAAGAACGCGCGCGTGCTGGTGATCGGCGCCGGCGGACTCGGTTCGCCGACCCTGCTCTACCTGGCCGCCGCGGGCGTCGGGACGATCGGCATCGTCGAGTTCGACGAGGTCGACGAATCCAACCTGCAGCGCCAGATCATTCACGGCCAGTCCGACATCGGCCGGCCCAAGGCCCAGAGCGCCCGCGACTCGATCCTGGAGGTCAACCCGCTCGTCGAGGTGCGGCTGCACGAGTTCCGCCTCGAGCCCGACCGCGCGGTGAACCTGTTCAAGCAGTACGACCTGATCCTCGACGGCACCGACAACTTCGCCACCCGATACCTGGTCAACGACGCCGCGGTGCTGGCGGGCAAGCCGTACGTGTGGGGCTCGATCTACCGGTTCGAGGGCCAGGTGTCGGTGTTCTGGGAGGACGCGCCGGCCGATGAGGACGGCAATGAACGCGGCCTGAACTACCGCGACCTCTACCCGGAGCCGCCGCCACCGGGAATGGTGCCGTCGTGCGCCGAGGGCGGCGTGCTGGGCATTCTGTGTGCGTCGATCGCGTCGGTGATGGGCACCGAGGCGATCAAGCTGATCACCGGCATCGGCGACCCACTGCTGGGCCGGCTCATGGTCTACGACGCGCTGGACATGACGTATCGCACGATCAAGATCCGCAAGGATCCCTCGACCCCGAAGATCACCGAGCTGATCGACTACGAGGAATTCTGCGGCGTCATGACCGACGAGGCCTCCGAAGCCGTGCTCGACTCCACCGTCACGCCGCGCGAGCTGCGCGAACTGCTGGATTCCGGCAAGAAGTACGCCCTGATCGACGTACGGGAACCGGTGGAGTGGGACATCAACCGCATCGACGGCGCCGAGCTGATCCCGAAGTCGGCCATCGAGACCGGCGACGGTCTGGCCAAGCTGCCTCAGGATCGGGTGCCGGTGCTGTACTGCAAGACCGGGGTGCGCTCGGCCGAGGCGCTGGCGGTCATCAAGAAGGCTGGGTTCACCGATGCCATGCATCTGCAGGGCGGGATCGTGGCCTGGGCCAAGCAACTCGAACCCGACATGGTGATGTACTAACGCTGGGTTCGCCCCTGCTGCGCTTAGGCTGTTTCGGTGACCGCCGAGCGCCCGCCCGATCATGTGCTTGCGGCGTTTGGGCTGTCCGGGGTGCGCCCGGCGCCCCTCGGCTCGAGCTGGGAAGGCGGCTGGCGTTGCGGCGAAGTGGTGCTCTCCCTGGTCGCCGACCACGCGCGCGCCGCGTGGTCGGCCAAGGTCCGGGAGACGCTCTTCGTCGACGGGGTGCGGCTGGCCAGGCCGGTTCGGTCCACCGACGGCCGATACGTCGTCGCCGGCTGGCGCGCCGACACCTACGTCGCCGGTACGCCTGAACCGCGCCACGACGAGGTGGTCTCGGCCGCGGTGCGACTGCACGAGGCGACGGCCAAACTGGAGCGGCCGCGGTTCCTGACCCAACCGCCGGTGGCGCCGTGGGCCGACGTGGACGTGTTCATCGCCGCCGACCGGGCGGCCTGGGAGGAGCGGCCCCTGCATGCGCTCCCGCCCGGAGCGCGGGTGGCCCCCGGCACCGCCGACGGAGAGAAGTCCGTCGAGTTGATCAACCAGCTTGCCGCCCTGCGCCGTCCCACCAAGAGCCCCAGCCAGCTGGTGCACGGTGACCTCTACGGCACCGTGCTTTTCGCGGGCAGCGCCGCGCCCGGCATCACCGACATCACGCCGTACTGGCGCCCGCCCGCGTGGGCGGCGGGCGTCGTCGTCGTCGACGCGCTGTCGTGGGGTGGTGCCGACGACGGACTCATCGAGCGCTGGGCGCCGCTGCCCGAGTGGCCGCAGATGTTGTTACGCGCGTTGATGTTCCGGCTGGCGGTACACGCCCTGCATCCGCGCGCGACCGCGGCGGCGTTCCCGGGTCTCGCCCGCACCGCGGCGCTGGTCCGGTTGGCGCTGTAGCGGCGCGGGCGCGTCGGGTCAGCACTCTCGGTCGCGAACGTGCATTCCCTGTCGTGGTGCAGCGCGTTCGACTACCGAGGGTGCACTCTCGCGGTTCAGAAGCTGTGTCGGCACTCGCCGAGCGGAATGCGGCCGTCGCGGGTGAGCACACCCTCGGCGCGGAGCAGTTCCAGTTGCCGGCTGTGCAGATGCGGCGCCGGTTTCCCCGACGCCGGCACCACCCGGTGCCAGGGCAGGTCAGCGGAATCGGTGCGCATGATCCACCCGACGATGCGGGGGCTGGAAAGGCCTGCGGCGGTGGCGATGTCACCATAGGTCACCACCTTGCCCGACGGCACCGCGGCGACGAGTGCGCGTACCGTCTCGACCTGCTCTTCGGTGATGGCCGCCACGGTCAGCTCAGATGATCGCGGACCAGCGCGGCGGTGTCCGCGGGCATCGCCTGGGCGACCATGTGATCGCAATCCCACTCCAGCAGCTGGAAATCGGAGCCGAGTCGTTCGGAGAGGCCGGCGATCAGCGCGTCGGTGGCGTAGGGCGGTCGAACCTTCTTCGCCCGTACCAGCGTGGTGCGTATTCCGGTGGGAGGCAGAACGACCGGGCGCGCCAACTCACTCCAGTAGGACAGCATCGCCGGAATGCTGATCCGCCACCCGCTGCGGCCGTTGGGTAGCGCCACGAGGTGCTCGTCGAGCTCGCGCTCCACCTCGGAGGGCTCGACCTCACCCCAGGAACCGTCCACCTTCTCCGCACGGGCCTCGTCGCGGTCGGTGTAGTCCGGGGAGTCGAACATGGCGTCGGCGACGTCACGCATCCGGTCACCGTCGAGGCCGACGGCGGGGTCCAGCAACACCAGCCCGGCCACCAGGTCGGGCCGGGCCGCAGCGAGATTGAGCGCTATCGCGCCACCGAACGAGTGGCCGACCACCACGGCCGGCTCACCGCCGCCACCGTCGAGCAGGGCGGTCAGGGCGCTGACGTTCTGGTCGATGGTCCACGGCGCCGCCCACGTCGAACGGCCGTGCCCGATCAGATCCGGGGCCGCGATGGAGAGATCGGCGAGGAACCGCTGGGCCAGCGTCATCCAGCGCTGACCGTGCCCGGTCAGTCCGTGGATCGCCAGAACCTGGGCCGGGCGGTTCGGACCGAAATGGTGCACGTTCAGATCGCTCACCGGGTCGATGCTGCCAGGCTCTGCGCCGGCCGGCCAAGTCTGTCGGTGCCCCGTGATGTCATTCCGTCATGTCCGCTCCACACGCCGAACTCACCGGGTCCGGCCTTGACGGGTCTGAATTCGTCGAGGCATCGCTGACCCGCCCCGACGCGCGCGGGACGGTGCGCGTGATCGGCGGCCCCGGCACCGGCAAGAGCAGCCTGTTGGTGAACACCGCCGCAGCTCACCTGAACGCCGGGCGGGACCCGGAATCGGTTCTGCTGCTGACCGGTTCGGCCCGCCTCGGGGCGCGGGCCAAAGCCGAGATCACCGCGACACTGCTGGCGGCGGGGGGTGACGCGGTGATTCGTGAGCCACTGGTGCGGACCGTGCACTCCTACGCGTTCGCGGTGCTGCGGCTGGCCGCCCAACGCAACGGCAGCCCTCCGCCCCGGCTGATCACCAGTGCCGAGCAGGACGGGATCATTCGCGAACTGCTCGCCGGCGATATCGAAGACGGCGATGCCTCACCGGTGCGCTGGCCCGCCGCCTTGAGGCCGGCCCTGAGCACCGTGAGTTTCGCCACCGAGCTGCGCGACCTGCTGGCCCGGTGCAACGAACGCGGTGTCGATCCGCTGGGTCTACAGCGGCTGGGTCGCCGTGCCGACCGACCGGAGTGGCGGGCCGCGGGGCGCTTCGCGCAGGCCTACGAGCAGGTCATGCTGTTGCGCTCCGCGGTGGGCATGGCTGCGCCGCAGGCCACCATTCCCGCGCTGGGTGCGGCCGAACTCGTGGGTGCGGCGTTGGATGCATTCGCCATGGATCCCGACCTGCTGGCCGCCGAACGGGCACGCGTCACGCTGCTGTTGGTCGACGACGCACAACACCTCGATCCGCAGGCGGCGCGGCTGGTGCGGGTGCTCGCCGAAGGTGCCGAGCTCACCGTGCTGGCCGGTGATCCCCGCCAGACCGTGTTCGGCTACCGCGGCGCCGACCCGGTTCTGCTGCGCGGTGAGGGGACCGAACTCAGGCTGGACCGGTCGCATCGGTGCTCGACTGCCGTTGCCGGCGCGGTGGCGACGATGGCGCGCAAACTGCCGGGTCTCGAACCGGCCTGGGAGTTCTCCGGAACGGACGAGGAGGGCGCGGTGGAGGTGCGGATCGCCGCGTCTCCGCACGCGGAGTCCGCCCTGATCGCCGACGCGCTGCGGCGCGCTCATCTCGGTGAGGGCGTGCCGTGGCATCGTATGGCGGTCATCGTGCGGTCGATGCCCCGGATGGGCGCGGCGTTGAGCCGCGCGCTGGCGGCCGCCGGCGTGCCGGTGGACCTGCCTGCGCCGGGGGCGCCGCTGGCCGATCAACCGGCGGTGCGGGCGCTGCTGACGGTCCTGGAAGCCGCCGCCTCCGGTCTCACCGCCGACGCGGCGCTCGCGCTGGTGACCGGACCGCTGGGGCGGGTCGACCCGGTCTCGCTGCGGCGGTTGCGCCGCGCGCTGCGCCGTGCCGACGGTGAGCCCACGGCGGACTTCGGTGCCCTCCTGGTGGACGCACTCGATCGCGACCGCAGCGACCTTCCCGAGGATCTGGCCCGCGCGCTGCGCCGGGTCCGCACCGTGCTGGTCGCGGCCCGCCGCAGCGCGCAGCAGGGTGCGGATCCGCACCACACGCTCTGGCAGGCGTGGAACCGCTCGGGGCTGCAGCGGCGCTGGCTGACGGCCAGTGAGCGCGGCGGGCCGAGCGGCGCCCAGGCCGACCGTGACCTCGACGCTGTCACCGCGGTGTTCGACGTCGCCGAACGCTACGTCGCCCACACCGCGGGCGCGTCGCTGCGCGGCCTCATCGACCACATCGAGGCCCTGACACTGCCGCCGGTGCGGCGCGACGACCGCCCCGATGCCGATGCCGACGCGGTCGCGGTGCTCAGCGCGCACTCTTCGCTCGGTCGGGAGTGGGATTTCGTGGTCATCGCCGGTGTGCAGGAAGGGCTGTGGCCGAACGTCGCGCCGCGGGGCGGAGTGCTGAACACCCAACATCTCGTCGACGTGATCGACGGCGTGGCCGAGCCCGGGCAGCGGAGTTTGTCGAGTCGCGCGCCGCTGCTGGCCGAGGAGCGGCGGTTGCTGTTGGCCGCGATGGGCCGGGCCCGCCGCCGGCTGTTGGTGACCGCCGTCGACAGTGACGGTGGCGACGACGCCATGCTGCCGTCGGCGTTCGTCGACGAGCTCGCAGCGCTGAGCGGCGAGCCCGACGCTGATCCGCCGGCACCGATCCGTGCCCCGCGGGTTCTCGCGCCGTCGGCGCTGGTGGGGCGGCTCCGGGCGGTGGTGTGCGCGCCCGAAGGCGCGGTCGAGGACGGTGAACGAGCCTGCGCCGCAGCCCAGTTGGCGCGGTTGGCGCAAGCGGGTGTGTCCGGGGCGGATCCCGCCTCGTGGTACGGCATGCGGGAGGTGTCGAGCAGCGAGCCGATGTGGGACGACGACGGCCATGTCGTGACGCTGTCGCCGTCGACGCTGCAGATGCTCTCGGACTGTCCGCTGCGCTGGTTGCTCGAGCGCCACGGCGGAGCGCGGGCCGCCGATGTGCGCTCCGCGCTGGGGTCGCTGGTGCACGCGCTGGTGTCCGACAGCACCAGATCTGAGGCGCAGGTTCTCGGCGCGCTGGAGAAGGTCTGGGACCAGCTGCCGTTCGACGCGCAGTGGCACGCCGACAACGAACGCGCCCGCCACCTGGAGATGCTGTCGACCTTCACCACTTGGCGCGCGAATACCCGCGGTGAGCTCACCGAGGTCGGCACCGAGGTCGACGTCGACGGCGACGTGGTCGCGGCTGGGGAGGGTTCACCCGCGGTGCGGGTGCGCGGTCGGCTCGACCGACTCGAACGTGACAGCGAGGGCAGGTTGGTCGTGGTGGACATCAAGACCGGCAAGTCGCCTGTCACCAAGGACGACGCGCAGAACCACGCTCAGTTGGCGATGTATCAGTTGGCCGTCGCCGCAGGCCTGCTCGCCGACGGCGACGAACCCGGTGGCGGCCGGTTGGTCTACCTCGGCAAGACCTCCGGCGGCAGCGCTGCCCAACGCGAGCAGGATGCGCTGACCCCGCAGGCCCGCGACGAGTGGCGGGCACGCGTCGCGCAGGCCGCTGAAGCCACCCGGGGCCCGGAGTTCGTCGCCCGGGTCAACGACGGCTGCGCGCACTGTCCGGTGCGCCCGATGTGCCCCGCCCGCAACGCCGACGCCGACGGAGGTTCCTCGCGATGAGCCCGCACTACAGTCCCGCTGAGCTCGCCGACGCACTGGGGCTATTCGCCCCGACCGACGAGCAGGCCGCGGTCATCGCCGCGCCGCCGGGCCCGCTGGTCGTGATCGCCGGTGCCGGCGCGGGTAAGACCGAGACGATGGCCGCGCGGGTGGTCTGGCTGGTGGCCAACGGTTACGCCAGCCCCGGCGAGGTATTGGGGCTGACGTTCACCCGTAAGGCCGCCGGGCAGCTGCTGCGCCGGGTGCGCGCCAGGCTGGCCCGCCTTGCCGGTGCGGGCCTGGTGATCCCGGGTGCCCTCGACGGGCCCGGCATGGCCGCCGATCCCGTCACCGTCGGCACCTACCATGCGTTCGCGGGCACGCTGCTGCGCGAGTACGGCCTGCTGCTGCCGGTCGAGCAGGACACCAGGCTGCTCGGCGACACGGAATTGTGGCAGCTGGCCTACCGGGTGGTCTGTGAGCATCCGCGGGCGCTCGACACCGACAAGTCTCCGGCGTCGGTGACCGCGATGGTGCTCAAACTCGCCGGGCAGCTCTCCGAGCATCTGGTGGACACCGATCAACTCCGCGACACCCACGTGGAGCTCGAGCGGCTGGTGCACACATTGCCCGCCGGTCGCTATCAGCGGGACCGCGGTCCCAGCCAGTGGCTGCTGCGGATGCTGGGCACCCAGACCGAACGCACCGCGCTCGTCCCGCTCATCGACGAACTGCATCGCCGGATGCGCGAGCAGCGCGTCATCGACTTCGGCATGCAGATGGCCTCCGCCGCGCAGCTGGCTTCGCGCTTTCCGCAGGTGGGGGAACAGCTGCGGCAGCGTTATCGCGTGGTGTTGCTCGACGAATACCAGGACACCGGTCACGCCCAACGGGTGGCGCTGTCGGCGTTGTTCGGCGGGGGAGCCGACGACGGCTTGGCCCTGACCGCCGTCGGCGACCCGATCCAGTCCATCTACGGGTGGCGCGGGGCTTCGGCGACCAACCTGCCCCGGTTCACCACCGATTTCCCGCAGGCGGACGGGACACCCGCGCCGACCCTCGAATTGCGCACCAGTTGGCGCAACCCACCCGAAGTGCTGCACCTGGCCAACGAGGTGTCCCAGGATGCTCGCCGCCGCTCGGTCGCGGTGCGGTCACTGCAGCCGCGCCCCGACGCCGCGGCCGGCACCGTGCGCGCAGCGCTGTTGTCCGACATCGTCGCCGAGCGCGAATGGCTCGCCGACGAGATGGCCCAGCTGCATCGCGCCGCTGTCGAGGACACCGGTACCGCACCCACCGCCGCCGTGCTGGTGCGCCGCAACGCCGACGCCGCACCGATGGCCGAGGCCCTGAGCAGGCGGGGGCTGGCCGTCGAGGTGGTCGGCCTGGCCGGGCTGTTGGGGATCGCCGAGGTCGCCGACGTGGTCGCGATGCTGCGGCTGGCCGCCGACCCGGCGGCCGGAGCGGCCGCGATGCGGGTCCTCGCCGGGCCCCGGTGGCGGCTGGGTGCCCGCGACATCGCCGCACTGTGGCGCCGGGCCCTCGAGCTCGACCGCGGCGCGGGACGGCCGAGTGCGGCCGAACCGGAGGACATCGTCGCGCAATTGAGTGTTGACGCCGACGCGGCCTGCCTCGGTGAGGCGATCTGCGATCCCGGACAGCCGGCGGCGTACTCGGCCGACGGACACGCCAGGATCGTCGCGCTGGGCCGCGAGCTGACCGCACTGCGCGCCCACCTCGACTGGGCGCTGCCGGACCTGATCGCCGAGATTCGCAGGGTGCTCGGCGTGGACGCAGAGGCGCGGGCGGCCCGCCCGGTCTCGGCGGGCTGGTCGGGCACCGAACACCTCGACGCGTTCGCCGACGTCGTCGCCGACTTCGCGGCGCGGCCCGGGGCCACGGTGTCGGGCCTGCTCGCCTTCCTCGACACCGCCCAGGAGGTGGAGAACGGTCTGGCCCCGGCCGAGGTCGCGAGCGCCGGCGACCGCGTGCAGATCCTGACGGTGCACGCGGCCAAGGGGCTGGAGTGGCAGATCGTCGCCGTGCCGCACCTCAGCGCACGGGTGTTCCCGTCGACGGCGTCACCGCGAACCTGGCTGACCGATGCCGCCGACCTGCCGCCACTGCTACGGGGGGACTGCGCAACGGTGTCCGAGCACGGTGTGCCCGTGCTCGACACGAGCGATGTCAACGATCGAAAAGCTCTGTCCGACAAGATCTCCGGTCACAAGCGCAGCCTGGATCAGCGGCGCACCGACGAGGAGCGCAGGCTGCTGTACGTCGCGATCACCCGGGCCGAACGCACGCTGCTGGTCTCCGGTCATCACTGGGGCGCCACCGAATCCAAACCCCGCGGCCCGTCGGCTTTCCTGTGTGAGCTCAAGGAGATCATCGAGGCCGCGGCGCAGCAGGGCAGCCCGTGCGGCAGCGTGGCGGTCTGGGCCGAGGCTCCGGCCGAGGGCGAGGCGAATCCGTTGCGCGACCAGGTGGTCGAGGCGGTCTGGCCGGTCGACCCGGCGACGGGCCGACGCGGCGGCGTCGACCGGGGCGCGGCGCTGGTGTCGCAGGCGATGACGCGCGACGCGACCGTCGAGTCGGACGACCCGCACGGATGGGCCGCCGACGTCGATGCGCTTCTGGCCGAACGCGACCACACCGCACGCCCGGTCGCCCCGACACTGCCGCCACAGCTGTCGGTCAGCGCGATGGTCGAACTGGGACGTGAACCCGACGCCGCGGCACAACGGCTGAATCGGCGTCTCCCGCGCCGCCCGGACCCCCACGCCGCACTCGGCACGGCATTCCACGAATGGGTGCAACGCTACTTCCAGGCCGAGAAGCTCTTCGACCTCGACGACCTGCCCGGCGCGGTGGATGGCGACCGGCAGGACCGCGGTGAACTCGAGGAACTGCAATCCGCGTTCGCGGTGTCACCGTGGGCCGCGCGCACCCCGATCGAGGTGGAGGTGCCCTTCGACATGGTCATCGGCGCCACGGTGGTGCGCGGCCGCATCGACGCGGTGTTCGCCGACCCCGACGGCGGGGTGACGGTGGTGGACTGGAAAACCGGGGAACCGCCGTCGACTCCGGAAGAATTGCAGCGCAACGCTGTTCAGCTCGCCGTGTATCGCCTTGCGTGGGCCGGACTGCACGGCTGCGATGCCGCGTCGGTGCGTGCGGCGTTCCACTATGTGCGCACGGGGCGCACGGTCATGCCGGACGTGCTGCCGGATTCCGACGAACTGGCGGCGCTGCTGGACCGCGCATCGGGCGACACCGCCGCATGAGCGCTCAGGAGGCCCGGTAGACCTTGAGCGCCTCCAGGATCATCGGCACCTGGAACGGCAACCGTGCGATAGCGACGATCCGCATCGGCAGCGACTTGCTCGGATCCTGGAACCACAGGCGGACCATGTTGACGTTGGCCGGGAACACCGAGATGTACAGCGCGATCGCGGCCAGTGCCGCCAGCCGACGCGTCTTGGGCGCCAGCAGCGCGGCGCCGATGCCGACCTCGGCAACTCCGGAGGCGTAGGTGTAGACCCGTGGGCTGCCCGGCAGCTCCGCCGGGACGATCGAGTCGAACGGCTTGGGTGCGAGGAAGTGCAGTGACCCGACACCGAGCAGCATCGCCGCCATCCGGTAGACGCGGGTAGGGGCGTGCTGCGGTGCGGATGCGGGGAGGGTCATGATTACATTGTGCTGGTGCGGCAGTTGCATACCGTGACAGGCCCCCGTGGCTAAGGGACGTCTACGCCGACGACTGAGTCGGTTCGACCAGTCGTTGACCGATCTCCCGGTTCACGCCCTGACCGACCGCGTGCAGATCCCGCAGGATCTCCCCAGCCCGTGGGTGCGGATCACCAAGCGCATCGTCATCGCGCTGGCGGTGTTGTGCGCGGTGGTTTTGATCGTCTACATCGACCGCGACGGCTACCGCGACGTCCAGGAAGACGGGCTGTCACTGCTGGACTGCTTCTACTACGCCACGGTGTCCCTGTCGACCACCGGCTACGGCGACATCACGCCGTACACCGAGACCGCTCGGCTGGTCAACGTCCTGATCATCACGCCGTTGCGGGTGGCCTTCCTGATCGTGCTGATCGGTACGACGGTGGAAACGCTGACCACCGAGTCGCGGCAGGCGTTCAAGATCCAGCAGTGGAGGAACAAATTGCGTAACCACACCGTGGTGATCGGCTACGGCACCAAGGGGCGTACCGCCGTGGCCGCGATGATCGGCGACGAGGTCGCCCCCGCCGACATCGTCGTCGTCGACGAGAACCCCGCCGCGCTGGAGCGCGCCAAGACCGCGGGGCTGGTCACCGTGCGTGGCAGCGCCACCGACTCCGAGGTGCTGCGCCTGGCCAGCGCCCAGCACGCCAAATCGATCATCGTGGCCACCAACCGCGACGACACCGCGGTGCTCGTCACCCTGACTGCGCGCGAGCTCGCCCCGAAAGCGAAGATCATCGCCGCGGTGCGCGAGGCCGAGAATCAGCACCTGCTCGAGCAGTCCGGCGCCGACTCGACGGTGGTGACCTCCGAGACCGCCGGACGCCTGCTCGGCATCGCGGTGCAGACCCCCAGCGTCGTGGAGATGATGGAGGATCTGCTCACGCCCAATGCCGGGTTCGCGATCGCCGAACGCGAGGTGACTCCCAAGGAGACGGGTGGTTCGCCACGTCACCTGCACGACCTCGTGCTCGGCGTGGTGCGCGCCAACAAGCTGATCCGCGTCGACGACCCCGATGTCGACGCGCTGGAACTGGGTGACCGACTGCTGTACATCCGCTCCGCGGACGCGGAGCGATGAGCGCTTGCTCCGCGACGAGCGCTCGCGCGAGGAGCCGTCGATGAAGAGCAGAGTGAACCGATGAGCTTCCGGCTGCGCAACGTTCCGCTGTTGTCCCGGGTCGGTGCCGACCGCGCCGACGCGCTACGCACCGACATCGACGCCGCCGTGGCCGGCTGGCCGGACGCGCTGTTGCTGCGGGTGGATCGCCGCAACCAGGTGCTGATCTCCGGCGGGCGTGCGGTGCTCAACGACGCCCGTGACGCCGGCGACGCGCCACCGCAGGACGCGGTGTTCCTCGGCCGCCTCGCCGACGGCCGGCACGTGTGGGGGATCCGTTCCGAGCTGCAGCCGCCGCAGGACGCGCCGGTCGAGGTGCTGGATCTACGCCGCACCGGTGACGTGTTCGACGACGTCAGCGCCCAACTCGTGGCGACCGCCACGGCGCTGCTGAACTGGCATGACAGCGCCCGGTTCAGTCCCGTCGACGGAAGCCCGACCGCGCCGGTCAAGGCCGGGTGGGGACGGATCAACCCGGTGACCGGCCGCGAGGAGTTCCCGCGTATCGACCCGGCGGTGATCTGCCTGGTCCATGACGGCCACGACCGCGCGGTGCTGGCACGTCAGACCCTGTGGCCGGAGCGGCTGTTCTCCATCCTGGCCGGATTCGTCGAGGCGGGGGAGTCGTTCGAGTCCTGTGTCGTGCGTGAGATCGCCGAGGAGATCGGGCTGACCGTCACCGATGTCGAGTATCTCGGCAGCCAGCCGTGGCCGTTCCCGAGGTCGCTGATGGTGGGCTTTCACGCGGTGGGCGACCCGCAGCAGGACTTCTCGTTCAATGACGGCGAGATCGCCGAGGCCGGCTGGTTCACCCGTGCCGAGATCCGTGAGGCACTCGACCGCGGTGACTGGGGGTCCGGCGGCGCCGACTCACGTCTGCTGCTGCCGGGTTCCATCTCGATCGCCCGCGAGATCATCGAGTCCTGGGCCGCCCAGGACTGAAGCCGCCCAGGACTGAAGCCGCCCCGGACTGAGACCGCCCGGGCTGAGACCGCTGCGCCTCGCCAACCGGGGCACCGCCGCGAACGTGCATCCCCGGTAGCGCTCGTCGCCGCGGGACTACCGTGTATGCACGTTCGCGGCCGGGTGGGGCGGTACGGCCGGGTTGGCGGTGCGGCCGGGTCGGCGGCGGGGGAGATCTCAGCCGGTCAGCTTGGCTTTGACCTGTGCGCCGCTGGGGTTGGTCAGGGTCGACCCGTCGGCGAACTTCAGCGTCGGCACCGTCTGGTTGCCGCCGTTGACCGACGCCACGAACTCGGCGGCAGCCGGGTCGAATTCGATGTCGACCTCGGTGTAGGCGATGCCCTCGTTCTTGAGGATCTTCTTCAGGCGGAAGCAGTAGCCACACCACGAGGTGGTGTACATCGTGACGGTGGCGGCATCGTTGGTGCTCATAGGCCTTTCAACGTAGCCGATGCGCGATCCATGCCGTGGCGGGCCCGCATGTGTCATGGGTCGCTGACATGATGGTCGCCATGTCCCCGACAGCCTCGCGTGACCTGCTGCTCGGCGACCTGGACGAGGAGCAGCGCGAAGCCGTGCTCGCCCCGCGCGGTCCGGTGTGCGTGCTCGCCGGCGCCGGCACGGGCAAGACCCGGACCATCACCCGCCGCATCGCTCACCTGGTGACCGCCGGACACGTCGCGCCCGGCCAGGTGTTGGCGGTGACGTTCACCCAGCGCGCAGCCGGGGAGATGCGGGCCAGGCTGCGTGCGCTGACCACCGATGCGGGCACCGCGCCCACCGAGTCGGTGCAGGCAATGACGTTCCACGCCGCAGCGCGCCGGCAGCTGGCCTACTTCTGGCCGCGCGTCGTGGGCAGCACCGACTGGCAGCTCCTGGATTCCAAGTTCGCGATCGTCGCCCAGGCCGCCAACCGTGCCGGGCTGCCGACCGGTACCGACAACGTGCGGGACCTGGCCGGTGAGATCGAATGGGCGAAGGCCTCGCTCATCACGCCCGAGGGGTATCCCGACGCGGTCGCCGAGAACGGCCGCGACATCCCGTTCGATGCCGCCAAGACCGCGGCCGCCTACGCCGGATATGAGGCGCTCAAGTCACGCAGCGCGGACCTCATGCTGCTCGACTTCGACGACCTGCTGCTGCACACCGCGGCTGCGATCGAGAACGACGCGGCGGTCGCCCAGGAGTTCCGCGACCGCTACCGCTGCTTCGTCGTCGACGAGTACCAGGACGTCACCCCGCTGCAGCAGCGGGTGCTGTCGGCCTGGCTGGGTGGCCGCGACGACCTGACGGTGGTCGGTGACGCCAACCAGACGATCTACTCCTTCACCGGCGCCTCCCCGCGCTACCTGCTGGACTTCTCCCGGCGCTTCCCCGACGCCGCGGTGGTGCGCCTGGAGCGCGACTACCGCTCCACCCCCCAGGTGGTGTCGCTGGCCAACCGGGTGATCGCCGCCGCCCGTGGCCGGATGGCGGGCAGCAAGCTGCACCTGGTGGGTCAGCGCCCGCCCGGCCCGAACCCGACCTTCCAGGAGCACCCCGACGAGGCGGCCGAAGCGGCCGCGGTGGCGCGTTCCATCAAGGGGCTCATCGAATCCGGCACACCGGCCTCGGAGATCGCGGTGCTGTACCGCATCAACGCCCAGTCCGAGGTGTACGAGGAGGCGTTGACCGAGGCCGGGGTGGCGTTTCAGGTTCGCGGCGGTGAAGGCTTCTTCAGCCGGCAGGAGATCCGCCAGGCCCTGCTTGCGCTGCACCGCGCCGCCGAGCGTGGCCCTGATACCGACGCCACGGTGCCCGAGGTGGTGCGCGCGACGCTGGAACCGCTCGGTCTGACCGTCGAGGCGCCGACGGGTACCCAGGCACGCGAGCGGTGGGAGGCCCTGACCGCGCTGGCCGAACTCGTCGACGACGAAGTCGCCCAACGCCCGCAGCTGGACCTGCCGAGCCTGCTCGCCGAGCTGCGCCAACGCGCCGACGCGCGCCACCCCCCGACGGTGCAGGGCGTCACCCTGGCCTCGCTGCACGCCGCCAAGGGACTGGAGTGGGACGCGGTGTTCCTGGTCGGCCTGGCCGACGGCACACTGCCGATCTCCCATGCGTTGTCCCACGGCCCCGACAGCGAGCCGGTGGAGGAGGAGCGGCGCCTGCTGTACGTCGGAATCACCAGGGCGCGGATGCATTTGACGCTCAGTTGGGCGCTGGCCCGTAACCCTGGCGGTCGGCAGGGACGGCGACCGTCCCGATTCCTCAACGGCATCGCCCCGCAGTCACAGCGCGACGACGGCCCGAGCCGCTCCCGCAAGCCGCGCGGGCCGGCGCCGCGCTGCCGCATCTGCAACGAGCAGCTGACCTCGCCGCCGGCCATCATGTTGCGCCGGTGTGAGAGCTGCCCGTCCGACATCGACGAGCACCTGCTCGCCGAACTGAAGGACTGGCGGCTGCGGATCAGCAAGGAGATGAGCGTGCCCGCCTACGTGGTGTTCACCGACAACACGCTGATCGCGATCGCCGAGTCGATGCCCACCGACGACGCCGCGCTGGTGGCCATTCCGGGAATCGGCGCACGCAAGCTCGAGCAGTTCGGTCCTGATGTGCTGGCGATGGTCAAAAGCCGCCAATCTTCGTAGAAATTGCGCCAAATATGCTGGTCAAAAATGTGTTGTCGGTTTCGGCTGCTAGCCTCTAACCTCGAGAGCACACAGACGACGGCCATGTGCGAGAGGAGGGTGCCACGATCATGACAAGCAATTTTGCGTTCCACGGTGTAAGCGCTGCCGGCATGGCGTGGACCTTCCGTGCCCCTGTCACGGGGCATCCCGTCATCCCCGCCCGCGCCGCTGCGGCGGCTCCGCGTAAGCGCCGCGCCGCCCAGACGATTGCCGCGTCCGTCGGAGGCTCTCCTAGGTAGAGCCCCCTCGCCACCAAGGCCACGGACCCGCAATCACCGGATCCGTGGCCATTGTCTTCTCCGGATCGAGAATCCGAGGAACACCTGGTCGCAGATCCATCACCGGACAGATGGTTCAAACCGATCAACGACCAGGAAGCAGAGGACTGGACATGTCTGCGATGACATGCGGGACAACCACACTGGCGGTGCCGTGTCATGTCGAGGATCCCGATCTGTGGTTCGCCGAGGATCCCCGCGATCTCGAACGCGCCAAACAGCTGTGCGCCGAGTGCCCGCTGCGCCGCGAGTGCCTGACCGCCGCGCTGGAACGGCAGGAGCCGTGGGGCGTGTGGGGCGGCGAGATCCTCGATCGGGGCTCGGTCATCGCCCGCAAGCGTCCCCGTGGCCGTCCCCGCAAGGACGCCAAAGACCCTGTCGCCGCGTGATTTTCGCGCGGCGGCAGGGCCGCGGCTGACAACTCGGGCTGACGGCTCAGTCTGACAACTCGGGCTGACGGCTCAGCTTGACAGCTCAGGCTGACAACTCAGGCATTGCGGGGGTCAATTAAGCCCGGCAGCGTCTGAGAGCCCTATGTCAA
>NZ_BLTG01000052.1:0-82918 GCF_017312405.1 Mycobacterium sp. PO1
GCTTGCGGCTGTCCACGACGACCTGCGCTCCGGCGAGCACATATCCCTCAGCCAGCGCCAGTCCGATCCCGCGGGTACCGCCGGTCACGACGACGGTCCGACCGGCCATGTCGAACAACCGGTCGAACGACGAGCGGTCCACTAGATGCAGCCGCTGACGCTGATGCGGCGGCCCACATCAGCACACACCGCCACGTTGGGTGTGTACACCGGCGGTGGGGGCGGCACGTAGTTCATCTCCCAGAGCGGGTCCGAACATCCCGAGACTTCGACCCATCGTCCACCGATGGAACCGCAGATCGCCTCCGCCTTCGGTGCGGGCATGACCACGGGGCTGAGCACCCCGCCGACGAAGACCGCGGCGACTGCGACGAGCCAGGTCTGGCGCAAGTCGAGCTCCTTCACGTTCTCAGCGGCCGGGGCCGCGACACCACGTTGATTGTGACAGTCGACTCGGACGCGCGCGGGCGAACCCGCGTCCCGGTGCCGGGTCGCGGCGCCGATGACGACACCGGACGGTTTGCCAGATCAGCACCGTGCGTCGTCTGCGCTCTGTGTTGCCACAGGTTCTGGGCATACTCCGGACCCCACGCTCGCACCCTCATCCGTAGCGGAATCCGCGAGGTAGCGAGCAAACTTGTCATTCTCGTCGATCTGTAAAAGATCGCTTGTCAGAAAGTCTTTGTCGAGATCAACGATTCACCCAGCGAACTCTTTGACGATGTCGTACATTTTCGTACTGTGCGCAGCCAACGGGTCGCGCACCTGGTGCGTTCAGATCGCAGTTGTTCGAGGGGTGCTTGCGATCTGGACGCACACTAAAGCCACAACGACCGGGTGCTGGTGAACGTCCGGCCAACACCGGTCAGCGGATCGTCGAATGCCAACGTGTGCGCGAGAAGGCTTAGCGGCGTGGCGAAATCGTCGGCCGCCACCTCGACGACGTCCGGGTAGAGCGGATCCCCGATGATGGGCAGACCCAACGACGCCATGTGCACCCGTAGCTGATGGGTGCGCCCGGTGCGCGGCGTCAGGCGATAGCGCCCGTCGCCCAGGTGCTCTACCAGCGTCTCGGCGTTCGGCGCCCCAGGCTCCTCGACCGCCTGCAAACACCCGCGGCGCTTGACGATCCGGCTGCGGACCGTCAGCGGGAACGTCAACCCCGGGGCGACGCCGGCACACGCGAGGTAGGTCTTCGACACCCTTCCCTGGGCGAACAACACCTGGTAGGCGCCACGAACCTCGGGGCGCACCGTGAACACCAGCACACCCGCGGTCAGTCGGTCGAGCCGGTGTGCGGGCGCCAGATCGGGTAAACCCAGCTCACGCCGCAACCGCACCAGCGCCGTCTGCATCACGTGCCGACCGCGCGGCATCGTGGCCAGGAAATGCGGCTTGTCCACCACCAGGATGTTCTTGTCGCGATGCAGCACCGGGATGTCGAACGGGACGACGACCTCGTCGGGAACGTCGCGGTAGAGGTAGACCACGGCGCCTGCGGGTAGCACCGACGTCGCGTCGAGCACCGATCCGTCAGCGCGAAACACCTCTCCAGCAGCGACTTTCGCACCAGCACCCCACCGGCGTTCGAACTCCTCGGCGACGTTGCCGCCGCGCATCCGCACCCGCGCGGGACCGAGACCGTCACGCACGGGAAGCGGAGCCCGGCTCAATTCAGCGGCACCGGTTCGAGGATCTCGGCGCGCGCCTCCGGAGCAGCGGCACGCAGCGCATCGGCCGACTCGTCGTCGGGCTGGGCCTGCGAACGCACCTCGGCCTCCACCCGGGCCCGATAGGTCTCGACTTCGCGATCCACGTCCTCTGCCGTCCAGTTCAGCACCGGCGCAACGACTTCGGCGACCTCGCGGGCACAGTCCACGCCGCGATGCGGATATTCGATGGAGATCCGCATCCGGCGCGCCAGGATGTCCTCCAGATGCAGGGCACCTTCGGCCGCCGCCGCGTAGGCCGCCTCGACCTTGAGATAGACCGGCGCCTCGGTGATCGGCTCGAGCAACTCCGGGCGGTCATCGGCCATCGCGAGCACCTCGCTGATCAGCGAACCGTAGCGATCCAGCAGGTGGCGCACCCGGTACGGGTGCAGGCCGTAGAAGCCTCCCACCCTTTGGGTTTGGTTGACCAACGCGAAGTAGCCGTCGGCGCCGACCAGCGGCACCTTCTCGGTGATGGAACGCGCCACCCGGGTGGGCACGAACTCGGCGGCCGCATCGATGGCGTCCTCGGCCATCACCCGGTAGGTGGTGTACTTGCCGCCGGCGATAGCGACCAAGCCCGGCGCGGGCACCGCGACCGCGTGCTCGCGGGAGAGTTTCGAGGTCTCCTCGCTCTCCCCGGCCAACAACGGCCGCAACCCGGCATACACCCCGTCGATGTCGTCATGGGTCAACGGAGTGGCCAGGACCGTGTTCACATGGCCCAGGATGTAATCGATGTCGGCCTTCGTCGCGGCCGGATGTGCCAGATCGAGGTTCCAGTCGGTGTCGGTGGTGCCGATGATCCAGTGGGTCCCCCACGGGATGACGAACAACACCGACTTCTCGGTGCGCAGGATGATGGCGACCTCGCTGACGATGCGGTCGCGGGGCACCACGACGTGCACACCCTTGGAGGCCCGCACCCGGAAACGGCCGCGCTGCTTGGACAACGCCTGGATCTCGTCGGTCCACACCCCGGTCGCGTTGACCACGACATGGCCCCGGACATCGGTGACCGCTCCGTTCTCCGAATCCCGGACCTGCACCCCGGTGACCCGGTCGCCTTCCCGCAGCAGCGCCACCACCTGCGTCGAGGTCCGCACCACGGCCCCGTAATGGGCGGCGGTGCGCGCGACCGTCATCGTGTGGCGGGCATCGTCGACGACGGTGTCGTAGTACCGGATCCCGCCGATCAGCGCCGAACGCTTCAACCCCGGCGACAGCCGCAATGCCCCGGCACGGGTCAGGTGCTTCTGCGGGGGAACGGATTTCGCGCCACCGAGCTGGTCGTAGAGCATGATGCCGGCGGCGATGTAGGGCCGCTCCCACAGCCGCTTGGTCAGCGGGAACAAGAACGGCAACGGCTTGACCAGGTGCGGCGCCAGCGTGGTCAGCGACAGCTCCCGTTCGTGCAGCGCTTCCCGGACCAGGCCGAACTCCAGCTGCTCGAGGTAGCGCAACCCGCCGTGGAACATCTTCGAACTGCGACTGGAGGTGCCCGACGCGAAGTCGCGCGCTTCGACCAGCGCCACCTTCAGGCCCCGCGTCGCGGCGTCCAACGCAGCCCCCGCACCGACGACGCCACCGCCGATCACGACGACGTCGAACTGCTCACTGCCGAGTCGCTCCCAGGCCCGGACACGCCCCTCGGGATGAAGGACGGAATCGGGCATCTCGTTGCCCACGCAGGACTCCCTTGTTACCGGTCAGTACTCAGACCAGCCTACGTGGACTGCCGCGGATGCTCGCGCCACCCCGGAGCCCGTTCCCAGGACCACGGCCGTCGCCGCGCCGATGTGGAAACGTTCACCGCCCGCACCGTAGAGCCCGTCCTGCGAGCCGGTGAACACGTCGTTGATCCAGCCGGCGGCGATCACCGGGACGGCCGCCACATTCGCCGAGTCCGGGACGCCGCAGGTGAGCATGCCGATGAGACCGCTGCTGGCGCCCTCGGCGTCGGTGTGTTTGCCACCCTCGAGCCGGACCCCGACAAAGCCGTCGGGGCGGCTGTCCACCAACGCCGACGTGCCGGCGCCGAAGACGTTGCACAGCGCGCAGTCGGCGGCGATCTGGAACACCGGACGGGCGTTCACGCCGGTCAACGCCGCCGAGCCGGCGGCGATGCGGCCGCCGTTGTCGACTCCGTCGAACATCACCACGGCCCGCAGCCGGTCGATCGCGCCGTTGTCGACGGTGTAGGCCGCCGCCGAGGCCGCCAGGTTGCCGCCTGCGGACTGGCCGGCCAGCACGAACTGCGTCGGAAGGATGACCGCATGCCCGGCGGCTGCCGTCGCGCTGGCCGTCAGAGCCGTCATGTCACCGACGAACAGGTCAGCGACCGCGCGGTGCATCGCGTCCCCGTTGACCCAGCAACCGCCCTGGGCGAACGGATTGGACGCCACCGTGGGCACGACGACGACGCTGTTGGTCTGCTCGGCCAGCTGCACCGCCAGCGCCGACACGTTGGCTTTCGACCGGAAGAAGCCGTGCTGCAGATAGATCAGGCCCGCCGGCTCCTCGGCCTGGTTGGGGAAATACCAGTCAGCGTCAAGGGTTTCACCGCAGCCGCACCCGACCTCCAGTTTCGAGGTCTGCCTGGTGACCAGGCTGCCCGCCGGGATCGACGGCTTGGGATCGAACAGCCGCACCAGCCCGGCCAGCGCCGAGAACAGCCACGACCCGATCAGCTCCAGCGGCGACGGCCGCACCGCTTCGGCCGTGCTCGACGCGGCGGCGGCCGTCATCGTGGCCAGCGCGGTCGACATCGACTCGCCCGTCTCTGCGGTGGCGTCCGCAGCCGGGACGAGGGTCGGCTGGGTCGGGGATGCGAGGTCACCGCCGAGGGTGCGCTCCGGCTCCGCCTCGCCGGTCGGCTCCGTCGCGGGCTCGGCGGCGGATCCGGCCGCAACTTCGGTCTTCGGGGCGGGCGCGTCGGCCGGGTCGGGCGTGACGGTGTCTCCGCCACGGTCGGTCGCGCCGGTTCCTTCGCGGCGGTCGGTCGTGACGGTGTCTCCGCCTCCGTCAGCCACGGATTCGTCGGCCACGGATCCCTCGGACGCAGATTCGTCGGCCACGGGCTCCTCCGCGGGCGCATCGGCCACGGTCTCGGCCACGGGCTCCCCGACCGGCTCGACGAGATCCGTCTCCTCGTCGTCGACGGTGCCGTCCGCAGACAGCTCGTCGGTGACCTCTTCGGCTACATCCGCCTCATCACCGGCGGCACCGGCGACGTCGGTGGTGGTGGTGACGTCGGCGCCGGTGGTGTCGGCGTCGCCGCCGTCCCGCTCCCCCGACCCGGTCTGGATATCGGAAGACGTCCCGGTCGACTGGCTCGCGGTGTCCGCACCACTTGAGCCGTCACCGTCAGCAAATGCCACGCCGGGGCTGATCGTGACGGCGGCCAGCACCCCGAGAACGGCCACACCACTGCGAACGAACACGCCACCAATGTTCCAGCGAATTAACTGAAGCGCAAATTACCAGCTCAGAGACGTCGATCTCTGTACACGCAAAGCTGCGTCAGTCCAGGTCGTCATGCGTCATCAGGCGGCGGGCCGCCTCGACGATCGAGCCCGACAGCGACGGATACACCGACAGCGTCTGCGCCAAATCGGTCACCGTGATCCGGTTCTGCACGGCCAGCGCGATCGGCAGAATCAGCTCCGAGGCGATCGGCGCCACCACGACGCCCCCGATCACCACGCCGGTCGCGGGTCGGCAGAAGATCTTGACGAAGCCGTGGCGAAGCAGGCTCATCTTGGCCCGGGCGTTGGTGCTCAGCGGCAGCATCAGCGTGCGGGCGGGCACCTCCCCGCTGTCGATCGCCGACTGCGGGATGCCGACCGCCCCGATCTCCGGGCGGGTGAACGTCGCCGAGGCCACCGTCCGCAGCCGGATCGGGGACACCCCCTCCCCCAGCGCGTGATACATCGCGATGCGGCCCTGCATCGCGGCCACCGAGGCCAACGGCAGCAGACCGGTGCAGTCACCGGCGGCGTAGATCCCCGATGCGGGGGTGCGCGACACCCGATCCACGGGGATGTAGCCGCCCCGCTTGAGTTCGACGCCGACCCGCTCCAGGCCCAGGTTCGCGGTATTGGGCACCGATCCGACCGTCATCAGCGCGTGGCTGCCCTCCACAGAACGGCCGTCGGCCATCGTCACCTTCACCCCCGAATCCGTGCGGGTCACCGAGTCGGCCCGGGCATTCTTGACCAGCGTCACGCCGCGCTCGGCGAAGACCTCCTCGAGCACCGCGGCCGCGTCGGAGTCCTCGTGCGGCAGGATCTGGTCACGGCTGGCCACGACCGTCACCGTCACCCCGAGCTCGGTGTAGGCGTTGCAGAACTCCGCGCCCGTCACCCCCGAGCCCACGATGATGAGATGTTCCGGCAGTTCAGGCAGGTCGTAGACGTGCCGCCAGGTCAGGATCCGCTCGCCGTCGGGCTCGGCGTTGGGCAGGATCCGCGGGCTCGCGCCGGTGGCGATCAGCACCACGTCGGCCTTCAGCACGCCAACCTTGCCGTCCGGGGTGGTCACCCTCACCCGGTGATGCGCCATGCCCGAGGTGTCGTCCACGAGCTCACCATGACCGCCGATGATCGTCACACCGTGGTTGAGCAGCTGCCGGCCGATGTCGGCGGACTGCGACGCGGCCAGCGTCTTCACCCGGTTGTTGATGTCGGGCAGCGAGATCGGCGCGGCGTCGATACCGATGTCGTAGCCCAGACCCGACGCGCGGCGCAGCTCGGTGCGCACCCCGGTCGAGGCGATCAGCGTCTTCGACGGGACGCAGTCGTACAGCACGCACGCCCCGCCCAGGCCGTCCGAGTCGACGACCGTCACCTGGACGACGTCACGTCCGTGGGCGGCTGCGACCAGCGCCGCCTCATATCCCGCCGGTCCTCCTCCGATGATCACGATGCGCGTTACCACGCCACCAACCTATTGCACCGACCCCGAGGCGGGCGTTCGGATACAGCAGGGGTTCACAATGCGTTTAAGCTTCTCGGGTGCCGCTCTACGCCGCTTACGGATCGAACATGCATCCCGAGCAGATGCTGCAACGGGCCCCGCACTCCCCGGTGGCCGGCACCGGCTGGCTGCACGGTTGGCGGCTGACCTTCGGCGGCGAGGACATCGCCTGGGAAGGTGCGCTGGCCACTCTCGTCGAGGATCCGGCATCGAAGGTGTTCGTCGTGCTCTACGACATGACCAAAGAGGACGAGGACAACCTCGACCGCTGGGAAGGCTCCGAGCTCGGCTTCCACAAGAAGATCCGGTGCCGCGTCGAGCGGATCTCGTCGGACACCGACACCGACCCTGTGCTGGCGTGGCTGTATGTGGTGGACGCCTGGGAGGGTGGCATCCCGTCGGCGCGCTATCTGGGGGTGATCGCCGAGGCCGCCGAAATCGCCGGGGCGCCAGCCGAGTACGTGCATGACCTGCGGACCCGCCCGGCCAGCAACATCGGCCCCGGCCCCGGGTCTTGAGTCCGGCGAGCGCGCGAGTTCGACTTCGGCGGGCGCGCGGGTTCCTGGTAGACGCAATGTCGTTCTGAGCGGTGCGCTGCGGATATATGCGCGCAACACTGCTCTCAGAACGACATTGTGGTGGGCGGCAGCCCCGGTCGGCGGTGTCGCCACCTCGCTGAGGTTCCTGATCACACGACGATCCGGCGGTTCGGTCTCGAATCCATAATCGCTGCGGCGGTGCCCAGGCACACCGCCAACCGGGCGCCCGCCGACAGCTCCAGGCCACGCAAGCGCAGCTCGTCGGAGGGTTCGCCGAGGCAGTAGATCCCCTGCCATAGCCGTTCCAGCACAACGGTATTCACGGCGCGCTCGAATCCCCGCCCGGTTGAGGTGGCCCAGGATCTGTCCGCTGGTGGCCACGCCGTCCTGAGCCGGCGAGTTCGTCCACGAGGCCATGCTCGAACGCCACCCGCGCCGGTTGCGATGCTCAGCGCGTCAGCGCCGGAGATCTGGTGGCAATGGGGGATGGCACGCGGGGCGCGAGCGCACGCTGAATGCCAGAGATCACGGCGTGTCGGTGTGCAGACCCGACGACGGAGAGACCTTGGGCCACGGAACCGGGCGGGGGCGAGTGCGCACCTGCTGCGGCCACCAGAACCAGCGGCCCAGCAGCGCCGCGATCGACGGCGTCATGAACGACCGGATGACCAGCGTGTCGAAGATCAACCCCATGCCGATCGTGGTGCCCACCTGACCGATGATCGTCAGGTCGCTGACCGCCATCGTCATCATCGTCAGCGCGAACACCATGCCCGCGGCGGTGACCACCGACCCGCTACCACCCATCGTGCGGATCAGCCCGGTGTGCAACCCGGCATGCACCTCTTCTTTGAGCCGCGACACCACCAGCAGGTTGTAGTCCGCACCGACCGCCAGCAGGATGATGACGGCCATCGGCAACACCATCCAGTGCAACTCGATGCCCACCAGGTGCTGCCACACGAGCACCGACAGCCCGAAGGACGCACCCAGGGACAGCACCACCGTCCCGACGATCACCGCGGCCGCCACGACGGCGCGGGTGAGCAGCAGCATGATCACGAAAATCAGTCCGATGGCGGCGATTCCGGCGATCAGAAGGTCGTAGCGGGTGCCGTCGGCCATGTCCTTGAAGGTGGCCGCGGTGCCACCGAGATAGATCCTCGAACCCTCCAGCGGGGTGCCTTTGATCGCCTCCTTGGCCGCCGTCTCGATCGCGTCGATCTTGTCGATGCCGTCCGGCGACAACGGATCACCCTCGTGGGCGATGATGAAGCGCACCGCGTGCCCGTTGGGCGAGATGAACTGCTCGATGCCGCGCTGGAAGTCGGCGTTGTCGAACGCCTCCGGCGGCAGATAGAACGTGTCGTCGTTCATCGCGTCGTTGAACGCGTCGCCCATCGACGTCGCGTCGTCGCCCATCGCGGCCTGCTGCTCCTGCTGTCCGCCCTGGGTCTGCTGCATCGTCAGCATCATGTCGCGCTGCGATTCCATCGACTCGATCTGCGAGGGCATCAGCTCGATCAGCTGCGGCATCAGCGACGCGAGCTTCTCGATCTCGGGCACCAGCTCCTGAACGTTGTCGGTCAACAGGTTGGTGCCGTCGATCAGGTCGAACACCGACCGGATCGACCAGCACACCGGGATGTCGTAGCAGTGCGGTTCCCAGTAGAAGTAGTTGCGGATCGGCCGCAGGAAGTCGTCCAGATCGGCGATGTGGTCGCGCAACTGGGTGATGTCGTCAGCCATGGTCTTGGTCTTGGCCACCATGTTCTGGGTCACATCGGACATCTGCGTCATCAGCGCCTGCATCCGTCCCATCGTGTCGATGGTGTTCTGCAGCGCCGCCGCCTGAACGGACATGTCGTCCATCCGGTCGAGCATGTACTTCTCGTTGAGCTTCTGCGTGTTGCCCTGCCGGCTCATGATGTACGGAATCGTGGTGCCGTCGATCGGGGTTCCGTCAGGCCGGGTGATGGTCTGCACCCGGCCGATGCCCTCCACCCCGAAGATCGCCTTGGCGATCTTGTCGATGACGATGAAGTCGGCCGGGTTACGCAGATCCTGGTCCGACTCGACCATCAACACCTCGGGGTTGAGGCGCGCCGGCGAGAAGTGCCGCTCGGCCGCGGCATACCCGACGTTGGACTCGATGTCGGCCGGCAGATAGTTGCGGTCGTTGTAGCTGGTTTGGTAGCCGGGCAGGGCCAGCAGCCCGATCAGCGACACCGCGATGCTGGCCACCAGGATGGCACCGGGCCAGCGCACGGTGGCCGCGCCGACCTTGCGCCACCCGCGCACCCGCATGTCGCGCTTGGGGTCGAGCAGGCCGAAGCGGCTGGCCACCGTGACCACCGACGGGCCGAACGTCATCGCCACGCAGATCAGCACCAGCATGCCCAGCGCCAGCGGCACGCCCAGCGTCTGGAAGTACGGCAACCGGGTGAAGCTCAGGCAGAACGTCGCGCCGGCGATGGTCAGGCCGGAGCCGACGATGACGTGCGCCGTGCCGCCGAACATCGTGTAATACGCATCCTCGGGGCTCGCACCTCGGCCCCGGGCCTCCTGGTATCGGCCGATGAGGAAGATCGCGTAGTCCACCGCGATCGCGATCGCGAGGGTGACCAGCAGGCTCGTCGCGAACGTGGACAGCCCGATGATCTCGTGGAAACCCAGGAAGGCCACCGCGCCTCGGACGGTCAGCAGGCTCAGCCCGACCATGACCAGGATCAGCAGCGTGGTGACGATCGAACGGAAGAACAGCACCAGCATGATCGTGATGACGAGGAACGTCAGCGCCTCGACCGTGCGCATGCTCTCGTGGCCCGCGTTCTCCTGTTCGGCGGCCAACGCGGACGCACCGGTGACGTAGGCGGCGACGCCGTCGGGTGGCTGGCTTTCGGCGACGATGTCCTGGACGGCGGCCACCGACTCGTTGGCCAGCGCCTCACCCTGGTTACCGGCGAGATAGACCTGGAAATAGGTGGCCCGCCCGTCGGCGCTCTGAGCGCCCGACGCGGTGAGCGGGTCACTCCACAGGTCCTGGATGTGCTCGACGTGCCGGGTGTCGGCCTCGAGCCGGTCGATCAGGTCGGCGTAGTACGCCCGGGTGTCGTCACCGAGAGGCTGGTCGCCCTCCAGCACGATCATCACCGAGCTGTTGGACTCGTATTCCTCGAACACCTCGCCGATGCGCTGCATCGAGATGACGGCGGGCGCCTCGTCGGGACTCATCGACACCGAGCGCTGCTTGCCGACCTCTTCGAGCTGCGGCACCGAGATGTTCAGGAATGCCGCGACGGCGATCCAGATCAGGATGATCGGCAGCGAGGCGAGCCGGATGGCGCGTGCGATGCGGTAGAAGTGGGGCCGCTCGTGACCGGAAGGGGCTTCGGTCAGCGCAGTGCTCGGAGCCACCAAACTCCTTCCGAACCGAGGTGATCGTGACGGGCGCCTCGAGATGCGCTGCCCCGCCGGGCAATCAGTGCGCGATGCCCGATCAGCAGGTTTACCCTATCCAAGCGGCTAACTTCAAACAAGCCGTTAGGTTAACTAGTGACCTGAGCCGGGGTCCTTCCGCGATGTGAGCGGAGATACAGTTCGGCGTCCCGACGTCGATCGAGGAGGCACGGTGGCCAAACCGGTGGCGACGCGCGGCTTCGCGCGCGAGCGGGTGCTCGACGCCGCCCTGGACCTGTTCGCCGCCCACGGCGTCAGCGGCACGTCGCTGCAGATGATCGCCGACCGGCTCGGGGTGACCAAGGCCGCGGTCTACTACCAGTTCCACTCCAAGGACGACATCGCACTCGCCGTCGTCAAACCGGTGTACGACGACATCGAGCACCTGCTGCGGATCACCGAGACGCTGCCCACCGCCGAGGCCCGGCGCAGCGTGTCGATGAGCGGCATGGTCGAGCTGATCATCCGGCACCGCCGGGTCTCCAGCGTGTTCTACGGCGATCCCACCGTGCACCACCTGCTGGAGACCAACGACGAGTACCGCCGCATCGGGGAACGGCTCGCCGACGTGTTGCTCGGCCCCGCCCCCGACACCGCGTCGCGGGTGGCGATCTCGATGCTCAGCGCCGGGGTTCACGGTTGTGTCAACGACCCGATGATCGCCGACCTCGAGGACGCCGAACTGCAGAAGATCCTGCTCGACTTCACCAAGCGGTTCCTCGAGGTGTGCGTGCCGGCGCAGTAGCGCCCGACGAGCCCGTTCAGCACTTCGCGAGGGATCGCCCGCCGCGGTTCCTAGGCTGATGGCCTTCGCAGAGTGAGGAGTGGCCGATGGTGACGCTGGATCGTCTGGTGAACGTGCTGGGCGGCAGCGGAGTGCGACTGAGGTCCTGTTCCCTCCCCCGCGACACCCCACTGAGCAGCGTCGCGCTGCACGAATCGACGGCGGAACGCGTCGTGGTCACCGGCGATGTGCTCCTGGCCGTCGGCGCGGAGTCGGTCGAGCAGGCCGTGCGCTGGGCAGCACTGGCGCAGGCCTCGGCGGTGCTGGTGCGACAACCGGATCAGGACGCCACGGTCGTCGGCCCCGACGTCGCGGTGGCGGTGTTGACCGTCGACCCCGCGGTGGCCTGGAGCGAGCTGGCGGCAGTCGTCTACGGATTGGTCCTCGAAGGGCGAGAGACCGATTCCGGCCGCGGCCCGACCGATCTGTTCGCGCTGGCCGACAGCCTCGCCGACGCGGTCGGGGCAGCGGTCACCATCGAAGACCGGCTGTCGCGGGTGCTGGCGTATTCGCGCCAGCACACCCACGCCGACCAGGCCCGCGTCGAAACCATCATGGGTCGGCAAGCCCCGAAGCAGGTGCGCGCGCTGCTCGAACAACGCGGCGTCTTCGCGCATCTGGCCGACTCCGACGAACCCCTGTACGTGTCCGCCGCGCCCGACCACGGCCTGTCCGGGCGGATGGTCGTTGCTGCCCGGGCCGGACGTCGGCTGCTCGGATCGGTGTGGGTGGCGACGCCGACGCCGCTGGACGAGCCCCGGCGCGCTGCGCTGGCCGACGGCGCCAAGACCGTCGCACTTCACCTCCTGCGCTCCCGCGCCAGCGCCGACTTGGAACGCCAGGTCGAATCCGACCTGGTCCTCCGCTTGCTCGAAGGCTCCGCCGACGCCGCCACGGCGGCCAGCCGGCTCGGATTGCCGGCCGAAGGGTTGCGGGTGATCGCCGTGCACGCGCAGCTGGATGCCGATCGCGATGCCGCCTTGTTGATGCTGTTCGACCGTGCGACCTCCGGCTTCGGTTGGTCACGGCCAGGCCGCAGCGCACTGTCCGGCAACGCTGTCTACACCGTGTTGCCCGCCGAGGATGCCGACGCTGCACGCCGGTGGGTCAACGGGTTACGAGCCGCGCTGATCGACGGCGCAGTGGTGTCGGCGGGAATCAGCGGCGTCGCCTCGTCCACCGAGCTGAGCGCAGCCCGGCCGGAAGCCGACGAGTGCCTGGCACTGCACGAACTCCGGGCCTCGCGCGGTCCCGCACCTGCGTACGACGAATCCTGGCAGGACATCCTGCTGCAGCGGCTGCGCATCGCCGCCAGGTCGGGCCGCACCCCCAACCGCGGACCGGTGGCCGAGCTACGTCGCCACGACGCCGAGACCAACACGCGCTACGTGGCCACCCTGCAGGCGTGGCTGGCGGCGATGGGCGACCTCGCCGACGCGGGTGCGCTGCTCGGTGTCCACGAGAACACCGTGCGCTACCGGCTGCGGAAGATGGCCGAGGTCGCCGCGCTCGATCTGACAGACCCCCAGTGGCGTCTGGCCACGATGATCGAGCTGGCGGCGACCAACGAGCAGGAGCTGTCGGCGACCAACGAGCATTGAGCTGTCGGAGCCCGACAATCGAGCCCCTCACGATTGTCGGGAACACGCAAGCCCCGCCGACGCCAGGCACCCATGCTGGGTGTCAACGACAAGTCAGTGGGGAGGTGCGCGATGGTCGGCGGCGAACGATTCGACGGTGGACCGCGCTCCGCGATCGTCATCGGAGCGGGGATCGTCGGACTGTCCACGGCGTGGTTCCTGCAGGAACGCGGAGTCGACGTCACTGTCGTCGACCGTTCCGGGGTCGCGGCGGGAGCCTCCTGGGGCAACGCCGGATGGGTGTCCCCCGCGCTGACGATCCCGCTCAACCAGCCGTCGGTGCTGCGGTACGCGTTCACCGCTCTCCGCGACCCGAAATCGGCCCTGCACATTCCCCTGCGCGCCGATCCCGCACTGGCAGCGTTCCTGGTGAGATTCGCGGCCAACTGCCGGTGGTCGTCCTGGCGCCGGGCGGTGAAGGCCAACGTTCCGCTCAACGAGGAGTGCCTCGAAGCCTATGACGTCCTCACCGCCAACGGGGTCGACGCACCCACCACCGATGCGCCGATCACCGCGGTGTTCCGAAGCCGGCACCAAGCACAACACTTGATGCACGAACTGCGCCTGATGCAGAACGAGGGTCAACCGGTGACGGCGACGACACTGTCCGGGGAGGACCTTCGGACACAGGCGCCGCTGGTGTCGCCGGCCATCACCGCCGGAATCAGCATCAGCGGTCAACGTTTCGTCGACCCGGGCCGTTTCGTCGACGCCCTGGCGTGTTCGGTGCAGGACCGCGGCGCCGAAATCCGGCGACTCGACATCGGCCGGGTGGGCACGTCACGCACAGGCGTCGAGGTGCGTCCGCTGGCGGCCGAGCCCATGACCGCCGACGTCGTCGTCGTCGCCACCGGCGCCTGGTTACCCGAATTGATCAGCCCCCAGGTCCGCGTCCCGGTGCGCGCGGGACGTGGCTACTCGTTCACCGTCCCCGTGGAGCGGGCCATGCCCTGCCCGATCTACCTGCCCGACATCCGCGTCGCCTGCACCCCCTACCAGGGCGCGATGCGGGTCGCCGGCACCATGGAGTTCCGGGGACCCGACGAACCTCTGGCGCCCCGGCGAATCGGTGCGATCCTCGACTCCGCCGGACCGCTGCTCGACGGTGTGCGGTGGGAGGAACGCAGCGACATCTGGGTCGGGCCACGCCCGGTGACGCCCGACGGCCGGGCCCTGATCGGCGAGGTGTCGCGCGGCATCTATGTGGCCGGCGGCCATGGCATGTGGGGACTGGCGCACGGACCCGTCACGGGCCGGCTTCTGGCAGAACAGATCACGACCGGTAAGCAACCCGCCGCGCTGCGCCCCTTCGATCCCCGGCGATAGCGCGAACACCGTTCCACGGGCCCCGTCCAGGCCCAGCGTGTCGTCAGGGGCGGCGAGCATCCCGCCCCTGACGACGACCCCCACCCGCGCCCAGGCACATCCACGAACCAGCAGGAGAACGGCTATGAGCACCCCAACCCGAGTATGGATCTCCGAGTCGGCACACCAACGTCTGCACGACGAGCTGACCGAACTGCGCGCCATGCTCGCGCGCGATGTCGACGGCAGCGCGGGCGGCGACGAGAACCTCGCCGCGATCCAGCGTGTGCGGCAGGTACGGATACAGCAGATCCACGACCTGCTCGTGTATGCGGTCGTCGGCGAAGACCCACCCGACGACGGGGTCGCCGAGCCCGGCATGGTCCTGACGGTGCGCTACGACGAGGCGGGCGACACCGAAACGTTCCTGCTCGGCGTGCGGGGAACCGAGCACAACGGCATGGAGGTCTATTCGCTGCGTTCGCCGCTCGGCGCGGCGATCGCAGGCGCCCGGCCCGGCGAGCAACGCGTCTACCGCACGCCCGGCGGGTCGTCGATCTCGGTGACACTGCTCGCCGCGGTGCCCTACGGGCTCCATCGTCACCCCTGACGAATCATGCTGCGCACCAGCGTCATCAGTTGTCGAAGCGTCCCCGTCCGCCCGCCGCCATGGCCCGAGCCCGCCGCATCGCCGAGACCGGATCGGCGTAGAGCGCACTGAGGGACACCACGCCCGCGCCGGCTTCCTGAACCCTGTCGCCGAACACGGTGGCGCGGACCCGGCCGCCCGAGACGCTCGACCGGCGCGTAAAGGTGTCCTGCACCTCGGTGATGCCCTCGGGATAGCACGTGAAGGCCTGCCCGCCGACGACGACGCTGTCAGGGTTGAGCAGATCGGCCAGCAGCGCGACGGACTCCCCCAGGATGCGGGCCCGGTCGGTCAGCAACGCCGCCGCGCCCGTGTCCCCGGCGCGCGCCGCCCGCGTCAGCGCTGCCACGGTGGTCGCGCCCGGCACGAGCCCCGCCGCGCGGGCCGCGCGCAGCACGGCGTCGTCGCTGACGGCGTCTTCCAGTGTCGCAGGCTGACCGTTGAGGTCGCGCTGCACCGGTAGCCCGGCGATGCTGCCCGGCCCGCGCGCCGGGGTGTGCACCTTGCCCCCGATCGTCAGCGCGAAACCCACTGTCTCCCGGGCGTACACGTACAATGTCGTCGCGGCCGGCTCGTCTCGTCTCGGCAGCCCGAGGACGAGCTCGGCGGCGGCCATCGCGTCGACGTGCGAGGCCACCGACACCCGCACACCCAGACGCTCGGCGATGACGGTGCCGACCGGAGCCGCTCGCCAGCCCAGCCGCGGATGGGTGACCGAACCCGAGGCACTGTCCACCGTTCCGCCGACGGCGACACCGATCCAGAGCACCTGGCGCTTGCGCCAACGCTGCAGGTAGCGCTGCGCCGCGTCCGCCAGGGCGGGCAGCGCTGTCGCGGGATCGCTTTGCGGCGTTGGCGTTTCGATGGCGTCGAGGGTGTGGCCCCGGATGTCGGTCGCCACGATGCTGGTGCTCCGGGCACCGATGTGCAGGCCCAGCGTCAGGAACGGCCGGTGGTTGAGCTCGACCGGGATCCGGGGCCGCCCGACGGCGCCGCTCGCCGCGAGGTCGGGGCGCTCCTGCAGCAATCCGGCGTCGATGAGGCTGCCGACCTGCCGGTTGACCGTCGCGACGCTCAGCGACGTCACCTTCACGATCACGTCCCGGGTGACGGGACCGCGGCGACGGACCACCGCCAGCACCGAGGCTGCGGCGGTGTCGGCGACGCCCAGCCTCGGCGCCACCACCAGCGGTGCGGCGGGGGCGGTGATGACGGTGGTGGTGGAAAGCATGAGGATCCTCAGGAGTCGGGGGGCGGTGGCCGATGCCGCGCCGACTCAGGGGGATACCGAAACGTCCGGTCGGGTCAGTCGCGGCGCGATGCGCGACGACAACACTCGCGGCCGAGGGCGGCCGACGGTGATCCGGGGACGAACATGACGAGGAATCTAGCAGGTTCGGGGTCATCGTGCGCACGTGGACAATTCGCTCACCGCGATTTCAAATGCTGACTTCTGCCGTCCGGACGTGGACCCTGTGCCCACCGAGACGGACACCGCAGCGGAAACCGTCGGCACAAGAACAGGATTCTGATGAGGCAACTGCTTCTCCTCGCGCTCGTGGGCCTGGGCGCCCAACTCGTCGACGGCAGCCTCGGCATGGCCTACGGCGTCACGTCGACGACCTTGCTGCTGGCCATCGGCACCAACCCGGCGGCAGCGTCGGCGACGGTGCATCTGGCGGAGATCGGCACCACGCTGATGTCCGGTGCCGCGCACTGGAAGTTCGGCAACGTCGACTGGGCGGTGGTGGCCAAGATCGGTGTCCCGGGGGCCGTCGGCGCGTTCCTCGGCGCGACATTCCTGTCGAACCTGTCGACCGAGGTCGCCGCGCCGCTGATGGCCATCGTGCTCCTGTCTCTCGGGGTGTACGTACTGGCCCGGTTCACCGCGCAGGGCTTACCCACGAGCCGTCTCGGAACTCCCCTGCGCAAGCGCTTTCTCGGGCCACTCGGCCTGGTCGCCGGTTTCGTCGACGCCACCGGTGGCGGTGGGTGGGGCCCGGTCGGCACTCCCGCCATCCTGGCCAGCGGACGCCTGGAACCGCGCAAGACGATCGGCTCGATCGACACCAGCGAGTTCCTCGTCGCGGTGGCCGCGAGTATCGGGTTCATCCTCGGCATCGGTTCGGCGGGGGTGAACTACGCGTGGGTCGCGGCGCTGCTCATCGGCGGGGTGATCGCCGCACCCGTCGCGGCGTGGCTGGTGCGCCACATTCCGCCTCGTGTGCTGGGCGCCGCGGTGGGCGGGTTGATCGTGCTGACCAACACCCGCACGCTGCTGCGCAGCGACTGGATCGACGCACCCGACGGCATCCGCGCCGTGTTCTACGTCGCGATCTCGGTGATCTGGGCCGCTGCGGTGGCGTACTCGTTTTCGCAGCATCGCCGCCACCGCGACGACGAACGACGGCTGATCGCGGCAGCGCCGGTGACGGCCCGCCCGTCCTCCGACGCCCCGCCGCGCGATTCGGGCGCGACGGACTCGTAGCCCGCCCTATCATCGTCGAGCCCCACGTCCTGGCCGACATCTCGAGGAGACGCCCATGTCCGTGACCGACGAGTACCTGGAGAACAACCGTGCCTACGCCGAGGGCTTCGAGGGCCCGTTGCCGCTGCCGCCGAGCCGGCACGTGGCAGTGGTGGCCTGCATGGATGCGCGGATGGACGTCTACCGCATCCTTGGGCTGAAAGACGGTGAGGCTCATGTCATCCGCAACGCCGGCGGGGTCGTCACCGATGACGAGATCCGCTCGCTGGCGATCAGCCAGCGGCTGCTGGGTACCCGCGAGATCATCCTCATCCATCACACCGACTGCGGCATGCTGACGTTCACCGACGACGACTTCAAGCGCGCGATCCAGGATGAGATCGGCATCAAGCCTGCGTGGTCGGCGGAGTCGTTCGGTGATCTCGAGCAGGACGTGCGGCAGTCGCTGCGCCGGATCGAGGCCAGCCCGTTCGTGACGCTGCACCATTCGCTGCGCGGATTCGTCTTCGACGTGGCCACCGGACTGCTCGGGGAGGTGGTGTGACCGCGCGCTGGATGCCGGAATTGCCGGCGCGCCGCCGGGCAGACACGCGCGTTCGCGGAACTAGACCAGGGCGTTGTCGATCAGGTTGACCAGCAGGCGCACCCCGACACCGAGGGCACGCTCGTCGAGGTCGAACGTCGGCTGATGCAGATCCAGCTGCGGGCCGTGGCCGCTCCACGTCCCCAGGCGGGCCATGGCGCCGGGCACCTCCTCCAGGTACCAGGAGAAGTCCTCGCCACCGCCGGACTGCAGTGTGTCGGCCAGCACCTCGGGGCCGATCGCCTCGACGGCGTGGGTGATGATGCGGGTGGACCCCTCTTCGTTGACCACCGGCGGCACGCCGCGCTTGTACTGCAGCATGTGTTCGATGCCCAGCGGCGCGAGCAGCGACGAAATCGTCTCGCGCACAATATCTTCCAGCGTCAGCCAGGTCTCGCGGCTGGCGGTGCGCAAGGTCCCTGCCAGCGTGCCGATCTGGGGAATCGCGTTGGCGGCCACCCCGGCGTTGACCGCGCCCCACACCATCACCGTGGAGTGCCGCGGATCGATGCGCCGTGACAACACCCCGGGCACACCGGTGATCAACGTGCCCAGCCCGTAGACCAGATCCGACGTCAGATGCGGGCGCGAGGTGTGCCCACCCGGGGAGCGCAGGGTCACCTCGATGTGATCGGCGGCCGACGTGATCGGACCGGCCTTGACCGCGACGCGGCCGACCGCGAGATGCGGATCGCAGTGCAGCGCGAAGATCCGTGACACCCCGGTCAACGCTCCCGCGGCGATCGCGTCGATCGCGCCGCCGGGCATCAACTCCTCGGCCGCCTGGAAGATCAGCCGGACGCCCACCGGCAGCTCGGGCGCCGAAGCCAGCGCCATCGCCGCCCCCAGCAGCACGGCGGTGTGCGCGTCGTGCCCGCAGGCGTGGGCGACCCCCGGCACCAGCGACGCATAGGGCGCACCGGTGCGTTCGTCGAGCGGCAGCGCGTCCATGTCCGCCCGCAACGCCACCCGCGGCCCGTCGTCGGGCCCGAAGTCGCACAGCAGACCTGTGCCGCCGGGCAGCACCTTCGGGTTCAGGCCCGCATCGGCCAGCTGCGCCGCCACGAACTGCGTGGTGGCGAACTCCTGGCGGCCCAGCTCGGGGTGCTGGTGCAGATGGCGGCGCCACCCGACCAGGTCGTCGTAGTGGGCGGACAGCCAGCGCGCGGCGGCGTGCTGCAACGCGCTCATGACGTCCGCCTCCTCTGCAGCTCCAGCACGCGCTCACGCTCCGCGCTGTTCTCGGCCAGCGCCACCACGGTGCGCGCCAGCATGATCGAACCCTCCACCACGGCCTGGTCGGCGCTCGGGCCGACGGCCGCCGCGGTGAACCCCGGCTGGTGCACCGAGGCCCCGTTGGCGTCGATGCCGACTATCGGATGGATGCCGGGCATGACCTGAGTGACGTTACCCATGTCGGTGCTGCCCAGTGGAAGCGCCACCTCCAGCTCGCGTCCCACCGGGCTGCGCCCCACCCGCTGCATCTCGGCGCGGAAGGTCTCGGCAAGCCAACCGTCGGGGGTGAGCTCCAGGTACGGCGGCTCGGTCGCGGCGATGTCGTAGTCGCAGCCGGTGCCCACCGCGCCGGCCAGGAAGCAGTCGGCCATCCGGGCTTCCAGCGCGGCCAGGCTGGCGGCATCGTCGGCGCGCATCGTGTACTGCATCTCGGCGTGCGCCGGGATGACGTTGCTGGCCTGCCCGCCGTCGGTGACGATGCCGTGCACCATCTGCCCAGGCGCCAGCTGTTGGCGCAGCAGGCCGATCGCGACCTGCGACACCGTCACCGCGTCCGCGGCGTTGATGCCCAGGTGCGGGGCGACCGCGGCGTGCGACTCGCGGCCCACATAGCTGACCGCCACCTGGGACAGTGCCAGCGATCGGGCCGCGGCGATGTCCAGCGGGCCGGGATGCAGCATCACCGTGGCGGCGATGTCGTCGAACAGCCCCGCCTCGAGCATCAGCACTTTCCCGCCGCCGGCCTCCTCGGCCGGGGTGCCCAGCAGCACCACGGTCAGGTCGAGGTCGTCGGCGACCTCGGCCAGAGCCAGCGCGGTGCCGACCGCGGACGCGGCGATGATGTTGTGCCCACACGCGTGGCCGATGCCGGGCAGCGCGTCGTACTCCGCGCACACCCCGACCACCAGCGACCCGCTGCCGTAGACGGCGCGGAACGCGGTGTCCAGACCCCCCGCGGGCGTGGTGACGTCGAACCCGCGCTCGGCGACCAGCGCCTGGGTCTTGGCGCAGCTGCGGTGCTCCGCGAACGCCAATTCGGGCTCGGCGTGGATGTCGTGCGACAGCTCGATCAGGTCGCCGCGCCGCCGGGCCACGACGTCCTCGACACATGTCGACGCGGCGGCGGTAGGCATGCAGGCAGTATCTCACTGCGCTCGGCGGTGGCCGACCGGGTCGGAGCCCGCCGGTTAGGCTGCGGGACGTGTCACAGGCCGCCGACCCGTACGACTTGGCCCGCCGGGCTGCCGGCGCGGTCGCCGAACGCACCGGAGTCGACGCCCACGACGTGGCTGTGGTGCTCGGCTCGGGGTGGGCGCCGGCGGCGGCCCGCTTGGGGGACCCCACCTCGGCGGTGCCGATGGCCGAGCTGCCCGGCTTCACCCCGCCCAGCGCCGAGGGCCACGGCGGGCAGGTGCTCTCGCTGCGCATCGGGCCGCACCGGGTGTTGGTGCTGCTCGGGCGCATCCACGCCTACGAAGGCCATGACCTGCGCCATGTCGTGCATCCGGTGCGTACCGCGGCGGCAGCCGGCGTCCGCACCGTGGTCCTCACCAACGCCGCGGGCGGGCTGCGTGAGGACTACACCGTCGGGCAGCCGGTACTGATCAGCGACCACCTCAACCTCACATCGCGCTCCCCCCTGGTCGGGGCGCGGTTCGTCGACCTGGTCGACGCGTACTCGCCGGGGCTGCGGGCGCTGGCCCGCGAGATCGACCCGACGCTGGCCGAGGGGGTGTACGCGGGGTTGTTCGGCCCGCAGTACGAGACGCCCGCCGGAATCCGGATGCTGCGCACGCTCGGCGCGGACCTGGTGGGGATGTCGACGGTGCACGAGACCATCGCCGCGCGCGAAGCCGGCGCCGACGTGCTGGGGGTGTCGCTGGTGACCAACCTGGCCGCCGGCATGACCGGACAGCCGCTCAGCCACGACGAGGTGCTGGCCGCGGGCCGTCAGTCGGCGACGCGGATGGGGTCCTTGCTGGCGTCGGTGATTGCCCGGCTCTGACGGCCGAACCGGGCCCCGGCCCACACCACCGCACGGGCCAGCAGCGGCGCCGCGAACAGCATCAGCAGAATGCGCACCACCTGAGCGGCGATGATGAACGTGACGTTGGACCCGGTCTCCACCGCAGTGGCCAGCACCGCGTACACCCCGCCGGGGCTGGTCGCGAGGTACCCCTCGAGCAGCGTGAGGTCGGCCACCCGGCTCAGCAGCACGCCCAGCCCGGCGGTCGCGACACCGAGCAGGACGATCAGCGCCACCGCGGCCGGGAGGAGCCGGCCGACCGCGCGCAGCGACTCCCGGGTGAACGCCAGGCCGGCCTGCCAGCCGATGAGCGCGTAGCCGGCCTGCACCAGCACCACCGGCACCGACAGCCCGTGGGACAGGCCGCTGACCTCCAGTGCGACCGTCAGCGCGAGCGGGCCGAGCAGGCCGGCTCCGGGCAGTCGGATGAGCCGCCCGACCGTGGAGCCCACCAGCACCAGGGCGACGAGCATGCCCACGCTGAGGTACCACGGCGCGGTCGGATCCTGCCCGGGGTCGACAGTGGGCGGCCGGGACCGGTCGGCGTGGTAGATCAGCGTGACGACCACCGGCATCGACGCGGTGATCAACCCCACCCGCAGGTACTGCAGCACCGCGACCACGCGATCGTCACCGCCGAGTTCGCGGGCGATCGCGACCAGTCCGGACGCGCCGCCGGCCACCAGCGACAGGGATCCGGTCAGCGGGGTGACGTCGCGGCGCATGCCGAGCAGCGCCCCGGCGGCGACGCTGAGAACCAGCGTCGAGACCCCGATCCCCAGCACGATCGCCCAGTCATCGCCAAGCGCGGCCAGCGCGTCGTCCTGCACCATCGTGCCGATGTAGACGCCCAGGGTGCCCTGCGCGGCCAGCCCCAGCGGTCGCGGCACCCTGGCGGGCCCCCACGACAGCAGCGCCAGCGCGATGCCCACCACCAGTGCGGCGAACAGGGCCGCCGAGGGCACCCCCACCATCGTCAGCGGAACGGTCACCCCGGCGGTCACCGCCAGGAGCACCGCCCATCTGAGCAATTCCCGCGTCCACCTCATCGTGATGACAAGTATGCTCTTGGCGATTCATGATCACAACGCGCCGACTATCAGCGGTGACACTGCAGAATTACCAAGGTATAACTTGGTAATGATTGAGGACGCGGTCGTTGCTGACGCTGCCCGTCCCGCGGCCACCGAACTGCGGGAGTCGATGATGGCGGTGACCCGCCAGATGCGCCGGCACCGCCCCGACAACGGCCTGCCCCTGAGTCAGATGCAGCTGCTCGGCGAGATCAGCCGAGCAGGGGTCACGACCCCCGCCGAGCTCGGTGCCCGCATGCACGTCCGGGTCCAGTCGCTGACCGACTCGCTCAACGAACTGGAGACGCGACAGCTCATCGGGCGCCGCCCCGACGCCTCCGACCGGCGCCGCCAGCTCGTCGAACTCACCCCTGACGGCGAGGCACTGCTGGCCGCCGACCGCGCCGAACGCGACGACTGGCTGCACCGGCGCATGCAGGAGACGCTGTCGCCGCTGGAGTTCGACCTGCTGATGCTGGTGGCGCCGATCCTGCGCAAGCTCGCCGACTCGGCGGATTCGGCGCGTTAGGCGACACTCGATGTCGCCTACCGCGCCCGATTCGTGGTGGGGTGAACCCATGACGTCCTGGCCGCCGACCGTGCAGGAGTGGCTCGCCCACGATCCCGACCCCGGCTCCACGACCGAACTCGCCGCCTGCAGCGCCGAGGAACTGCGCGAGCGCTTCGCGCACAGCCTGACGTTCGGCACCGCCGGGCTGCGCGGGCCGCTGCGCGCCGGACCGAACGGGATGAACCTGGCCGTCGTGCTGCGCACCACCCGGGGCGTGACCGCGGTGCTGGCCGAGCGGGGACTGGGCGGCGGGCACGTCGTCGTCGGCTACGACGCCCGCCACCGCTCCGCCGAATTCGGCCGCGCTGCCGCTGAAGTGTTTGCTGCTCAGGGCTTCTCCGTGACGCTGATGCCCGGCCCGGTGCCCACCCCGGTGGTGGCGTTCGCGGTGCGCCGCACCGGCGCGGTGGCCGGGGTGCAGATCACCGCCTCGCACAACCCGCCCACCGACAACGGGTACAAGGTCTACCTCGAAGGCGGACTGCAGATCGTCTCTCCCACCGACCGGGACATCGAGCAGGCGATCGCGTCGGCGCCGCCCGCCGACCAGATACCGCGGACCCCCGTCGAGGAGTCCGGTGCAGATCTGCTGAGCGCTTATGCCGAACGGGCCGCCACGGTGCGCCGCGGCGCAGGTTCGGTGCGGGTGGCCCTGACCCCGATGCACGGCGTCGGCGGCGAGTTCGCGTTGGATGCGCTGGCATTGGCCGGGATCGCCGACGTCCACGTGGTGACCGGCCAGTTCGCGCCGGACCCGGATTTCCCCACCGTGGCGTTTCCGAATCCCGAGGAGCCGGGAGCCGTCGACGCGCTGCTGGCCCTGGCCGCCGACGTCGACGCGGAGGTGTCGATAGCGCTGGACCCCGACGCCGACCGCTGCGCGATCGGGGTTCCGTCAGCAGCTGGTTGGCGGATGCTGTCGGGTGACGAAACCGGATGGCTTTTGGGTGATTACGTGTTGTCCCGGTGTAATGACCCCGCGTCGGCGGTGGTGGCGAGCACGGTGGTGTCCTCGCGCATGCTGGCCGCAATCGCCGCCTCGTACGGCGCGCGTCACGTCGAGACACTGACCGGGTTCAAATGGCTGGCCCGCGCCGACGACGACGTTCCCGGCACGTTGCGCTACGCCTACGAAGAGGCGATCGGGCACTGTCTCGACCCGGAAGCGGTGCGGGACAAGGACGGCATCAGCGCCGCCGTGCTGGCCTGCGACATGGTGGCCGCGCTGCGGGCGCAGGGACTTTCGGTGCTCGACGCGCTCGATGCCCTGGCCCGGCGGCACGGCGTGCACACGACCGCCGCCGTCACCCGCCGCGTCACCTCCCCGCAGCAGGCGGCCGAGATCATGACCCGACTGCGCAATCAACCGCCGGCGGCACTGGTGGGGTTCGACCTCACCGTCACCGACCTGCAACCCCGCGCCGACGCGCTGGTGTTCACCGGAGGCGACGACACCGCGACCGTGCGGGTGGTGGTGCGTCCGTCAGGAACCGAACCGAAACTCAAGTGCTACCTCGAAATCCGTTGCGACGAAGAGCTGATCACTGCCCGCGGACGGGCCGCCGAACTGCAGAACGCCGCCGCCGAGGCCGTGCGCCGGTGGTGAGCGTCACCGAAGCACCGATCGCTACACCCGCAGTACCACGCCCAGAAGCGCAACGACGCCCAACCCGGCGACCATGGCCGCGACCACACTGGCTATCGACCACGGCGTCGGCCCGAAGGTCTCCCGCAACGCAGCCATGTCCTGACGGTGCTGGACCCACGCCAGCACGAGCGCAACCAATCCGATCAGGATCGTGATGACGCCGAACACCGTCGGACTGATCAGCGGTTCGCGCAGCCGCTGCGAGCCCGCCAGATATCGAAATATCTGATAGATGGTGAAGCCGAAGGCAATCAACGCCAGCGAGGTCCGTACCCACGCCATCAACGTGCGCTCGTGGGCGAGCCTGGTGCGTTCCACCGCCAAGCGGGTGTTGGCGTCCAACTCGTCTGGCATGGCCTGGGTTCACCCTTTCGCCGTCAGCGCGACGCTACCCCGCGCCTGTGGGCGGCGATGCCGATCGAGCTAGCGGGGCCCGAATTGGCGATCACCGGCGTCACCCAGACCCGGCACGATGTAGGCGATGTCGTTGAGGCCCGAGTCGATCGTCGCTGTGAACAGCCGGAGCTCCGGGGCGGCTTTCTCCAGCGCGGCAATCCCTTCCGGCGCCACGACCACGCAGATCGCGGTGATGTCGACCGCGTCGCGGGCGTAGAGCAGTTCCAGCGTGTGCACCATCGACCCGCCGGTGGCCAACATCGGGTCGAGCACGATCACCGGCTGGGTGCTCAGGTCGTCAGGCAGCGACTCGAGGTAGGGCATCGGCTGGTGGGTGTCCTCGTCTCGGGCGATCCCGACGAAGCCGACCCGCGCCTCCGGGATCAGCGCGTGCGCCTGGTCGACCATGCCCAGCCCGGCGCGCAGCACCGGCACGAGCAGCGGCGGGTTGGCCAAGCGGGCGCCCGCGGTCTCGACCAGCGGAGTGCGCACCGCCACAGTGTCGGTGACGAGCTCACGCGTGGCCTCATAGACCAGCATCAGGGTCAGGTCTCTGAGCGCGGCCCGGAACGCGGCGTTGTCGGTGCGCTCGTCACGCAGGGTGGTCAGCCGCGCCGCGGCCAGCGGGTGGTCGACAACGCGCACATCCATGAATTCGCACCTTAATGGGAACCGACGGCGGTTTCGCGACGTCGTATCCATATGCACGCGCGTCTGACCGCGGACACCGACCTCATCCGCGCCTACGGTTCGGCCTCCGCCGGACACGCCGACGACCTGCAGGCCGTCACCGCCCGCCTGGCCACCGTGGGTACCGATGCATCGCTGTTCGGCCCGGTGGGTGCGGCGTTCCTGGCACGGCTGAACCGCGCCGTCGCACGGGAGACCGAGACGTTGGCCGGCGTGTGCGCGGCGCTGGCCGGCACGCACCGCGCCGCTCAGCAGGCGGCGTCGAACTACCACCGCGCCGACGGAGACGCCGGTGCACAGCTGCTCGGCGGGTGGTGATGCCCGGCGCTGTGACCGCCGTTCTGGCCGAGCCCATCCGACGCCTGCAGGCGCTGGTCGGTCCGGGCTGGTCGGCCGGGCCGGCCGGTGACCCGTCCGCGGCGCTGCGGGACGCGCGGAACGCACTGGCCGACACGGCCGCAGCGGCCGCCCGGGCCTGGCGGGTCACCGGCGAGGGATGGCGCGGGTCTGGTGCCGACACGGCCGCCGAATACGCCGCTGCGACGACCGCGGCCATCGACGACGCCGCCGCACGCACCGGCACCATGGGCGTCGTCGCCGGGCAGGCCGCCGACGCCGTGGCGCACGCGCGGCGGCGGCTGCGACAGATCCTCGACGACTTCGAGGCCGTCGCGAGCGCGCTGGAACCGCGGCTGGACTCGCCTGGCGTCGCGCACGAGCTGCTCGCCGAGGCGCGGGAGGCGCTGCATCAGGCCATCACCGTGGTCGAGGCACTCCTCGGCGAACTCGACCGGCAGGCTGCGGCGCTGGACACCCACACGGCGGGGGCCGCGCCGACCGTGCCTGCCGCCTCGGGCACGCCTGCCGCGCCGGGCGCCGGCGGCTGGGGTGCTGAGACACCGGGAGGCTGGGGCGGCGGCTCACCCGGAACCTATGGCGGCGCTGGCGTCGGCACTTCTGGCGGCGGCGCCGGCGAGTGGGCGGCATTCACCCACGGGGCCGACACCCCGGACGCGGCCAACTTCGGCGAAGGCGTCGAGATCCGGCTACCCGACGGCAGCGTGGTGCTGGCGCCCAACGCCGCGGCCGCCGCCGCCGTCCGGCACGCACTCACCCAACTCGGCGTGCCCTATCAGTGGGGCGGGACCACCCCGGGTGTGGGCCTGGATTGCAGTGGGCTCACCCAGTGGGCGTATCGCGAGGCCGGGTTGAACATTCCGCGGCTGGCGCAGGAACAGGACATCGGCGCCGCGGTCGCCCCCGGTGATCTGCGGCCCGGTGACCTCGCCGTGTGGGACGGGCACGTCGCGATGGTCGTGGGAAACAACTTGATGATCGAGGCCGGCGACCCGGTGAAACTGTCCCCGATCCGGACCAGCAACGCCGGGCAGGGCTTCCAGGGTTTCTGGCGGCCGACGGCCTGAAAACGCTTAGCAAATCCCGCTGCAACCCTCAGGCTGACCTCAGCCATCGCCGGTGCCGTGCGGCTAATTTCCCTGCGTGGGGTGGAGAGCGAAAGTGTGGATCTGTGCGGCAGGGGTGTTCCTGGCGGCCGCCGGCGGGGTCCTCGGCGGGTGGGCCTATCTGGAACTCCGCGACCTGGAGCGAAGCCGGATCATCGACTGCTTCCGGATCAAGACGATGGAGGAAGACGTCGTGCCGGACCGGCGGATCCTCGATGACGACGTCAGCGCGTGCGCACGCGAGGTCGCCCGGTGATCGCCGCGGGTCGGAGGCCCGCGGGGCGCGGCCGGCCAGCGGTGCCCGGTAGCTAGGCTGTGCCGCATGGCTGCTGACATCGTGCCCATCCAGCTCAAGCTGACGAAGGGCGACGTGTACACGTTGTGGGCCCCGCGGTGGCGCGCCGACGGCGACGAGTGGGAGGCCTTCCTCGGCAAGGACGAAGACTTCTACGTGTTCGAGTCCGTCGCCGACCTGGTGGCCTTTGTGCGCACCGACACCGACAACGACCTCGCCGACCATCCCGCGTGGGAGAAGCTGACCGAGGCCAACGCGCACAGGCTGGTCCCGTCCGAGGCACACACGCACGACGTGGTCGGCTTCGAGGAAGTTTTGGCCGAGAAGCCCACCGACGACAGCGTCAGCGCCGTGCACGGTGCACTGGCCGTGGTCTCGTCGATCGGATCGGTGTGTGAGCTGCCCGCCGTCACCAAGTTCTTCAACGGCAACCCGGTGCTCGGCACCGTCGGCGGCGGAGTCGAGGCCTTCGCCGGGCGCGCCGGGCGCAAGCGGTGGGCCGAGATCGAGAAGATCATCGCCCGCGGCTGGGACAACGTTCTGGAGGCCATCGACGCGATCATCACCACTCCCGACGTCGACCGCACCGCCGCGCAGAAGGCGCAGGCCGAGCTCGACGAGCCGGCCCCCGAGTTGGACGACGACGTGGCCGAGGACGACGTCGTGATCGACGACGTGGTGGACACCGACGAAGAGTCCGCCGAGCTGGAAGCAGCGGCTCAGACCCGGGTGCTCGGCAGCGACGAAGACTTCTGGCAGCGGGTCGGCATCGACCCGGTGCGCATCATGACCAGTGGCGGCACGCTGTTCACGCTGCGCTGCTACCTCGACGACCGGCCGATCTTCCTGGGCCGCAACGGCCGCATCAGCGTGTTCGGCTCAGAGCGCGCGCTGGCGCGCTATCTGGCCGACGAACACGACCACGACCTGTCCGACCTGGCCACCTACGACGACATCCGCACCGCGGCCACCGACGGCTCGTTGCGCATCGACGTCACCGACGACAACGTCTACGTGCTCACCGGAATCGCCGACGACCTGGCCGAGGGGCCCGATGCCCTCGACCGCGACCAGCTCGAACTCGCGGTCGAGCTGATCCGCGATGTCGGCGACTATGCCGAAGAGGCCAGCGTCGAGACCAAGCTGGCGCCCGACACCGCGCTGGGCCGGGTCATCGGCCACGTCCTCGAGCCGGACGAGACCGGACGCCCGACCGGCGGATCGTTCGCCGACGCCGTCGAGCAGTGGGAGTCGCTGGAGTCCTTCGTCGAGTCCCGCCTGCGCCAGGAGTGATTCCGCCGCGCCGGGTGCGCGGGGTCAGCCGATGAGCACGGCGTAGCGGGGTTTGATGACCTCGTCGATGATGGCCAACCGCTCGGGGAAACTGATGAACGCCGACTTCATCGCGTTGATGGTGAACCGCTCCAGATCGCTCCAGCCGTAGCCGAACGCCTCCACCAGCCGCAGCATCTCCAGGCTCATCGTGGTGTCGCTCATCAACCTGTTGTCGGTGTTGACCGTGACCCGGAAGCGCAACCGGGCCAGCCTGTCGAACGGATGCTCGGCGATGCTGGCCACCGCGCCGGTCTGCACGTTGGAACTCGGGCACATTTCGAACGGGATCCGCTTGTCCCGGAGCAGCGCCGCCAGCCGACCCAACCGCGCCGTGCCGTCGGAATCGACCTCGATGTCGTCGACGATGCGCACGCCGTGGCCGAGCCGGTCGGCCCCGCAGAACGCGATCGCCTCATGGATCGACGGCAGCCCGAACGCCTCCCCGGCGTGGATGGTGAACCGGGCGTTGTTGCTGCGCATGTACTCGAACGCGTCGAGGTGGCGGGTCGGCGGATGGCCGGCCTCGGCCCCGGCGATGTCGAAACCGACCACCCCCTGGTCCCGGAACCGCACCGCCAACGCGGCGATCTCGCGGGACCGCGCGGCATGACGCATCGCGGTGACCAGACAGCGCACCACGATCGCGTGGCCCTCGGCCGCGGCGACCTTCTCCCCGTCGGCGAACCCGGCCAGCACCGCGTCGACGACCGCGTCCAGCGAGAGCCCGCCGTCGATGTGCAGTTCAGGGGCGAACCGGATCTCGGCGTACACGACGTTGTCACGGGCGAGGTCTTCGACGCACTCGCGGGCGACCCGGTGCAGCGCTTCGGGGGTCTGCATGACGCCGACCGTGTGTGCGAACGGCTCCAGGTAACGCACCAGCGACCCGCTGTGCGCCGCGGTGCGGAAGAACGTGGCCAGCTTGTCGACATCGGATTCGGGCAGCTGGTCGTAGCCGTAATGATCGGCGAGCTCGAGCACGGTGGCCGGGCGCAGACCGCCGTCGAGGTGGTCGTGCAACAGCGCCTTGGGCGCCTGCCGAATGGTCTCCAGCGTCAACGGTGTGGTCACTGCAACCTCCTACATCCCGATCCGGTCGATGATCAGCGGGCGCGCGACGGGAGCCTCGCCCCCGACGGACCAGGCGCCGTCGAGTTGGGCCAATGCTGCCCCGAAACGTTGCGGCGTGTCGGAGTAGAGGGTGAACAGCGGCTCACCGGCGGCGACGGGTTCACCTGGCCGGCGGTGGATGCGCAGGCCCGCCCCGAACTGCACCTGCTCACCGGGCATCGAGCGGCCCGCTCCGAGCCGCCACACCGCAAGCCCTACCGCCATCGCGTCGATGTCACCCATCGTGCCACCGCGCGGCGCGGTGAGGGTCTCGCTGTGCTCGCCGAGCGGTAGCGCCTCGGCGCGCAGCGCCGCCACGTCACCACCCTGGGCCTCGACCAGCGCGCGGAACCGGTCCATCGCCGTGCCGTCGCGCAGGGTCTGCGCCGGGTCGACGGCGTCGAGTCCGGCGGCGTCGAGCATCTCCCGGGCCAGCGCCAGCGTCAGCTCGACGACGTCGTCGGGACCGCCGCCCTCGAGTACCTCCAGTGACTCGGCGACCTCGACCGCGTTGCCGACGGTACGGCCCAGCGGCACCTCCATGTCGGTCAACAGGGCGCGGGTGGTCAGTCCGTGCTCGGTACCGAGGTCGACCATCGTGCGGGCCAGCTCACGGGATTCCGCCTCGGTGGCCAGGAAGGCGCCCGAGCCGACCTTGCAGTCGAGCACCAGCGCGCGGGTGCCCTCGGCGATCTTCTTGCTCATGATCGAGCTGGCGATCAGCGGCAGCGACTCCGTCGTGGCGGTGACGTCGCGCAGCGCGTAGATCTTGCGGTCGGCCGGCGCCAACTCGCCGGCAGCGAAGATCGCCGCGCCGAGGTCGCAGAGTTGTTGGCGGATCTGGGCTTTGGTGAGCTCGCCGCTGAATCCGGGGATGGACTCCAATTTGTCCAGCGTGCCGCCGGTGTGACCGAGCCCCCGCCCGGCCGCCTGCGGGACCGCTCCTCCGCAGGCCATGATCACCGGCACCAGCGGGATGGTGATCTTGTCGCCGACGCCGCCGGTCGAGTGCTTGTCCACCAGCGCCAGCGGCGTGCCGTCCATCGACCGCAGGTTGGTGAAGTCCAGCCGCTCCCCCGAGTCGATCATCGCCGCGGTCCAGCGGGTGATCTCGGCGCCGGTCATCCCCCGCAGGAAGATCGCCATCAGCAGCGCCGACATCTGGGCGTCGGCGACCCGGCCGTGGGTGTAGGCGTCGATGACCCAGTCGATGGCCTCGTCGGACAGGGCTCCCCCGTCGCGCTTGGTTCGGATCACGGACGGAGCATCGAGATGCGACATCGATTTCAGCGCGTCGAACGCGCTGTCGGACACCGGAGCGCCCCCGGGCGCGACATTCGACACCGGAGCGCCCCCGGGCGCGACATTCGGCACCGGAGCGCCCCCGGGCGCGACATTCGGCACCGGAGCGTCGAACGACCCGGTCATGACCGCACCCGAGCCAGGTCGTCGGGCCCGAAGGCGTCGGGCAGCAGGTCGGCCAGCCGGCGGGGCCCGGCGGGATGGTCGACGAGCAGCTCCGGACCGCCGTGCTCCAGCAGGAGCTGACGGCACCGGCCGCACGGCATCAACGGGGCGCCGGTGGCGTCGACGACGGCGAGCGCGACCAGCCGTCCGCCGCCACCGGAATGTAGTGCGCAGACCACACCGCACTCGGCACAGAGACCTAGGCCATATGAGACATTCTCCACATTGCAGCCGGTCACCATTCGGTCATCGTCGGTCAGCCCTGCCGCCCCCACCGGGAACCGCGAGTACGGCGCATAGGCGTCCTTCGATGCCGCAATCGCTTTGTCCCGCAATGTCTCCCAATCGATCCCGGCCGTCATTTCCGACTCACCGACCACTCATCTGAATGCATTCCGAATCCCCGTCCGTCGGCTCGGCCGGCCGAATAGGCAGACCTAACTTCACACCTTTGACGCCCTGATCGGCTCCACGCTAGTTCGATCGAGGTGGATGATGGGTTTAGAGTCGCCCCGAGGTTTGGGGCAGCGGTCCAGGCCACGCCTGTCACGGAGGGGGCCTCGAGGACCCCGCCCCGAGCGTCCACCGATGGCGTTGGAGGCCAGATGAGCACGCAGACACCGAGTCTGACCGGAAGCGAGGCGGCACCCGCCCCGCGGCTGCGTCGACGCACCTTCTACCGCGGCGATCCCGGGATGTGGTCGTGGGTGCTGCACCGCATCACCGGTGCGACGATCTTCTTCTTCCTGTTCGTCCACGTGCTCGACACCGCGCTGGTGCGGGTCAGCCCCGAGGCCTACAACGAGGTCATCGACACCTACAAGACCCCGATCGTCGGCCTGATGGAGATCGGCCTGGTCGCCGCGGTGCTCTACCACGCGCTCAACGGGGTCCGCATCATCCTGATCGACTTCTGGCAACAAGGACCGAAGTACCAGAAGCTCATGCTGTGGGTGATCGCCGGCGTGTGGCTGGCCGTGATGATCCCCGCGGTCGGGGTCATCGGCATGCACATGGCGGAGCGGTTCCTGTGAGCGCCGTCGAACACCGCCGGGGCGAGAACCCCTACGACCACATCAGCGACCGCGGCGGTCCCGCCCCGGTGATGCAGAGCAGCTACGACCGGCCCGCCGGCCTGGACAACCCGCGCTCCAAGCGGCGCGGCGGCGGCATGCCGAACTTCGAGAAGTACACCTGGCTGTTCATGCGCTTTTCCGGCGTAGCGCTGATCTTCCTGGTGCTGGGCCATCTGTTCATCGGGCTCATCTGGGATGGCGGCGTCTATCGCATCGACTTCAACTACGTCGCGCAGCGCTGGGCCTCGCCGTTCTGGCAGACCTGGGACCTGCTGATGCTCTGGCTCGCCCAGCTGCACGGCGGCAACGGTATGCGCACCATCATCGCCGACTACAGCCGCAAGGACTCCACCAAGTTCTGGCTGAACACCCTGCTGGCGCTGTCGGTCGCCTTCACGCTGGTGCTGGGCACCTATGTGCTGCTGACCTTCGACGCCACGATCTCCTGACGAGGAGCAGAAACCATGATCGTTGAACATCGCCACGACGTCGTCATCGTCGGCGCGGGCGGCGCGGGCATGCGTGCCGCCGTCGAGGCCGGTCCGCGGGCGCGGACCGCGGTGCTGACCAAGCTCTACCCGACCCGGTCCCACACCGGCGCCGCCCAGGGCGGGATGTGCGCCGCACTGGCCAACGTCGAGGAAGACAACTGGGAGTGGCACACTTTCGACACCGTCAAGGGCGGCGATTACCTCGCCGACCAGGACGCGGTCGAGATCATGGCCAAGGAGGCCATCGACGCGGTGCTCGACCTGGAGAAGATGGGGATGCCGTTCAACCGCACCCCTGAGGGTCGCATCGACCAGCGCCGGTTCGGCGGGCACACCCGCGACCACGGCAAGGCGCCGGTCCGGCGCGCGTGCTACGCCGCCGACCGCACCGGCCACATGATCCTGCAGACGCTGTACCAGAACTGCGTCAAACACGACGTCGAGTTCTTCAACGAGTACTACGCCCTCGACATCGCCATGACCCAGACCCCGTCGGGCCCGGTGGCCACCGGTGTCATCGCTTACGAGCTGGCGACCGGGGACATCCACGTCTTCCACGCCAAGGCGATCGTGTTCGCCACCGGCGGTTCGGGCCGGATGTACAAGACCACCTCCAACGCGCACACGCTGACCGGCGACGGCCTGGGCATCATCTTCCGCAAGGGACTTCCGCTGGAGGACATGGAGTTCCACCAGTTCCACCCGACCGGTCTGGCCGGGCTGGGCATCCTGATCTCCGAGGCCGTGCGCGGCGAGGGGGGCCGACTGCTCAACGGCGACGGCGAGCGGTTCATGGAACGCTACGCGCCGACGATCGTCGACCTGGCCCCGCGCGACATCGTCGCGCGCTCCATGGTCCTCGAGGTCCTCGAGGGCCGAGGCGCCGGACCCAACAAGGACTACGTCTACATCGACGTGCGCCACCTCGGCGAGGACGTGCTCGAATCCAAGCTGCCCGACATCACCGAGTTCGCCCGCACCTACCTCGGGGTGGACCCGGTCAAGGAGCTCGTGCCGGTCTACCCCACCTGCCACTACGTGATGGGCGGCATCCCGACGACGGTCAACGGCCAGGTGCTCTCCGACAACACCACCGTCGTGCCGGGCCTCTACGCCGCCGGCGAGTGCGCGTGTGTGTCGGTGCACGGCGCCAACCGGCTGGGCACCAACTCGCTGCTGGACATCAACGTCTTCGGCCGTCGCGCGGGCATCGCCGCGGCGAACTACGCGCTGGGCCACGACTTCGTCGAGCTGCCGGAGAACCCGGCCGGCATGGTGGCCGGTTGGGTGGGCGACATCCTGTCCGACCACGGCAACGAGCGCGTCGCCGACATCCGCGGAGCGCTGCAGCAGTCGATGGACAACAACGCCGCGGTGTTCCGCACCGAGGAGACCCTCAAGCAGGCGCTGACCGACATTCACGCGCTGAAGGAGCGGTATTCGCGAATCACGGTGCACGACAAGGGCAAGCGCTACAACAGCGACCTGCTCGAGGCGATCGAGCTGGGCTTCCTGCTGGAGCTGGCCGAGGTCACCGTCGCCGGGGCGTTGAACCGCAAGGAGTCTCGCGGCGGGCACGCCCGCGAGGACTACCCGAACCGCGACGACACCAACTACATGCGCCACACCATGGCCTACAAGGCCGGCGAGGGCCTGCTGGCCGACATCCGCCTGGACTACAAGCCCGTCGTGCAGACACGCTACGAGCCGATGGAACGGAAGTACTGAGAAGATGACTATCGCTCCCGAGGTCGAGACGAAGGATCCCGAACTGCCACCCGTGCCCGAGGGCGCGGTGATGGTGACGCTGAAGATCGCGCGGTTCAACCCCGAGGACCCGGATGCCGCCGGCTTCCAGAGCTTCCGGGTGCCGTGCCTGCCCACCGACCGGCTGCTGAACCTGCTGCACTACGCCAAGTGGTATCTGGACGGCACGCTGACCTTCCGCCGCTCCTGCGCGCACGGGGTGTGCGGCTCGGATGCGATGCGCATCAACGGCGTCAACCGGCTGGCGTGCAAGGTGCTGATGCGCGACATGCTGCCCAAGAACCCGAACAAACAGCTCACCATCACGATCGAGCCGATCCGCGGTCTGCCCGTGGAAAAGGATCTGGTCGTCGACATGGAGCCGTTCTTCGACGCCTACCGCGCGATCAAGCCGTACCTGATCACCACCGGCAACCAGCCGACCCGCGAGCGCATCCAGAGCCAGACCGACCGGGCCCGCTACGACGACACCACCAAGTGCATCCTGTGTGCGTGCTGCACCACCAGCTGCCCGGTGTACTGGACCGAGGGCTCCTACTTCGGCCCGGCGGCGATCGTCAACGCCCACCGGTTCATCTTCGACTCGCGTGACGAGGGTGCCGCCGAGCGGCTGGACATCCTCAACGACGTCGACGGGGTGTGGCGCTGCCGCACGACGTTCAACTGCACGGAGTCCTGCCCGCGCGGTATCCAGGTCACGAAGGCGATCCAGGAAGTCAAGCGCGCGTTGATGTTCGCCCGCTAGGGCGCATCAGGCGAGGCGGTCCGCGTTCGCGTGGATCGCGTCGCGGCAGTAGGCCGCGAGCCCGGGCAGTCCGAACGTCTCGTCGTAGGTCTCGACGTATCTCGGGTCGCTGACGTACATGTCGCCCAGGTTGCGGTGAAACGCCGGCGGGCAGTCGTAGAACCATCGATTCACCTGCAGGCGGTGCTGCTCGGCGGCGTCCATCGCCTCGGCCGAGTCGGCGGGTAGCCCGGCCCGGAACGCGTCGGCCAGCGCCTTTTCGACGGCTTCGCCCTCGGCCTTGATCCGGACCCATTCGGCTTTGCCGTAGGACTTGGCCCGGCGTTGCGACTCCTGCCAGGCGTCGGTCTCGCCCCACTTCTGCTCGGCCTCGGCCTGATAGTCGTCGAAGCCGGGACCGAACAGCTCACGCATGTCGGCGTCGGTCATGGGGGTGTTCGTCATCGCCTTCTCCAATGCCTGATCGATTGCCTCGACGAGTGTGGCCATCTCGTCGAGCCGGGACATGACGCGTTCGCGCTGCCGAATCAGGTGGCTGACCTCGTCCCCTTCTGCCAGCAGGCTCGCAATCTCGTCGAGCGGGAACTCGAGCCTGCGGTAGATGATGATCTGGGACAAGCGGGTGAGGTCTGCCGACGTGTAGACCCGGTAACCCGAGGCCGTTCGCCGGCTCGCGGTCAGCAACCCGATGTCGTCGTAGTGGTGAAGCGTGCGGACGGTGATGCCGAAGCGCTCCGCGACCTCACCCACCGTGAGCTCGTCCACCTGCTTCTCCTGCGTCATGTCGATCAGGGTGGCGCCTGACGCCACGTGAGGGTCAAGGCGTCAATCGTGACTCATCCCCGGCGGACCAGGAAGTCGCGCATCAGCTCGGTCACCTCCGGCAGCGCGCTCTCCAGCAGAAAATGGCCGCCCTCGAACAGGTGGATCTCGGGGTCCACGGCGTCCTCGGCGAACGCCCGCGCGCCGTCCGGGCCGAAGAACGGGTCCCCGTCACCCCACACCGCGAGCACGGGCACTCCGCTGGCGCGCAGGTAGTCGTGCAGCTTGGGGTACAGCGTGGGATTGCTCGCGTAGTCCAGGAAGAGTTTCAGCTGGACGGCGTCATTGCCCGGCCGCGACAGCAGCGCGTAGTCGTGATGCCAGGTGTCGGGGCTGACCACGCTGGGGTCGGGCACGCCGGCGAGGTACTGGTGCCGGGTCGCCTCGAACGACAGGAACTCGCGCAGCGCGGCGGCCGTCTCGGGGTTCTGTTCCCGCTGGTAGGCCCATACCGGCTGCCAACCTTCGGGGACGAAGCCGGCGTCGTAGCCGTTGCCGTTCTGGGTGACGATCGCCGTGATCGCCGCCGGGTCGCGCAGCGCCAGCCGCCACCCGACCGGCGCTCCGTAGTCCTGGACATAGATCGCGTACCGGTCGACTCCGAGCTGTGCGAGCAGGCCCGCGGTGTGATCGGCCAGCGCGTCGAAGGTGTAGTCGAACTCCTCGACCGGGGGTGCGTCCGAATAGCCGAAACCGAGGAAGTCCGGCGCGATCACCCGGTACTGGTCGGCCAGTTCCGGGATGAGGTTGCGGAACATGAACGAGCTGGTCGGGAAGCCGTGCAGCAGGACGATGACGGGGGCGTCGGCGGGGCCGGCCTCCCGGTAGAAGACTGCGCGACCGGCGACGGTGGCGTAGCGATGATGAACGGCCGACATAACTAACTCCTAATCGCTGTTTTGCTGGTTAGCCGCAGTCAACCGGAAAGCATGTAACCTGTCAAGAGACGTTTGGAGGTTAGCGATGGAGTTGTGCGTCACCGGCACCGACGACGAGGCGCTGCTGCTGGACCTGTTGAACACCACCCCCGTCATCGACGGTGTCCCGACCGACGACCTCGCCGACCCTCACGACGCCGAGGCGTGGCTGGCCGCGCGCGGCCTCGCCCTGGAACCAGCCGAACGCGACGCCCTGATCCGGGTGCGCGCGGCGCTGCACGCGGTGGTCCGAGACGGCGCCTCACCCGAACTGTTGGCACCCTTCCTGTCCGGAGTCGACCTGCGCCCGGTGGTGCACGACAGCGGAGTGACGTGGCAGGTGAGCGGCGCCGACACGGCGGCGCGCATGGCGCTGGCCTGGGACGGCCTGCGCATCAGCCATCCGGGCCGGCTCCGGCCGTGCGCCAACACCGCGTGTCATCTGTTCCTGCTCGACCGCAGCAGACCCAACAACGCGCGCTGGTGCTCGATGGCCGTCTGCGGCAACAGGATGAAGGCCCGCAGGCACTATCAGCGCACCCGCGCCTGATCGACGGTCAGGGCACCTCCGCCGCGGCGTCCGCGTCGTCCTCGCTGTCCGGCTCGGCCCCAGCGTCGGATTCGGGGCCGGCTTCTGCTTCGGAGTCGGCGTCGGGTTCGGCCCCGTCGCCGGTCAGCCCGGACACGTGCTCGCCGTAGTAGCGGATGATCTCGGCTGCCGCGGCGGCCACCGGAACGGCCAGGAACGCCCCGATCACCCCGAACGTCGACGCCCCCAGGGTGACCGCCAGCAGGACGATCACCGCGTGCAGGTTCATCGACTTCGACTGCAGCCAGGGCTGCAACACGTTGCCCTCCAGCTGCTGCACCGCGACGATGATGCCCAGCACGATGAGGGCGTCGACCGGACCGTTGGACACCAGCGCGATCAACACCGACAGGCCGCCGGCGACGAACGCGCCGACGATCGGCACGAAGCCGCCGATGAACGTGATGATCGCCAGGGCGTAGGCCAGCGGCACCCCCACGATGACCAGACCGATGCCGATCAGCACCGCGTCGATGAGGCTGACCACCGCCTGGGTGCGGATGAATCCGCCTAGGGTGGACCACACCCGCTCGGACACCCCCGCCAGATGCGGCCCGGCCGGACGGCCGACATGGCGACGCAGCCACGGCAGGAACCGCGGCCCGTCCTTGAGGAAGAAGAAGGTCACCACGATCGCGGTGAACACGGTGACGAGCGCCGACGTCGCAGCGCCCACCCCGGAGAACACCCCGGTGGCGATCTGGGTCCCGCTCGAGTTGAGCCGATCGGTGATCGCCGACACCGCCGAATTGAGTTGGGATTCACTGATGTTCAGCGGCGGGCCGCCGAGCCAGTCGCGGACCTTGACGACACCGGCGGAGGCCTGTTGGGCGAGCTCGGTGGACTGCTCCACCACCGCCGGGGCCACGGCCGCGATCACCCCGGCGACCACGAGGACGGCCAGCAGCAGCGTCGCCATCACCGCCGCCGCCGGCGGCAGGCCCTTGCTACGCAGCCAGCGCACCGGCGGCCACAGCACGGTGCACGCGATCAACGCCAGCAACACCGGCAGCAGGATCACCCACGTCTCCCCCACCACCCAGGCCAACACCCACAGCGCCGCGGCGACGGCGACGAACTGCACGGCGACGACCGCACTGGAGCGTAGATGCACGGCGTACACCGACCCACGATCACGACCTTGCGTCGTTTCCTCGTTCACGCCCCTCTTCTTACCCACCGCGCACCCACGTCACCGCGAATCCGGCGCGAAACGCGTCACCCGCGGCCGATAGCGCGCCCGATTCGCCGACTAGAGCCGACTAGAGCCGACTTTCGAGCAGGTCGGCGCCCCGGCGCACACCGCCTGTCGCGGCGAATCCCGCCGCGACGGCGGCGGCGCCGTCGGTCATCGTCATCGCGGTGCGCACCGCCGAACGCAGCCGGGGCACGGTCAACCGGCGCGCCGGCAACCGGGTGCCGCACCCGGCGACCTCCACCCGGCGCGCCACCTCGAACTGATCGCGACCGAACGGCACTGCGCAGACAGGGATTCCGCGACTCAACGCCTTCTGGGTGATTCCCATACCGCCGTGGGTGACGACGCAGACCGCCCGTTCGAGGACCAACGAGTGCGGCACGAACCGAGCCATCGTCACACCGGGACGGCGAAACACCTCGGCGTCCTCGTCGGCCGGCCGCGTCGCCACGATGTGCACCGGTTCGTCGCGCAGCGCCGCCACCGCGGCATCGACGAGCGCCTCGTCGGCCTGCCGCACCGACGAGGTGGTCACCAACACCACCGGCTCGTCGATCTCGCCGAGCCAGCCAGGACGATCCGCCCGAGGGTCGAATTCTGCGGGACCGATCAACTCCACCGAATCCCCCCAGTCGGTGTGGGGATACTCGAACGGCTTGCCCGTGGTGACCAACAGCAGCGGCGCGCGCCGCAACAGCGCATCGGCGCTGTCCACCGCGGCAAGGCCCAGCCCCGCGCGCACCGGGGCCATGCCTGTGCGGAACGGCCGATCGAAGACGACCCCGGTGACGGTGCCGACGCCCCAGTCCCGCACGCGGCCCCACCGCCCGGGCAGCGGACGCTTGCCGGCGCCGAACGGCGGAGAACCGGGGCTGCGCAGGTACGGCACGAACGGCGACAACGCCGTCCACGGCCGCGACTGGGCCTCCGCCGCAGAGAGGGCTCCCCAGCAGTTCGCGTCGACGATGATCAGGTCCGGGTCGGTCGCCCGCACCGCGCGCTGGAAATCCCCGACCTCCGCCGCCGCGCGTTCGGCCAGCTCGCGCACCGTCTTGCTGGCCGACGCCAGGACACCCGCCGCACCGGAGGGCTGCAGGTCCTCGAGGCGAGCGTCGACGGGGGCGGCCTTGAAGCCCAGACCTCGGCACATGTCCACCCCGGCGGCCAGCGTCCGGACGTGGATCTCGTGACCGCGCCCCGCCATCTCCGTCAGCAGGGCGCAGAACGGGAACAGATGCCCGAACGCGGGCGGGGTGTAGGCCAGCACTACCGCCATCGCACCCGCCCCGGTGACGTCGGCGTGGGCAGTCGCGGCGGGCGCGCGCGGACACGCCGGCATCGCGAACCCATCCGGTGGGTATCCAGTGACGAATGCCTGACATGACAGCCGTAGACACCCCGGAGCTGGTGGTCCTGCTCGACGACGAGGGCCGCACGATCGGCTCGGCGCCCAAGGCCGACGTCCACCACACCGCCACGCCGCTGCATCTGGCGTTCTCCTGCTATCTGTTCGACGACGCCGGCTCGGTGCTGCTGACCCGCCGCGCGCTGCACAAGAAGACGTTCCCCGGCATCTGGACGAACTCCTGCTGCGGGCACCCCGCTCCCGGCGAGGCGATGGCCGATGCGGTGGCCCGGCGGGTGCGGGAGGAACTCGGCGTCGAGATCACCGATCTGCGCTGCGTGCTGCCCGACTTCCGCTACGTCGCGATCGCCGCCGACGGCGTCGTCGAGAACGAGGTGTGCCCGGTGTTCAGCGCGCGCGCCGTCGGGCCGGTGCGCGCCGACCGCGACGAGATCATGGACTACACCTGGGTTCCGTGGCAGCAGCTGCGGGCAGCCGCCGAGTTCGGCTGGGCGATCAGCCCGTGGGCGGCCAAACAGGTTCCCCTGCTCGACGCGGAGGGTGTGGGACATCATCGTTGAAACCTGAGCTGGGGAGGACCTGAGCTGTCGTGATGACCTGAGCAGCGGCTAGGACCGGAGCTGGTAGAGCCGCTCGGCGTACGCCAGGTCGTCGCGCCACAGCCGCGTCGCGGCCTGTTTCATCGCCGGCCGGATCAGCGGCGCCGCGACCATGCCCTTGCCGAAGTGGGGCCGATCGGAGTGGGCGATCACCGCCTCGATCACCGCGGTCCGCGGCCGACCGTCGAGGCCGACGTCGACAGGGGTGGCGTGCGTCTCGACGACGCTGCCCAGCCCCTCGCCCTCGACGATGCGCATGACGACCGTGCGTGGTCCGGGCGTGGTGAACTCGGCGATGACGGGTACCCCGAGCCGCCCGATCCGGAAGGTCACCTCGACGACGAACTTGTCGAGTTGCTCGGGAAGCTCGGTGTCGATCGGCGGGGCGCTGAGCACCCGCAACTTGGTGAACGAGTAGGGATGGAACCAGCCGCCGTGCCAGGGGTCGAGCCTGTTGGCGACGATGTCCTGCGGTTCGCAGACCCCGTCGAGTCGGGTGACGGCCGCGATCCTGGGCTGCTCGGGGCGGGGCGGAACCACCGGCACCTCGGCCGGGGTGACCTCGGCGGTGTCGTCGAGGCGGACCCAGCACAGCACGCCGTCGTCGTGGGCGGTGAACGGCTTCCAGGTGCCGTGCCGACGCTGACCGAGCCGCAACCCGTGCCACGGACACACCAGCTCGCCGCAGTCCACCGGCGCCGAGGCCAAGTCGGCACCGAGGTGCGGGCAGGCGCGCGGAGCCACCACCAGCGTGCCGTCGGGTTTGCGCCAGGCCACCACTTCGTGGCCGGCCACCGAGGTCCCGAACGGCTTGTCGCCGATCGACAAACTCGCCGCGAAGACGAACCAGTTGCCGCCCGGTCGGCGCTGGGCGCGCGCCAGCGCCGCGCGGATGACCGCCGGGTTCGCGTCCTGCCAGGTCGGTGTCTGGGCCGCCCACTCCGCAGGCGCGAGAATCTCGAACGGCCACGCCTTCTTCAGCCGCTCACGCCACCCGATTCCCGTGCTCATCTCGCCCCCGTCGTCGAACCGGCCAGTCGTCGCAGCAGCGTCGAGCGGCCCCGGTTGGGCACGGTCTGCAGCGGATGCCCGGCCAGCCCGAAGCCGCCGAGCAGCTGGTTGGCGGCACTCCACCCGGTCGTCGCCGCGCGCTCCATCAACGCCACCGGAAGATCGATGCGAATCCCGTCTCCGGCCAACACCACCCGCGGGTCGGGGGTGGTCACCGTGGGCCGGTCGGCGAAGTCGCCGGGCGCGAAGCGGGGGCAGTCGGCGCGGCGCAGCAACCGCTCGTCGACGATCGTCGCGTCGACCGTTTCCGGATACAGCTCGCACATGCGTTTCAACAGCGCCTCACGCACCATGTCGTCGCCGTCCTCGTCGGACACCGAATAGGCGTGCAGCTCGACCACCGAGCCGCCGGTGCGCGCGGCCCACTGACGGGCCTGGGCTTCATAGCGACTGACCACACTGACATTGTCCAGCGGTTCACGGCCTCCTGTCCCGACAAACGGGGCACGATCGGCGCGGACCGGCCGATCCAGCCACAATCGCAGCACCACGAACGGCGGCGCGGTCTGCAGGGCCGCGACGCGGTCGCGCCACTGCGCATCACCCAGGCCCGGCGAGGCGGCCACGATGCGGCGCAGTCCCGGCACGTCGGTGGCCAACACCACCGCGTCGGCGCTGAACGAGCGGCCGGTCGTACTCGTCACCACCACGGTGTCGTTCGTGGCCACGGTGTCGACCCGGACCCCGGTGTGAAACTCCACCCCACGGTCCTGCAAATAGGCCTTCATCGGATTCCACAGCGCCACATCGAAGTTGGCGTTCGCGACGTCGAAGATCAGCCCCTCGCTGGAACCGAGGAAGTAGATGTGGAACATCGTGACCAACTCGCCCGCCGACAACGCCTCGGGCCGCGCGAAGAAGCTGCGGGCGAACACCTCGAACGCGAGATGGCGCGCCGCCTCGGGGAAGTTGATGTCGCGCAGGAACGTTGCCGCATCGCGGTCGTCGAGCAACTCATAGGTCTGCGGCACCGACACCGCCGCCAACGGTGCGGCGGCCTTGGCGTCGAGCGACAGCAGGTCCCGCAGCCGGAAGGTGGGACTGCGCAACGCGAACACCAACGCGTTCCACGGGGGTGCGGTGGGCAGCCCGCGGAACGTGTCGACGCGTCCCTGCCCGTCGATCAACGGATAGTCGTCGACCGGGCTCAGTGCGGTGAGGCCGGCGTCGGTGCGCCGCAACAGGGCCCGCAGGTTGTAGTACTGCCGGAAAAACGCGTGAAAGCCCCGGTTCATCGCCGCCGGAGACCCGTCGGCGAGGGTGTCGGGCCAGCCGCCGACCCGTCCGCCCAGGTGATTCTGCGCTTCGATGACGTCGACCGCCACGCCCCGCTCCGCCAGCCCGGTGGCTGCGGCCAGCCCGGCGATGCCACCGCCGACGACGACCACCCGCGGGCGCGGCGATCCGGCGGGCACGGCCGACGGCCCGGGTGAACCCGGCAGCGTCTGCCTGTGCCGGTCCACCCCGTCCGGGATCACCGCCACGCTCCTGCGTTCTTCGTGATCAGGTACGGCCGGCGATCCACCCGTCACACACTTCCATACCGGATACGGTTCGCCCACGCCCTGCCGATGCCCGCCACCGCGACCGCCAACCGCCGCGGTTTGCTCACCGTGGCGCGGCGGCCGAAGATCTCGAAATCGATTGCCTCGATGCGCGCCAGGATGTCGGAGTACAGCGTCAGCGCGGCGGCCACGCACGGACGCGAACTCGGTGCCAGCGTGTCGATGCCGGGGCGGGCCTGCTCATAGACCGCACGTGTGATGGCGTGCTGTTCGGCCAGCGCGGCACGCACCTTCGGCTCGGTGCGCCGGTTGGTGTGGCACCACTCGAGCAGGTCGCGGTCCACCCCGTGGGCGGCCAGCTCGTCGGCCGGAAGGTACACGCGACCGCGGGACAGGTCTTCGTCGATGTCGCGCAGGAAGTTGGTCAGCTGGAAGGCCTTTCCCAGCGCTGCGGCGTACGGGGCGGCTTCCTCGCGGGGGCCGACCGTCCCCAGGACGGGCAGCAGCTGCAGTCCGATCACCTCGGCCGAGCCGTACATGTAACGCTCGAGCGACTTGCGGTCCGGGTAGTCGGTGACGGTCAGATCCATCCGCATCGACGCCAGGAAGTCGTCGAACAGATCCCAGCCGATGTCGTACTTGCGGGCAGTGTCGACCACCGCCGTCAACGTCGGATTGTCGTCACCGGAACGGTTTTCGACCAGGCTGTTGAACAGCCGGGTGGACAGCTTCTGGAGTTGGTCGGCGCGCTCCTCGTTGGTGCGTGCGTCGAAGTCGTCGAGGATGTCGTCCGCGCCGCGGGCGAACCCGTACAGCGCGTGCACGGCGGGCCGCTGACGCGGCGCGAGCAGTCGGGTGGCCAGGAAGAACGTCTTGCCGTGCTGGGCGTTCACGGTGCGACAGTGCTGATACGCCGCGCGCAGCGACGGTTCGCGTACGCCGGCGGCGTCGAGCTCGGTGCTGATCATGAGCAATTCACCTCTGATGTGGGGCGAGGGGCAACGACACCGGTGATCCGGTCGGCGGCCAACCGGCCGGACAGGATCGCCGTCGGAACCCCGACTCCGGGGACCGTCGATGAGCCCGCGAGCACGACGTTGTCGATGCCGCGGACGGTGTTGGCCGGGCGGAACGGCCCGGTCTGGGCGAAGGTGTGCGCCAACGCGAACGGCGAACCGGCGGCCATGCCCTGCCGGCCCCAGTCGGTCGGGGTGACGACGTGCAGCACCTCGGCGTCCTCCGCGACACCGGGCATCCGCCCCCGCACGGCGCTGAGCATCTGGTCGACGTAACCCGGTCCCGCGGCATCCCAGTCCACGGTGCCGACCTCGGTATTGGGCGCCGGGGCCAGCACGTAGAGCAGGTCACGCCCGGTGGGCGCCAGCGACGGGTCACCGGCGGTCGGGCGGGTCACCAACAGCGACGGATCACCCATGGCGCGGCCGTCGTCGATGATGTCGCGGAAGGTCTGCTTCCACGCCTCGCCGAACAGGATGGTGTGATGCCCGACGCCGGGATCGACTGCCGCGCAACCGACGTGGGCGACGACCGCCGACGGGGCCGCCCGGTGTCGCAGCAACCGTCGCGGGGTGCGACCGATCATCCGGTAGGTGTCGGGCAACTCCATGGTCAGCACCACCGCGTCGGCCGGCACCCGGTGACCTTCGGCGGTACGCACGGCCGTCACGCGGGACCCGGCGAACTCCAGGTCCGAAACCGTTGCCCCATAGACGAATTCGACGCCTGCGTCAGCTGCGGCGGCGGCCATCGCGTCGGGCAGCGCGCGCATACCGCCGCGCGGGAAGTACACCCCGGCCACGGTGTCCATGTAGGCGATCACCGCGTACACCGCCAGCGCGCCCTGCGGCGGCACCCCGGCGTAGAGCGCCTGGAAGGTGAACACCCGCAGCAGCCGTTCGTCGCTGAGGAACTTGCGCATCAACGGTTCCCACCGGCGGAACCCGCCCAGCGCCACGAGCCGAGCCAGCTGGGGAGTCAGCAGCGACAGCGGCGAATCGAAATTCGCGCCGATGAAACCGTCGAACTCGGTGCGGTACAGCTTGGTCAGCCAGTCCCGCAGGCGCAGATAGCCGTCGGCCTCGGCGCGGCCGGCGAACCGTTCGATCTCGGTGGCCATCGCCGTCGCGTCGGTGTGCACGTGCAGCGCGCTGCCGTCGGCGAACGAGGCGTGGTAGGCGGGGGCGACCGGGTCGATCGGCAGGCACTCCGCCAGCGAGCGCCCGACCGCGGCGAACGCGTCGTCGATGATGTCGGGCATCGTCAGCACCGTCGGGCCGGTGTCGATGCGGTAACCGGAGATGTCGGCGCGGCCGACGCGCCCGCCGGGATGCTCGCCGCGCTCGACGACGGTGACGGCGCGTCCACGTCCGGCCAGCTGCAGTGCTGCCGACAGGCCGGACAGCCCGGCCCCGACGATGACGACTCGATCGGTCTTTCCGTTCACGGTGCGCATCAGGCTGCTCGCTGGGTGCAGGCGATGGCCATGTCGGCCAGCGCGGCTCGGGGTCGGTCGGGGATGGTGGCGCGGTCGAGGTGGCTCAGCGCCTCGGCGTGCCGGTCGGCGATCAGGTCCTCGATCCGTTGCACGGCGCCGGTGGCGACGATCAGGTTGCGCCACTGCTCGACGGCGGCGGCGTCGATGTCGGGGGCGACCATCAGCTCGGCGAGCTGGCGGCGCAGCGACGGGTCAGCGAGCTCGTAGGCCGCGACGATGACGCTGGTGGCCTTGCGGTCCTCCATGTCGGTGCCGGCCGACTTCCCGGTCAGGGCCGGCGTGCCGAAGACCCCGAGGATGTCGTCGCGCAGCTGGAACGCCTCGCCGATGGCGGCGCCGTAGCCGGCCAGCGCGTCGATGACGCCGCGGTTGCAGCCGGCCATCGCCGCGCCGATCTCCAGCGGCCGACGCACCGTGTAGTTGCCGGACTTGCGCCGCAGCACGTCGAGCACCTGGTCGAGGCAGGGGTAGGTCTGGGAGCTGTTGACCAGATCGGAGAACTGGCCGATCGCCAACTCGGTGCGCATCGCGTCGTAGCGCGGCCACACCCGCGACAGCGCGTGCTCACCGACACCGCTGCGACGCAGCATCTCCTCGGCCCACACCAGGCACAGATCGCCGAGCAGGATCGCCGCGGACTCGCCGAACCGCTCGGGGGATCCGGTCATCGCGCGGTCGCGGTGCCAGCCGGCGAACACGACGTGCGCGGCGGGGCGGGAGCGCCGCATCGGCGAACCGTCCATGACGTCGTCCTGCATCAGCGCGAACGCGTGCAGCAGCTCCAGGCTGGCCGAGGCGCGCAACGCGGCGGGGTCCTCGTCGGCGCCGCACAGCCAGCCCAGGTACATGAACGTCGAGCGCACGTATTTGCCGCCCTCGAGGAAGTTGCACAGCAGTTCCCCGGCCACACCCACGTTGGCGTCGCCCAGGCGATCCACGCACTCGCCGCGCACGAACTCGCTGACCTGCTCGCGCACCGCGTCGCGCACCTCTTCGCGCCACGTCGCCAGACCGAGCGATGGCCCGCCCCAGCCGTTGGGCGCCATCAGGCGCGCTCCCGGTCGATCACCCCTGTTCAAACGACCGCTCCTTCTGTGTGGTCTGCGCTGCTCACACCTGCATTCGGAGCAGTACCCCGAACGGATGGGTTGACGCCTGGATTAATTTCGCGAAGTTCCCGGTCTGCTCACCAGTCTGCTCAAAACCGGCGGAGCCCACCAGTTCCATCGGCCCATCAGACCCATGTATGCCGGCAACAGCCCCATCCGCACCAGCGTCGCGTCGACCAGCACCGCCAGCGTCAGGCCGAGGCCGAACATCCGCATGAACGACACCTGCGCCGCGATCAGGGCGCCGAACGAAATGGACATGATCAGCGCGGCCGCGGTCACCACGCGCCCGGTGTAGGCCAGCCCCAGCGCCACGCTCTCGTCGTTGTCGGCCCGGGTCCGGCCGCTGGCCAGCCAGAACTCCCGGATACGGGCGATGATGAACACCTCGTAGTCCATCGACAGGCCGAACGCGATACAGAACAGCAGCACCGGCATGTTGGCCACCAGCGCTCCGGTCGGAGTGGTGCCGAACGCGCCGAGATGCCCTTCCTGGAAGATCCACACCAGCGCTCCGAACGCCGCGGTCAGCGACAACATGTTGAGGATCAGTGCCTTGATCGGCAGCACGACACTGCCGGTCAGCACGAACAGCAGTACCAGCGTGATGGCGGCGATCACCCCGAGCACCACGGGCAGACGCTGTTCGATCGCGGCGACGCTGTCGCGGTTGACCTGCGCGATCCCGGTGATCGCGACGTCGCGGCCCCCCGGCCCGGGCAGCGCCCGGAGGGCGTCGAGTTGGCGCTGCGAGGCATCGGTGAACAGCGCCGTGGTACTGCCGACGGTCAAAAACGCCGCCCCGGCACCGGTCCCGGCCGCCTCCGAGGGCGGACCGACCCAGCGTCCGTCGGCGTAGAGGCCCGGCGGGGCGCTGACCGTCGTGACCCCGCCGATGCGGGATGCGGCCGTGGCGTAGCGCTCGAAGTCCTGCGCGGCCAGCCCGCCGGCGTCGGGCACCACCACCGTCAGCGAGGCCTCGGCGTTGTCCGGGAACGCGGTGCGCACCAGCTCGCCGACCTGATACGCCGACGCCGACCGCGGCAGCACCCGTTCGTCGGGCAACCCCCAGGACACGCGCAGGAACGGCAGGCCCAACGCCACCAGCAGCACCGTGCCCGCCAGCGCGACGAGCACTGCGCGGCGGGTCACGAACTTCGTCGACCGATACCAGAACCGCTCGTGGGCGTCGACGGGGTCGGGACGGCGCCGCACCACCCGCCGGACATCGAGTGCGTCGAGCCGGTCACCGAGCATCATGATCGCCGCCGGCGTCACCAGCACCGCGGCGGCCGCACACAACGCCACGGTCGCCACCCCGGCGTAGGCGAACGATTTCAGGAAATACATCGGGAACAGCACCATCGCCGCCATCGACAGCGCGACCGTCAACGCCGAGAACAGCACGGTCCGGCCCGCGGTGACCATCGTCGTCACCAGCGCCTGTTCACGCGGCGCCCCCGCGGCCACCTCGTCGCGGAAGCGGCTGACGATCAGCAGCGTGTAGTCGATGGCCAGCGCCAGACCCAGCGCGGTGGTCAGGTTCAGCGCGAAGATCGACACATCGGTGCCCAGGGCGACCAGCCGCAACACCGCCATCGAACCGACGATCGCCAGCGCCCCCACCGCCACCGGCACCGCGGCGGCCAGCAGCCCCTTGAACACCCACACCAGCACCAGGAAGCTCAGCGGCAGCGCGATGGCCTCCATCACCAGGACGTCGCGCTGGGTCTGGGCGTTGATCTGGGCGTACACCATCGCCGAGCCGCCGGCGCGCACAGTGACGTCGGGGTAGCCGGGCAGGATCGCCGGCTCGACCTCGTCGACGATCTGCTGGGCGTAGCGGGGGGCTCGTTCCTCGCCGCCGGTCAGTTCGGCCACCACCAGGCCGGTCTGCCCGTCGCGGCTGACCAAGGCCGCCGCCGCCTGCTCGGGTGCGGTCCACGCGGAGACCACGCGCACCACGTTCGGGTCCGACTCGAGTCGGTCGACGAGTCTCCGCCCGACGGGTTCGGCCTGTACACGGGGCCCGGTGACGGCGAACACCAGTTGCAGATCCCCGCGGCCGAAGGTGTCGGTGAGCACCCGGGTGGCGCGGGCGGACTCCGAGGTCGGGTCCTGGAACCCACCCGCGGTGAGCTGGCTTGCCACCGGAATACCGAAGATGGCCGAGGCAACCATCACCATCGCCGCGACCGCCACGATTCGACGAGGCGCGGCAATGGCCAGCAGTGCAATCCGATACAGCAGGGTTGACCCTCACGTCAGTTTCTGCCTGCAGAGTGCGTCACCGCGCGGCCCGCCGGAAAGCCGGGGAGGGGATTCGTCAGGGATGCGTCAGCGTTGTCACATGCCGGCGGGCTGTCCCGTCAAAGGGACATGACCCCTCGAATCCCCGCCCTGTCCCCCGACCGCGCCTCGCTCATCACCCGCCTGATGTATCGCATAACCCGCGGTCGCTTCGGTGAGGTGCCCGAACCTTTCACCGTCACCGCGCACCACCCCGGGCTGCTGCTGGCCGGGGCGGTGCACGAAACCCTGCTGGAGCGGACGTCACACACCCTGCCGGCAAGCGTGCGGGAGTTGGCGGTGTACTGGACCGCGCGCCGCATCGGCTGCGGATGGTGTGTGGACTTCGGCTCGATGCTGATGCGCATGGAAGGTCTGGACCTGACACGACTCACCGAGATCGACGACTACGCAACGTCGTCGCACTTCTCCGACGACGAGCGCGCCGCGATCGCCTACGCCGATGCGATGACCGCCGACCCGCACACCGTCACCGACGGACAGGTCGACGATCTGCGTCATCGCTTCGGCGAGCGCGGGGTGATCGAGTTGACGTATCAGATCGGTGTGGAGAACATGCGGGCCCGGATGAACACCGCGCTGGGCATCGCCGAGCAGGGGTTCAACTCCGGGGACGCCTGCCGGGTGCCGTGGCACTGAGCCCCAACCGCATGGCGACTTAGGGTAGCCTAAGTCGCCATGCGATTCGGTGTCCTGCTCAACATGAGCGCGAACCTCGGCGCGACCCCCGAGGACGTCTTCGATCTGACCTTGACCCAAGCCGAGCTCGCCGAACAGCTCGGCTACGACGAACTCTGGGTCACCGAGCACCATTTCATCCGCTTCGGACTCAACCCCAGCGCGCTGACCACCGCCGGCTTCCTGCTCGGCCGCACCCGCACCATCCGGGTCGGCACCTCGGTGGTGCTTTCGCCGCTGGCCCACCCCGTCGATCTGGCCGAGCGCGCCGCACTGCTCGATCAGCTCAGCGGCGGCCGCTTCGAGCTCGGCCTCGGCCGCGGCGGCTACCTGCGTGACTACCAGAGACTCGACATCGACGTGGCCCGGTGGGACGACGAGCCGCACGCCACAGTGGACCGGTTGCTGGACCTGTGGTCGGCCCAGACCCCCGGAGACGTCCAGCCAGCACCACGGACCCGACCGCATCCGCCGCTGCTGCTGGCCACCGGCAGCGAACCGGGAATCAAATGCGCGGCCACCAACGGACTTGCGCTGCAACACTATTTCGCCACGCCCGTAGCGGCCCGGGTGGCACTGGAGCAGCGCTACCGCGCCGCCGGCGGCGTCAACCAGCCCGACCATCTACACACCGTGATCGCGATCGTCGACGACTCGACCGACGCGCGGGACCGGCTCCGCAATGCGCTGGTGCAGTCCTTCCGCGACGGTGACCATCCGCACGTACCACAGGCGCCGAATCGTCACCTCGGACCCGACGGCACCCCCGCCGGGCCGGAAGCGATGGCAGAGATGGTGGCCGAATCCGCGATCATCGGCTCGGTGGGCTGCGTCGTCGACGAGCTCGGCGATTTCATCCTCGAGACCGGCGCCCACCGGATAGCGGTCTACCACGAGGCGATCGGCGATCCGGCGCGAACAGTGGAGTCCCTGCGCTGCTTCGCCGAATACGTCATCCCCCAGCTCACCCCAGACGGGTGACCAGGTCCCGGCCGAGAGGGGAGCCGGTGAACTTGTCCGGGTTCGCGATGTCGTAGATCGCCACCACCCGGCCGTCGCTGACCGTCATCGCCTGGATGCGCGGTGCGATCGCCGGCCACTCATCGTTGGCTGCGGCACCGGCGGTGAACAACCCCAACTCACCGTTGACCAGGCACGGGGCAGCGACCTCGAACAGCCGTGGGCCGTAGCGGCGAGCCAGCCCGAACAGGAACCGCGCCACCCTGTCGCTGCCCCGGATGACCTGCGGGGCAGTCGGGGCGCGGCGGTTCGCATCCCCGGTGAACGTGACCTCGGGATGCAGCAGCTCGACCACCGCCGCCACATCCCCGGACGCCATCGCGGCCAGTAGCTTCCCGACCACCTCGGCGTGCTCGTCGGCAGGCTTCGAGGCCCCGGCGACGGCCCGGCGCGCCCGTGAGGCGAGCTGCCGCGCAGCCCCCGGCGTCGCCCCGAGCACCTCGGCGATCTCAGAGAACGGCATCGCGAAGCCGTCGTGCAGGACGAAAGCCACCCGCTGGTCGGGCGTCAGCCGCTCGAGCACCACCATCGCCGCGAACCGGGCGTCCTCACCGGCCACCACAGCCGCGAGCGGATCGTCGCCGTCGACCGTCGTGACGACCGGCTCGGGCAACCACTGCCCCGCGTACGTCTCGCGCCGACGCGCCGCCGAGCGCAGCCGGTCCAGACTCAGCCGGCTGACCACGGTCGTCAGCCATGCCGCCAGATCATCGATTGCCGTCTCGCGGTGGGCCTCCCACCGCAGCCAGGCGTCCTGCACGACGTCTTCGGCGTCGGCGACCGTACCGGTCAATCGGTAGGCGACGGCGACCAGATGCGGCCGCAATTGCTCGAAGTCACCGGCGCCGGTGCCCGCGGTCATGAAACGAGCGTAAAACTCGCTGCCGACATCTCAGCACCATCGGATTTCGTTGCAGATCAGCGCAGTCGCGACTATTTCAGCGTACGGCGCGCACAACAACCATCGGAACCGTATATTTCGCGCATGGCAATCACCGATGAACCTCCCGTGACGCCTGCCGTCGGTGGCAAGGGTCTGCAAGCGGGGGCACTCGGCCTCGTCGGCAACGTCGTCATCGGCCTGGCCGCGGTGGCCCCCGCCTACAGCCTGGCGGCCACCCTGGGCTACGTCGTGCTGGCGGTCGGCGAGAAGGCGCCGTCGATGTTCGTCCTGGCGTTCATCCCGATGCTGTTGGTGGCGTTCGCCTACAAGGAGTTGTCCCAGGACACCCCCGACTGCGGCACCACCTTCACCTGGGGCGTCAAGGCGTTCGGCCCCTGGGTCGGCTGGATCGGCGGCTGGGGACTGGCGGTGTCGGCGATCATCGTGCTGGCCAACGTCGCCGAGATCGCGGCGATCTACCTGTTCAATTTCCTGGGCCTGGACGCGTTGGCCGACAACGTCTTCGCCAAGGTGGCACTCGGTTCGTTCTTCATCCTGGCGATGACCGCACTGTCCGCGCGCGGCATCGTGGTCAGCGAACGGATGCAGAACGTGCTGATCGCCATCCAGTTCGGTGTGCTCATCGTCGTCAGCATCATCGCACTGGTCCGGGTCTTTGCCGGCACCGCAGGCGCACAGGCGATCACGCCGCAGCTGTCGTGGCTGTGGCCCAGCGGGCTCGACCTCTCGTCGATCGCCGCGGCGATCATCTTGTGCGTGTTCATCTACTGGGGCTGGGACGCGTGCCTGGCCGTCGGCGAGGAGACCAAGGACCCCGGCAAGACACCGGGCATCGCGGCGCTGATCACCACCGTCATCCTGGTCTGCACCTACGTGCTGGTGGCCTACGCCATCCAGTCGTTCGCCGGGTTCGGCGACGTCGGGATCGGGCTGAACAACGCGATGAACACCGACGACGTGCTCACCGTGCTGGGCGAACCGGTCGCGGGCAGTCTCGCCGCGTCGCTGCTGCTGCTCACCGTGTCGGTGTCGGCGCTGTCATCGACGCAGACCACCATCCTGCCGACCGCGCGCGGAACACTGTCGATGGCCGTCTACGAGGCCATCCCGAAGCGGTTCGCCTACGTGCACCCGCGGTACATGACTCCCGCCTTCGGCACCATCGTGATGGGCCTGTCGGCGTTGTTCTTCTATCTTCTGCTGACGATCCTGTCGGAGAACGCGCTGGCCGACTCCATCGCCTCACTGGGCCTGGCCGTGGCGTTCTACTACGGCGTCACCGCATTCTCCTGCGTGTGGTACTTCCGCCGCACGCTGTTCGAGTCGACGCGAAACCTGTTCTTCCGCGGGATCTTCCCGTTCCTGGGCGGCACCTTCATGGCGGTGGCGTTCGTCATCAGCGCCAAGGACATGATCCAGCCCGACTACGGCTACACCGCGTTCGGCTCGCTGGGCGGGGTGTTCGTGCTCGGCGTCGGCATGCTGGTGCTGGGCATCCCGTTGATGCTGCTGTGCTTCGCCTTCGGCACCAAGCGGTTCTTCCGGGGAGAGACGCTCAACGCCACCACCGAAGTCAAAGTTCCCGACACCTTCTGAACAGGCAGGCCCTGCAATGCATCTGACCGTCGGCTACCTTGCCACCCCGACCGGCGACGACGGCGTCGCGCTGGCCAGCGCGCTCGCCCGCACTTTCGACGCCACGGTCGACGTCGTGCTGGTCGTCCGCGAGGAACTGCCCGACGGGCACCCCGGCCGGGCCGAGTACCAGCAGTGGCTGATCGAGCACGGTGAACAGTGGGCCGGCAAAGCGGTGGCCGCATTGGCGGCCGACGGCGTCCACGCCACCGCGACGGTGACCGTCGGGGAGTCGTTCGCGCAGAAGCTGATCGAGTTCGCCGAGCAGCACGACTCGGATCTGATCGTCGTCGGCGGGGCCCGCGACGGCTTCTTCGGCCGCCACACCATCGGCCCGGTCACCGGGGCACTGCTGCACACCTCGCCGATCCCCGTGGCGCTGGCCCCGCGCGGCTACGCCGAGGATCCCGACGAGTCGTTCGACGCCGTGACCGCCGCGGTGCCCACCCGACCCGGAGAGGACAACCCGCTGCCGTTCGCACTGACGCTGGCCAGCGCGGCGCAACTGGAGATCCGGATGCTGTCGCTGGTGTCCGCGGAGAACCTCGCCGAGGCCGCCGACGCCAAGGAGGTGCGGGCCGCGCAGGTCGCCGCCGCCGAGAAGAACCTCATCGAGGCGGCGCGGGCGGTGCCGGACAGTCCCGACATCGAATCCCTGGTCGCCTCCGGCATGACGCTGGAATCGGCGCTGAAGAAGCTCAAATGGGAGGACGGCGATCTGCTGGTGGTCGGGTCGGCCCGCTTCGCAGCCCCGCGCCGGATCTTCCTGGGGTCGACCGCGGCCCGCATCCTCGCCGGGGTGGACGTGCCGGTGATCGTGGTGCCGCACGCCTGAGGCTGGTGTCGCGAGAGTGCAGAGGTGGTAGCGCGAACCTCTCGGCGGCTACCGGGAATGCACGTTCGCGACCGATCCCTACCGCTTCGCGAAAACCGTGCGGTGCCATTCCTTGTCGGCCACGCCGGTGATGTCGCTCATCACGTGCTTGATCGACAGGTACTCCTCGAGCGAGTACTGGCTCATGTCCTTGCCGAACCCGGAGGCGCCGAACCCGCCGTGCGGCATCTCCGAGATGATCGGGATGTGGTCGTTGATCCACACGCAACCGGCGTGAATCTCGCGTGACGCCCGCTGCGCGCGATACACGTCACGCGTCCACGCCGAGGCCGCCAACCCGTAGGCCGTGTCGTTGGCTTGGCGCAGCGCGTCGTCGTCATCGGTGAACGGGCGCACCGTCAGCACCGGCCCGAAGATCTCGTCGCGCCACACCTCGGACTGCTCGGACACGTCGGCGATCACCGTCGGCCGGTAGAACGATCCCGGCCCGTCAGGTGCGACACCGCCGGTGACGATCCGGCCCCCCTCGCCGGGCGCCCGCTCCACCATGCCCGCGACCTTGGCGCGGTGCGCCGCGGTGATCAGCGGGCCGATGTCGGTGTCGGGGTCCTCCGGGTCGCCCACCACGATCTTGCCGAACAACTCGCCCACCCCGGCGACGAAGTCGTCGTACAGGTCGGCGGCGACGATCGCGCGGGTGGCCGCAGTGCAGTCCTGGCCGGTGTTGATCAGCGCACCGGCGGCCGCACCCTGGATCGCGGCGTCGAGGTCGGCGTCGTCGAACACCACGAACGGTGCCTTGCCGCCGAGTTCGAGCTGGGTGCGGTGCCCGTGCACCGCGGCGGCGGCCATCACCTTGCGGCCCACCGGTGTCGAGCCGGTGAACGTCACCATGTCGACGCCCGCGTGTCCCGCCAGCCGGGTGCCGACGTCGGCGCCGCCGCCGGTGACGACGTTGAACACCCCGTCCGGCAGGCCGGCCTCACTGGCTAGCCGGGCCAGTGTCAGCGTCGTCAACGGGGTGATCTCGGCGGGCTTGATGATGACGCTGCAGCCCGCGGCCAGCGCCGGGATCACCTTCCACACCGCCATCTGCAGCGGGTAGTTCCACGGCGTGATGGTCGCGACGACACCGACGGCCTCCCGGCGGATCGACGACGTGTGATCCCCGGAGTACTCCCCCGACGCCTTGCCCTCGAGAAGCCGGGCCGCGCCGGAGAAGAAGTCGATGTTGTCGATACTGCCGGGCACGTCGAACTCTCGGGCGAGCCGCACCGGCTTGCCGCACTGGGCGACCTCCTCAGCGACAAACGTGTCGGTGGCTTCGTCGGCCAGCTTGGCGAGTTTGGCCAGCACCGCGGAGCGCTCGGCCGGGGTGGCCCCGGCCCAGCCGGGCAGGGCGCGACGGGCCGACGCCACCGCGGCGTCGACGTCACCGGGGCCCGCCAGGGCGAATTCGACGACGGGGGCGCCCGTGGCCGGGTTGGTCACCGTGTGCGCGGGGCCGCCGGTGGTCACCGGCGCTCCGTCGATCCAGCTGCCGGCCACCGTCTGCGAAGAAACCACAGTCATGCACCCAACGCTATCGCGCAGCGTGCGGGATAGCCATGCCGCGGGTACGTATTACCTCAGCGTCAGATACCCGCCACGCGTGATTTCATGGTTCTGGTTGCTTGCGACGACGGATTCCGTGCACAATCATCGGCATGGCTAACCCGGGGATACCGCGCGCCGTCGGCCCCGTCTCTTTCCGCGTCAACCAGTCCCGCCCCGGGGCCGCGTTCCAGCTCGACGAGCTGTCGAAGGCGATCATCGAGAAGCTGCAGCAGGACGGTCGCCGCTCCTATGCGGGCATCGGCAAGGCGGTCGGCCTGTCCGAGGCGGCCGTGCGTCAGCGCGTGCAGCGCATGGTCGACGCCGGCGTCATGCAGATCGTGGCGGTCACCGATCCGATGCAGCTGGGCTTCGCGCGCCAGGCGATGATCGGCATCCGCTGCACCGGCGACACCACCAAGATCGCGGAGAAACTCGCCGCCATCGAGTCGGTGGACTACGTGGTGCTCACCGCAGGATCCTTCGACGCGATCGTCGAAGTGGTCTGCGAGGACGACGACAGCCTGCTCGACCTACTCAACACCCAGATCCGCGCATTGCCGGGAGTGATATCCACAGAAACGCTCGTCTATCTCAAACTTGTTAAGCAGCAATATAATTGGGGAACACGATGACAACAACCGATATCGCACCCGAGGTGTCCACAGATCTGGGCGCCAAGGCCAACCGCCATCTGTGGGGACACTTCGCCCGGCACGGCGCCGGCATCACCCCGCCGATCATCACCCGCGGCGAGGGTGTCCACATCTGGGACGACCAGGGCCGCCAGTACATCGACGGGCTCTCCGGACTGTTCGTGGTCCAGGCCGGCCACGGCCGCAAGGAGCTCGCCGAAGCCGCCGCCAAGCAGGCCGAGAAGCTGGCGTTCTTCCCGCTGTGGTCCTACGCCACGCCGACGGCGATCGAGCTCGCCGAGCGTCTCGCCCACTACGCCCCCGGCGACCTGAACCGGGTGTTCTTCACCACCGGCGGCGGCGAGGCCGTCGAATCAGCCTGGAAGCTGGCCAAGCAGTACTTCAAGCTGACCGGCAAGCCCGGCAAGTTCAAGGTGATCTCGCGGGCCATCGCCTATCACGGCACCCCTCAGGGCGCGCTGGCCATCACCGGCCTGCCCGACTTCAAGAAGCCGTTCGAGCCGCTGACCCCCGGCGGGTTCCGGGTGCCGAACACCAACTTCTACCGCGCACCCGCGCCGTATGACACCGACATCAAGGCATGGGGCGCCTACTGCGCCGACCGCATCGCCGAGGCCATCGAGTTCGAGGGCCCCGACACCGTCGCGGCCGTCTTCCTGGAGCCGGTGCAGAACGCCGGCGGCTGCTTCCCGCCGCCGCCCGGCTACTTCGAACGGGTCCGCGAGATCTGCGACGAGTACGACGTCCTGCTGGTCTCCGACGAGGTGATCTGCGCCTACGGCCGCATCGGGTCGATGTTCGCCTGCGACGACTTCGATTACGTACCCGACATGATCACCTGCGCCAAGGGTCTGACCTCGGGGTACTCCCCGATCGGGGCGATGATCGCCAGCGACCGGTTGTTCGAGCCGTTCAACGACGGCAAGACCACGTTCGGGCACGGCTACACCTTCGGCGGGCACCCGGTGTCCTCGGCGGTGGCCCTGGCCAACCTCGACATCTTCGAACGTGAAGGCATCAACGACCACGTCAAGCAGATGGCGCCGGCGTTCCGCGCCACGCTCGAGAAGCTGCACGACCTGCCGATCGTCGGTGACGTGCGCGGTGAAGGGTTCTTCTACGGCATCGAGCTGGTCAAGGACAAGGCCACCAAGGAGACCTTCAACGACGAGGAGAGCGAGCGGCTGCTGCGCGGGTTCCTGACGCCGGCGTTGTGGGAGGCGGGGTTGTACTGCCGCGCCGACGACCGCGGCGACCCAGTGGTGCAGTTGGCTCCGCCGCTGATCTGCGGGCAGAAGGAGTTCGACGCGATCTACGACATCCTGCACGGCGTACTGAGCGAGGCCTCGGCACGCATGTAGACGTCTCCGCCGGAATTGCGTTCCGAGCGCGTTTTCGCGCGAACTCCCCTCGCGGAGCGCAATTCCGGCGAGACTTCTGGTGTGAAGGTCCCCGCGAGGTCCAAGCCACCCGTCGATCCGGTGCGGTGGCAGGCCCCCGCCGTGGACGCGCTACCCGAGGTCCCCGCTCCGGTGATCAACCTGGTACCGGTGCCCGGCGGCGAGCCCGAGGATGTCCGCGTCGGCAGTGACGGGCAGTTGTGGACCGGTGCCCACGACGGCGGCATCGTGCGGTTGCGACCCGACGGCAGCGCCGCCGAGGTCGTCGCAAACACCGGCGGGCGTCCGCTCGGCCTGGGTTTCCGTGCGGACGGACGGCTGCTGGTATGCGACAGCCCGAAGGGGCTGCTCTCCGTCGACACCGCCACCGGCGATGTCACGACCCTCGTCACGCAGGTCGGTGGCGGGATCTTGCAGTTCTGCTCCAATGTGGTCGAAACCGCGGACGGCACCGTCTATTTCACCGAGTCGACGAGCGCGTTCACGGTCGCCGACTATGTCGGGGCCATCCTGGAGGCGCGCGGGCGCGGGGCGCTGCACCGCCTCGACCCGGACGGCACCGTCACCACCGTCGTCGACGGTCTGTACTTCGCCAACGGGGTGACGCTGACCGCGGACGGCTCGGCGCTGGTGATCGCCGAGACACAGGGCCGGCGCCTGTCCAAGTACTGGCTGACCGGCCCGCAGGCCGGTCAGCTGACACCGCTGGCGGTCAACCTGCCCGCAATGCCCGACAACCTGTCGACCGGGGCCGACGGCCGGATCTGGTGCGCCATGGTCACCCCGGCCAACCCGGTGGCCGATCGCCTGGCGGCAGGGCCACCGATGTTGCGCAAGATGGTGTGGCGACTACCACCACGCCTGCAGCCGAAACCGGCGTCGGTGGTGTGGGCGGTGGCGTTCGACCCCGACAGCGGCGAACCGGTTGCGGGTCTGCGCACCACCCATCCGGACTTCAGCATGGTCACCGCAGCCGTCGAGGCCCACGGGCGGCTCTGGCTGGGCAGCATCGGCGCGGGATACCTCGGCTGGGTCGACCTCGAGCAGACCCGACTCCCCCGGCGTTGAGACTGCGGCTGTGGCGGGAAAGTGCGAGAGAGCAGCACCGTGAGCGCATTCTGAACGCGGGGGGGTCAGTCACTCCTTGATGAAGTCGAGGAGGTCGGCGTTGATGGTGTCCGCGTGGGTGGTCGGCATGCCATGCGGAAAGCCTTGATAGGTCTTCAGCGTCGCGTTCTGAAGCAGCTCAGCCGATTTCGGACCCGACGCCACGTAGGGGACGATCTGGTCGTCGACACTGTGCATCACCAGGACGGGCACGGTGATCTTCGTCAGATCCTCGGTGAAATCGGTCTGGGAGAACGCCACGATGCCATCGTAGTGGGACAACGCGTCTCCCATCATTCCTTGGCGCCACCAGTTTTCGATGATCGCCTCCGACGGCTCGGTGTCGGGTCGGTTGAACCCGTAGAACGGTCCGGCGGCCAGCGAGCGGTAGAACACCGACCGGTTGGCGGCCAGTTGCGACTGCAGATCGTCGAAGACGTCCTTCGGCAACCCGTCGGGGTTGGCCTCGGTGCGCACCATCAACGGCGGCACCGCGCTGATGAGGGCGGCTTTGGCGACCCGGCTCTGTCCGTGGCGCGCGAGATAACGGACGACCTCGCCGCCGCCGGTGGAGTGACCGACGTGGATGGCGCCGCGCAGGTCGAGGTGCTCGGTGAGCGCCGCGAGATCGTCGGCGTAGTGGTCGAGGTCGTGACCGCCGGGAGTCTGGGTGGAGCGGCCGTGACCGCGTCGGTCATGGGCGATGACCCGGTAGCCCTGCTGCACGAAGAACAACATCTGGTTGTCCCAGTCGTCCGACGACAGCGGCCAGCCGTGGCTGAAGACGATGGGCCGGCCGGAACCCCAGTCCTTGTAGAAGATCTCGGTGCCGTCGGACGTGGTGATGGTGGCCATGCGGGTTCCTTCGCTGTCGATCGGTTCGGACCTGCCTGGCGTCGATCGTGCTCGTGAGGCCGGCGTGTGTCATCGACGCTGACGACCATCACAGTATTCCGGCTACCACCCGGTTTTGGCGCGGGAGTAGTCGATTCCTGCCAGCGACCGGTCAATTTCTGCCAGCGGAAATCAACTGCCTGACCTGCGGGTTACACCGGGCAGAACTCAAGATCAGAAAGAGGAACCGAGATGAAGAGCATCACTGTCGCCACCGCCGCCGCTGCCGGATTGACCGCCGCCGTCCTGGGACTGGCCGCCCCCGCCGCCGCCGCCCCGAGTGGCTCCGATGCCCAGCAGACCATCAGCCAGCTCGAAGCCGACGGCAACCGCGTCATCGTCAACCGCCTGTCCGACACCCCGCTGTCGCAGGCGACCGTCGTCGCCGTCCAACCGGGACCGGCCCTGCGCGGCACCGTGCCCAACACCGGCTACAACGACGACAACCGCCAGGACGTCGTCACCGGCCAGGTCTACTACGTCGACATCCGCTGAGCGGATAATCGGACAGGAGTCCGCTGAGCGGATAATCAGGCAGGAGTCCGCTGAGCGGACCGCCCGACGACAGAGGGGCACCCCGAGTACCCGGGGTGCCCCTTTTCGTCGCGGTGCTAGACGCTGTGCAGTCGAACCGGCGGCAGTTCTGTCCTCGACTGGTAGGACGGATGTCGGCGCATCGCCTCGTCGAGCTCGCGGGCACGCCGTCGCGACGCACGCCAGGCCGGGTGCGATTCCAGGTGGACAACAGGGTTGGCGGCGGTCTTCGTCGTCATGGTCGGCATCATGTTCAGAGCCCTTCCGCTGAGGCTGGATATGACAAGCGTGCCCAGGTGACCTGAGTATTTGCGTCGTCGTTTGCCGTGAACTTGATAAGAAATGCCCGGCCGGATCAGGGGCTAAACGCTGTCGCTGCGCAACGTCAACACGCTGATGTCCGGCGGCGCCCCGATACGGACGGGTGGTCCCCAGAAGCCTGCTCCGCGGGTGACGTACAGCTGCGTCCCGTCCACCTCGGACAACCCGGCCAACGCGGGCTGGGCCAGCTCGACCGCGTAGTGGAACGGCCACATCTGACCGCCATGGGTGTGACCGGAGAGCTGGAGGTCGACGCCCCGCTGCGCCACCTGCTGCACCTGGACCGGTTGGTGCGCCAACAAGATCGTGGGTTGGTCGGGGGTCGCACCGGCCAGCGCCCGTTCGTAGTCCGGCCCGGCTGAATCCGAGTCGCCGGCAGGATCGTTGACACCGGCGAGGACGAAACCACCGCTGCCGCGACGGATCCGGGTGCTCTCGTTGCGCAGAATGTTCATCCCGAACCGTTCGAGTTCGGTCAACCACTCGGCGGTGTCCTCGACGAAGTACTCGTGATTGCCTGTCACGAAGAATGTCCCCTCGCGGGAGACCAAGTCCTGCAGCGGTTGTGCGGCGGAGCCGAGCTCGGCCACGGTCCCGTCGACCAGATCGCCGACGACGGCTACCAGGTCGGGTTCGGTCGCGTTGATCATCGACACGATCCGTTCGGTGTGTGCCCGTCCGCGCAGCGGTCCCAGATGGATGTCGGACACCACGGCGATGCGGAAGCCGTCCATCGCAGGGTCGAGGCGCCGCAGGCGGACCGGAACGCGGAGCAGATCGGGGCGCCGCAGCGCGGTGGTGGCGCCGACGCCGACCAACCCGACGGCCGCGACTCCCGCTGCTGCGGCGGTGGTGCGGGCCAGAAACACCCGGCGATCCACGGTCGGCTCCGCCGCCGGTGGGTCGGCGCGCCGGCGCCGACGCGCCAGCCACAGCACCAGCCGCACCGGCTCCACCGCGAGCAGCAGCAGGAACAGGTACACCACCACGCCGAACCACAGGTATCCCGGCCAGGCCACCCACCCGGTGTGGGTCACCCCGAGTGTCCGGGGCAACACGAGGGCGGCGATCAACAGCGCCAGCAGCAGCACCAGAGCCGCCGACATCAGGACTCTCGTCCGGCCGGGCGAGGTCGTGTCCTTGACCGTCCGCTTCCAGACATAGAGATGCATCAGCCCGAGGATCGAGCCGAGAACAAGGATGAACATGGGGTCCTTAGCGTGACGCGGCGTTGGCACCACCCTAGTTCGGCCGACGAAAGTCACGGCCCCTGCGTTGAGGCTGCGCTCCTGGCGGGAAAGTGCGAGAGGACCCCGCAGTGGTCGCAGTCTGAACGGAGAGGGCGAGTCACAATTGCAACACTGATCACAACAGTCACCGCGTGGCGCACCGATCCGACGGCCCGCATCGCTTAATCTGCGCTCACGATGGCGACCCTACGGAAGTTCTGCGTGCGCGCGTCGGCGCTGGTCATGGCCGGGATGCTGGTGATGGCCCCGGGCGCGGCGGCCGACCCCGCCGTCGACCCCAACATCTGCCCCTACCGCGAAACGACACCGCCGGCTGTCGACCTGTCGGAGGTACCCGAGTTCGGTGATCCGCCGGCTCCGCTGCCCGTGCCCGCCAAACCGATGGGCGGCGACGCGCTGTCCGGCTGCGGCATCATCACCGCCCCGGGCACCCCGCCGGTACCCGAGGAGGTCTCGGCGGAAGCCTGGCTGGTCGCCGACCTCGACACCGGCGACGTCATCGCCGCCCGCGACCCGCATGGCCGGCACCGGCCCGCCAGCGTCATCAAGGTCGCCACCGCCGCGCAGGCGCTGCGCGATCTGCCGTTGCACAAAGTGGTGCCGGGCACCGCCGACGACGCGGCCCAGGAGGGCACCAAGGTCGGGGTCGGCGAGGGCGGCTTCTACTCCATCAACGACCTGCTGCACGGGCTGCTGATGTACTCCGGCAACGACGCGGCGCACGCGCTGGCCATGCAGATGGGCGGCATGCAGACCACGCTGAACAAGCTCAACGTGCTCGCCGGGCAACTGGGCGCCCGAGACACCCGGATCGCCACCCCGTCCGGACTCGACGGACCCGGCATGAGCACCTCGGTGTACGACCTGGGCCTGTTCTACCGATACGCCTGGAAGAACCCGGTGTTCGCGGACATCGTGGCCACCCGCGACTTCACCTTCCCCGGCCGGGACGGGTCGAGCTACCCGATCGAGAACGACAACAGGCTGCTCGCCAACTATCCCGGGGCGCTGGGCGGCAAGACCGGCTTCACCGACGATGCGGGCCAGACGTACGTCGGCGCGGCCGAACGCGACGGCCGCCGGCTGATCGCGGTGTTGCTGCGCGGAACCCGCCAGCCGATCGCGCCGTGGGAGCAAGCGGTACGGCTGCTCGACTACGGATTCGCCACCGCGCCCGGCACCAAGGTGGGGACCTTGATCGAACCCGATCCGGCGCTCGTCGCGCCGGAACCGGGCCCCGAGTCCGCGACGACGACCACCATGGCCGACGCCGTGTTGCCCGACGCTGACGCGATGCCGGTGCGGGTCGGCGTGGGCGTGATCGGCAGTGTGATCGTGTTCAGCCTCATCATGGGCGCACGAGCGCTCAACCGGCGCCCGCAGCACTGACGACTACCGCTGCCGCCACCGCGAAAGACTCAGCGCGCCAGCCGCTCCCGCGGCGACCGCCGCAGCGGCCTGCCAGGGACGAAGGCCGGGACGGTGGATGATGCGGTTGTTGATGACCGCCGGCCCGGGGGCCGGGACGGGCTCCTCCCCCATGTTCTCCGGCAGCGTCGCCGCCCATGCCGTGGAGAAGAGCACCAGCCGCGCGGTGATGTAGGCGAACACCATCAGGCCCAGCACCGGACCGAACGTCGCGCCCGCCGGGCCGGTCAGCACCGATTTCAGGTAGATCGAGGCGACCAGCTTGAAGATCTCGAACCCGACCGCGGCGATCAGCCCGGCGCGCATGCTGCTGCGCAGGCTGACCGACTCGCGCGGCAGCCGGGCGATGACGTAGGTGAACAGCAGCCACGACACCAGGATCGAGATCGCGATGGACGCCACACGCAGGAGCACGCTCAGGGCGGTGGAGTCGGGGAACCCGAACCACATCAGGATGTCCTGGATCACGGTCGTGTTGCCCAGCGCCGTCAGTGCCAGCGTCAACACACTGGCCAGGAACAGCGACACCAGGGCGAGCAGGTCCGACAGCTTCTTCTTGACGAACCCGGGCAGTTCGTCACGGTAGAGCCCCCACATCTGGCTGAGCGCCTCGCGCAGATTGTTCATCCAGCCCAGCCCGGCCCAGGCCGCGGTGGCCAGACCGATGATGCCCACGGTGGCGCGTGATTCGATCGCGGACTCCATCAGCTCGATGAGTTGTTGACCGAGGTCCCCGGAGACGTTCGCGCGGATCTGCTCCTCGATCTCGACGATCAGCTCGGGCCGGCTGGCGAGCACGAAGCCTCCGACCGCGAACCCGACCATCAGCAGCGGGAACAGCGCGAAGATCGTGAAATAGGTGATGCCCGCTGCGTAGAAGTCACCTTTGCTGGAGGCGTAACGCTCCTGGGCCCGCATGACGTGGTCGAACCACGGCATGCGGGCACGCATCCGGTCGAGGAAACCGGGCTTCTCGTCGGCCTCGGTCGCGGACGGCCCGGTCATCCGACCCCCTGGATCTGTCGTCGTCGCCCAGCGACGGCTTATGGTTTCGCTGGCAAGAACCCTAGGCGGTCATATACCCGCCGCAACGTCTGTCCAGACACTTCACGTGCGCGCTGCGCACCGGTGGCCAGCACACTCTCCAGTTCTGCGGGGTCGGCAAGGAGCTCGTCGACCCGGTTCTTGATCGGCGTGACGAACTCCACGACCGCATCGGCGGTCTCCTTCTTGAGGTCTCCGTACCCTCGTCCGGCATAACCGTCGACGAGCTTGTCGATGTCGGCGCCGGTGACCGCGGCCTGGATGGTGAGCAGGTTGGACACCCCCGGTTTGGCCTCCGGGTCGAAGCGGACCTCGCGTTCACTGTCGGTGACGGCGGACCGGATCTTCTTGGCGGTCTTGGCCGGATCGTCGAGCAGCGAGATCAGCCCCGCGTCGGTGGCCGCCGACTTGCTCATCTTCGCGGTCGGGTCGGACAGGTCGTAGATCTTGGCCGTGGCCTTGGGGATCATCGGTTCGGGCACCACGAACGTGTCCGGGAATCGGGCGTTCATCCGTTGCGCCAGATCGCGTGCCAGTTCCAGGTGCTGGCGCTGGTCCTCACCGACGGGCACCAGGTCGGTGTCGTAGAGCAACACGTCGGCAGCCATCAACACCGGATAGGTGAACAGGCCGACCGTGGTGGCATCAGCACCCTGCTTCTGCGACTTGTCCTTGAACTGCGTCATCCGCGAGGCCTGTCCGAAACCTGTGAAACACCCCAGCACCCAGGCCAATTCAGCATGGGCTGGGACGTGGCTCTGGACGAACACGGTGGCCCGCTGCGGGTCGATACCCAGGGCCAGGTACTGCGCGGCGGTGACCAGGGTGCGTTTGCGAAGAGTCTCGGGTTCCTGCGCGACGGTGATCGCGTGCAGGTCGACGACGCAGAAGTAGGCGTCATGGCCGTCCTGCAGACCCACCCACTGGGCCACCGCGCCCAGGGCGTTGCCCAGATGCAGGGAATCCGAGGTCGGCTGCGCGCCGGAGAAGACGACCGGCTTGGTTGTGGTGCTCATGGTGCTGACCATTTTCCCATTGCTGGGCGCGAGGTCACGCGTGGGTCATCCGCTGGAGCGCGCGCAGGAACACCGAGCGTTCCTCGGCGGTCAACAGGCCCAGCCATCGTTCTTCGCCCGATTGGATCTCCGCCTGCGCCGCTTCTTTGACCGCACGACCCGCATCGGTGATCGCCAGTAGCCGAACCCGTCGGTCTTCAGGGTCGGGACGTCGTTCGATCAAGTTCCGGTCCTGCAGTTCGTCGAGAGTGCCGATGATCCGGGTCTTGTCGGCGTTCACCGCCTGCGCGAGCGCGGCCTGTGTCCGTACTGTCCCTCGATCCAACGCACACAGCACGACATAACCCCACATGGTCAGGTCGTTTCGGGCGAGAGCCGGCTTCTCTGCGGCAACCAGTTCGCGCAGCAGCGGCGTGAGCATCGCCGCGAGATCGGGGCGCGTTCCGGAGGCCACCGCGACAGCATAAGCATTGCACAATGATGTGCGGATGCCTATTATCCGCTCATGTACACGTTCAACGCTCAGCACCGGACCGCCATCGAGTCCTCCGTCGCGGTGGTCCGACACGTGCGGCCCGACATGCTGACGCTGCTCACGCCGTGCGCCGGGTGGACGCTTGCGGACCTGCTGACCCACATGACCGCCCAGCATCATGGATTCGCCGCGGCGGCGCGCGGGGGCGGTCGCGAGCACGCGGTGTGGAACGCCGAGTCCTACGCGGGCGCCGTGACTGCCGATCCGGCCGGCACCTACGCTTCGGCCGCCGACGACGCGCTCCGGGCGTTCGCCACCGACGGCGTCGAAGACGCGCTGTTCGCTCTGCCTGAACTCGGACCCGAGATCACCGTGCCCGGCGCGATGGCACTGGGCTTCCACTTCGTCGATTACGTGGTGCACGGATGGGACGTCGCCACCACGCTCGGACGGCCGTACCGCTTGCCCGCCGATGTCATCGCCGCTGCGCTGCCCATCGCAATGGCGGTGCCCGACGGCGAGATTCGCGACGACGACGCCTTCCCGTTCGCGCGCTCGGTCCAGCCAACCGCGACCGACGCCGACGTCGGTGACGACTTCGCCCAACTCCTGCGCCATCTGGGCCGTGACGCTGACGGGGTTGCCGCGACGTCTGCGGTCAACTCCGGTACGGGTCACCGCCGGCAGGGCTAGCATTCCGCTTCGTGCGACGATTGCTGGCTTTGGGTGTGACCGCGGTGATGACGGCGGCACTGGCCGGATGCCAGAGCGACGGTGGATCCGCGTCCCGCGACTCGACGAGCGCGGCGGTCATCGTCTCAGGAGGCGACGCGACGAGCCCGTTCACCACCCCGGACCAGGCGTGTGCCACCGGGCTCGCGGCCGGCAACACCGACACCGCACTGCGGGAGTACCTGCTCGACAAGGGGCTGACGGTGTACACGTCGCCGGCGATGGCCGGACGCGGACAGGTGGTCGACCAGACCGGCTTCGGCGCGTTCGGGGTCTGCCCGGTCACGCTGCCGGAGAACATGACGGTCAATTCCACCGGCAGCATCGACACCGCCGGCGAGCACCTGGCGCGCTTCCTGACGTGGTTGCACACCGAGAAAGGCGTCAACGAGGTCGACCTGGTCGGCCACTCGATGGGCGGTCTGTACTCCCGCGCCGCGATCCGGGTGCTCGTGTCGACGGATTCTCCGGTGCGCGTCCGCTCGCTGACCACCCTCGGGACACCGTGGCAGGGTTCCTATCTGTCCGACTACGCGAACGGTCTGCTTCCGCTGTCCGACTGCCTCGGTGACGAATTCTGCGAGAGCGCGATGAAGGACATGAAGACCGAGGTGCAGCGGTTGATGGCCGGTTCGGGCCGAGAAGTCAATCAGGCGTACCTGATGGGCGAGAACGGCTGGAACGAATTCCAGTCAGGGGTCCTCGACCAGATCCCCGTGGTGCTGATCGGCGGCAAGAAGTTCACCAAGCAGGGTCCGGTGAACTCGGCGGTCTGGCCCAACGACGGCCTGGTGGCGTTGCAGAGCGCGCTGGCCGCCGATATCGGCGATCCCGTGCTGCCGCACCGGCGTTGCCATGTGTTCGACGACACGCACAGCATCTATGTGTCCAACCTGGCCGACCTGGATTGGCAGACCGCGTTGACGTGGGATCCGGCGGTCCTCGACGCGGTGCACGCCGCCATCGAGAACGCCCCCGCGGCCCTGGACGGCCCCAACCGGGAGGGCTGCCCGGCGGCCTGAGTGTCCTCGTGGTCAGCGGTATTCGACGGTGACCGGACAATGGTCGGACCAGCGCAACGCGTAGGCGGCCGGCCGTTCGGTGCGCACCGACGCCACGCGCGCGGCCAGCTTCGGGGTGGCGAGCTGGTAGTCGATGCGCCAGCCGGCGTCGTTGTCGAACGCCTTGCCGCGCCACGACCACCACGCGTACGGGCCGGGCACCCCGGGATGCGCCTGGCGCACGACGTCGGTCCAGCCGGTGGCCAGCAGGTCGGTCAACCACTGCCGCTCCTGAGGCAGGAAGCCGGCCTTCTTGACGTTGCCCTTCCAGTTCTTGATGTCGTTCTCGGTGTGCGCGATGTTCCAGTCCCCACACAGCACCGCATCGGCACCTCGCGCCAGCAGATCGGCCATCCGCGCCTGCACGGCGGCCATGAAGCGCTCTTTTTCCCGCTGCCGTTCGGTCTCGGCCTCGCCGGTGGGCACGTACACGCTGCCCACCGTCACCCCGGCCGTGTCCGCCTCGATGTAGCGGCCGTGGCAGGCGAATTCCTCGGCGCCGCAGCCGATCCTGACGTCGTCGAACGGCGCGCGGGACAGCAGGGCGACACCGTTGCGGCCTTTGACGTGCGCCGTGGCCGAGGCCAGATGCCAGCCGTCGGCCAATGCCGGGGCCAGCGCGGCGGCGAGCTGCTCGTCGTCCGCCCTGGTCTCCTGCAGGCACACCACGTCGGTGGTGGTCTGCCTCAGCCACGGCAACAACCCGAGGTTCTCGGCCGAGCGCTGCTTGACCGCCGCCCGGATGCCGTTGACGTTGACGGTGCTCACCGTGAGAGGGCCTGTCACGACCGCCGACCATAACGGGCCGGTCGGCGCGCACATTCTTGCGGTACCGGCGGTATCACCTTAGTGTCGGGCGCATGGCACAACGAGAGCCGATCCACGCCGGAACCGGCGAGCCGGTCCTGCTGCTGCACCCTTTCCTGTGCTCGCAGAACGTCTGGAACACCGTCGCTGCCGACCTGGCCGCCACGGGTCGGTTCGAGGTGTACGCCCCGACGATGCTGGGCCACCACGGCGGGCGTCCGTCGCCGAGCTGGCTGCTGCACACCGCGATGCTCGTCGACGACATCGAGCAGCGGATGGACGAGCTGGGCTGGCAGACCGCCCACATCGTGGGCAATTCGCTGGGCGGCTGGGCCGCATTCGAGCTCGAGCGCCGCGGCCGGGCCCGGACGTTGACCGCGATCGCCCCGGCTGGAGGGTGGCCGCATCACTCGCTGTCCAAGTACGAAACCGTGCTGAAGTTCGTCCTCGGCGGCCCGGCGCTGATCGCGGCCCGGCTGGTGGGTCCGCGCATCCTGACGTGGCCGTTCGTCCGCCGGCTGGCGACCCTTCCGGTCAGCGGACCCGCCGACGGACCGCCCGAGGCCGAGCTGCGCGCCCTCGTCGAGGACGCCACCCACTGCCGCGCCTACCTGCAGCTGCTGGTCAAGACGCTGCACCTACCCGGACTGCTGGAGCTGGCCGGTCTCGGCGCGCCGACCCAACTGGTGCTGTGCGAGAAGGACCGGGTGTTCCCGACTCCCCGCGGCAACCGCTACTTCCTGCAGCATCTGCCCGACAGCGCCGAGGTCGTCCGCCTGCCCGGCGTCGGACACATTCCGATGCTCGAGGCACCCGACCAGATCTCGGCGCTGATCGCCGACTTCATCGACCGGCACTCCGACTCCCGCGCCGACCCTGGGCAGGCCACCGGCTGACGCCGGTCAGCACCTCCGCGCGTCCAACCCGCTGGCATCGTCGCTGCGCAGTGCGCTACGCTTCGTCTCGGTCATGAGCGCCAGCGTGAAGCCCCGGCTTGCTGGCCGGCAACCCTCCAACCGCGGTGGGGTGCCCCGGGTGATGAACCAGGTTGAGTAGCCACACCGGCTACGCGGCAAGCGCGGGTCCGCCGTGAACGGGCCCCCTGAGTAGATGGGGACACCTGATGGCGAGGTCACCGATCCACTGTTGTCGGTAACGCGCAGCAGCGATCACCTCACCCATTCCAGGCCCCTTCGCGGAGGAGAACACAACAATGAGCGGCGAGCACAACACCGACCCCAGCGCCCGGTGGTCGTTCGAGACCAAGCAGGTCCATGCCGGACAGCAGCCCGACACCGCCACCCACGCGCGGGCTCTGCCGATCTACCAGACCACCAGCTACAGCTTCGACAGCACCGATCACGCCGCGGCGCTGTTCGGCCTGGCTGAACCGGGCAACATCTACACGCGGATCATGAACCCGACGACCGACGTCGTCGAACAGCGCATCGCCGCCCTCGAGGGCGGGGTGGCCGCCCTGTTCCTGGCCTCCGGCCAGGCCGCGGAGACGTTCGCGGTCCTCAACATCGCCAACGCCGGCGATCACATCGTCTCCAGCCCGCGCCTCTACGGCGGAACCTACAACCTGTTCCACTACTCGCTGCCCAAGCTCGGCATCGACGTCACCTTCGTCGACAACCCCGACGATGCCGAGTCGTGGCGTGCCGCGGTCCGGCCGAACACCAAGGCGTTCTTCGGGGAGACGATCTCCAACCCGCAGATCGACGTCCTCGACATTCCGACCGTCGCAGCCGTCGCCCACGACGCCGGGGTCCCGCTGATCGTCGACAACACGATCGCCACGCCGTATCTGATCCAGCCGCTCGCCCACGGGGCGGACATCGTCGTGCACTCGGCGACCAAATATCTGGGCGGACACGGCACCGCGATCGCCGGCGTGATCGTCGACGGCGGCACCTTCGACTGGACCAACGGCCGCTTCCCCGGCTTCACCAACCCCGATCCGAGCTACCACGGTGTGGTGTTCGCCGAACTGGGCGCGCCGGCGTTCGCGCTCAAGGCGCGGGTGCAATTGCTTCGCGACCTCGGTTCGGCGGCCTCACCGTTCAACGCCTTCCTGATCGCGCAGGGCCTGGAGACGTTGAGCCTGCGCATGGAACGCCATGTGGCCAACGCGCAGCGGGTGGCCGAATACCTGGCCGCACACCCCGACGTCATCTCGGTCAATTACGCCGGGCTGCCCAGCTCACCGTGGCACGAGCTCGGGAAGAAGCTGGCGCCCAAGGGAACCGGCGCGGTGCTGGCCTTCGAACTGGAGGGCGGCATCGATGCCGGCAAGGCCTTCGTCAACGCGCTGACCCTGCACAGCCATGTCGCCAACATCGGCGATGTCCGCTCCCTGGTCATCCATCCGGCGTCGACGACGCACCAGCAGCTGTCGCCCGAGGAGCAGCTCGCCAGCGGGGTCACCCCGGGCCTGGTCCGTCTCGCGGTCGGCATCGAAGGAATCGACGACATCATCGCCGACCTCGAACAGGGCTTCGCCGCCGCCGGGGCCGCCCGGTCGGCTTCCACGAGTACGGATCCGCACACCGTTGCCTCGTTCTAGGGATCGTGACGTGACAATCGTGGACGTGGTTGCGCATCCGGTGACACTGCCCCCCGAAGGCGAGGTCGGTGTCGTCGACATCGGCTCGCTCACCCTGGAGAACGGTCGGGTCGTCGACGACGTGTCGATCGCGGTGCAGCGCTGGGGCACACTGTCGCCCGAGCGGGACAACGTGGTGATGGTGCTGCACGCGCTGACCGGCGACTCGCACATCATCGGACCGGCCGGGCCCGGTCATCCCACCGCCGGATGGTGGGATGGGGTGGCCGGACCGGGTGCCCCGATCGACACCGACCGCTGGTGCGCGATCTCGACCAACGTGCTGGGCGGATGCCGCGGCTCCACCGGGCCGGGCTCGCCCGCGCCCGACGGAAAAGCTTGGGGCTCACGCTTTCCCGCGGTGTCGATCCGCGATCAGGTGGCCGCGGACATCGCGGTGCTGGACCGCCTCGGTATCAGCGAAGTCGCCGCCGTCGTCGGCGGCTCGATGGGCGGTGCCCGTGCCTTGGAGTGGATGATCACCCATCCCGACCGGGTCCGGGCCGGGCTGGTCCTGGCCGTCGGCGCCCGCGCGACCGCCGACCAGATCGGCACACAGTCCAACCAGGTCGCGGCCATCAAGGCCGACCCGAACTGGTGCGGCGGCGACTACTACGGCACAGGCCGCAGCCCCGACGTCGGCCTCGAGATCGCGCGGCGCTTCGCACATCTGACCTACCGCGGCGAGCACGAACTGGACGACCGATTCGGCAACGACCCGCAGGCCGGGGAGGACCCCGGTGACGGCGGACGCTACTCGGTACAGAGCTATCTGCAGTACCAGGGCCGAAAGCTGGTCGCGCGCTTCGACGCCGGAACCTACGTCACTCTCACCGACGCGCTGTCGAGCCACGACGTCGGCCGTGGCCGCGGGGGGATCGAAGCCGCGCTGCGGGGCTGCCCGGTGCCCGCGGTGGTCGGTGGCATCACCTCCGATCGGCTGTACCCGCTGCGGTTGCAAGCCGAGTTGGCCGAGTTGCTGCCCGGCTGCGACGGTCTCGACGTGGTCGACTCGAAATACGGACACGACGGCTTCCTGCTCGAAACCGAGGCTGTCGGCAAACTGATCCGCCGGACCCTGGAACTCGCGGAGCGGTGACCGAGACCTCGCGACAGCGCTCCCTGTCGTTCGGCGCCGAGGCCGCCGCCTACGAGCGTGGTCGCCCGTCGTATCCGCCCGAGGCCATCGACTGGCTGCTCCCCGACGGTGCACGCCGTGTCCTGGACCTGGGCGCCGGGACGGGCAAGCTCACCACCCGCCTGGTCGAGCGCGGCCTCGACGTCGTCGCCGTCGACCCGGTTCCGGAGATGCTGGAGCTGTTGACCCGGTCGTTGCCCGACACACCGGCGCTGCTGGGCACGGCGGAGGAGATTCCCCTGCCCGACGACAGCGTGGACGCCGTGCTGGTGGCCCAAGCCTGGCACTGGTTCGACCCCGAGCGGGCGATCCAGGAGGTGGCCCGGGTGCTGCGACCAGGGGGGCGGCTGGGGCTGGTGTGGAACAACCGTGACGAACGTCTCGGCTGGGTCAAAGAGCTGGGGCGCATAATCGGCCACGAGGCCGACCCATTCAGCCAGACGGTCGAGCTGCCGACGCCGTTCACCGATGTCGCACGGCACCAGGTGGAGTGGACCAGCTACCTGACCCCGCAGGCGTTGATCGACCTGGTGGCCTCGCGCAGTTACTGCATCACCTCGCCGGAGAACGTTCGCACGCGCACACTCGAGCAGGTCCGCCGGCTACTTGACACGCACCCCGCGCTGGCCGGCGCCAACGGCCTGGCACTGCCCTACGTGACGGTGTGCGTGCGCGCGATGGTCGCATGACCCAGCCCACAGCCGAGGTAACAATTCGGAAACAATACGCTCACAGGTTTTGCACACGCCTTCGTGCGTGTTTGCCCAGCTGAGCACGGTGTGGACGGCTGACTACCTGGTCAACTGCGTCGTCGAGCAACTTGAAGTCGGCACGTCACCTCGCATACGGTCATTGGGCCGACGATTTGAAATTCGACACGCGATACGTAACTCGGTGGTGACAGCTAACAACTTATGGAATCGGTCAACCCTGCGCTAAACGATCTTTCAGGTGAAAGCGCCCCAGGCGGGCAACCACGCCCTGAACCCAGGGAACAGCACCTGCGCCGTCCGCGCGCGGCCGACGGGCTGGCCGTGCACAAGCTGGTCGCCGACAGCGGTGTGCTGGACCTGAACTCCACCTACGCCTATGTGCTGCTGTGCACCGACTTTGCCGATAGTTCCATCGTTGCGGAGCGAGATGGACGTGTATGCGGGTTCATCGGTGGGTACCACCCTCCGCAGCGACCGGACGTGCTGTTCGTGTGGCAGGTCGTGGTCGCCGCCTCGGAGCGTGGCACCGGACTCGGTGGAGCCATGCTCGACGCACTTGTGCACCGCATCCGCAGCGAGCGCGGCGGACACCCGGTGACGGTGGAGGCGACCGTCGCACCGAGTAACGCATCATCGCGCGCGCTGTTCGGCGGGCTGGCCCGCCGGCACGGTGTGCCGATGACCGAGCACGACCACTTCTCGGCCGCAGACCTGGACCCCGAGGGCGCACACGAGGACGAACCACTGCTGCGAATCGGACCGATCACGGCCCCTTTGAACGATTGAAGTAATTGAAACGACTAGTGCAGAACTGCAATAGGTCGAACGAAAGGATGTCAATGACCATCATTACGGAGTCGACACTGTCGCAACCCAGCCTTCCCGACGAGTACACCAGCATCGAGTCCGAGGTCCGCAGCTACTGCCGCGGCTGGCCCACCGTCATGGACACCGCCCAGGGTTCCTGGGTCACCGACGTCGACGGGCGCCGCTACCTGGACTTCTTCGGCGGTGCCGGCGCGCTGAACTACGGCCACAACAACCCGGCGCTCAAGCAGGCCCTGATCGACTACCTGACCTCGGACAAGATCGTCCACTCGCTGGACATGGCCACGGTGGCCAAGACCGACTTCCTGCGGACCTTCAACGACGTCATCCTGGCTCCGCGCAAACTTGACTACAAGGTGCAGTTTCCCGGCCCGACCGGCGCGAACGCCGTGGAGTCAGCACTCAAACTGGCCCGCAAGGTCACCGGTCGCGAATCGATCATCAACTTCACCAACGCTTTTCACGGTATGACGCTGGGCGCGCTGTCGGTGACCGGTAACTCGATGAAGCGGGCCGGCGCCGGCATCCCGCTGGTGCACGCCACCCCGATGCCCTACGACAACTACTTCGACGGGGTCACCGAAGATTTCCACTGGTTCGAGCGGGTGCTCGACGACTCCGGCGGCGGGCTGAACCGGCCGGCCGCGGTGATCGTGGAGACGGTGCAGGGTGAAGGCGGCGTCAACGTCGCCCGCGCCGAGTGGCTGCAGGCGCTGGAGCAGCTGTGCCGAAAGCGCGACATCCTGCTGATCGTCGACGACGTGCAGATGGGGTGCGGGCGCACCGGGCCGTTCTTCAGCTTCGAAGCAGCCGGGATCACCCCCGACATCGTCACGCTGTCCAAGTCGATCAGCGGCTATGGGCTGCCGATGGCGCTGACGCTGTTCCGCCGCGATCTCGACGTGTGGACCCCCGGCGAGCACAACGGCACCTTCCGCGGGCACAACCCGGCATTCATCACCGCCACCAAGGCGCTGGAAACCTATTGGCAGGACAGCACATTCAGCGATGAGACGCTGTCCAAGGGCACGCTCATGCGCGATCTGATGGAGAAGATGGCCGCCAACCGGGACGGCATCAGCGCCCGCGGCCGCGGTATGGTCCAGGGGCTGAAATTCGAGGATGCCGATCTGGCCGGCGCGGTCTGCAAGGCTGCCTTCGAACGTGGTCTGCTCGCCGAAACCAGTGGCCCGGCCGACGAGGTCGTCAAGCTGCTGCCGCCGCTGACCACATCGGAGGCCGACCTGACCGCCGGGCTCGAGGTGCTCGACGAGTCCATCTCCGCCGCACTCGGCTGACCGAAACCCACACCCGAGGAGTGACAATTTCATGATCGTGCGCACCACTGACGACATCACCGGCACCGAACGCGATGTGTCGGACGGGACCTGGAGATCGAAGCGCATCATCCTGGCCGACGACGGGGTCGGATTCTCGTTCCACGAGACGACGATTCAGGCCGGCTCGGTCAACGAGTTCCACTACCAGTACCACGTGGAGGCCGTCTGGCTGGTCGAGGGCTCCGGCGTGCTGACCAACCTCGAGACCGGCGAGGAACATCCGCTCAAAGCCGGCTCGATGTACCTGCTCAACGGGCATGAACGCCATCGCATCCGCTGCGACGAGCAGATGCGTATGCTGTGTGTGTTCAACCCGCCGGTCACCGGCCGTGAGGTCCACGACGAGACAGGGGCGTACCCTCCGCCAGCGCAAATCGCATGACCAACTAGCCAACGAAGTTTTTGCCTATGAACACACGCACTGACGACCACTATCCAACCCGACTCGACCACGCGATCCCGCCGATCCCGCGCATCGAACCCGGTGTGTGGGGCAGTGCCGATCAGGGCCCGCTCGACGACGAGGCGCTTCAGAGCTATGCCGATGGCGGCTACCTCATCCGGCCCCGCACCGTCGGGCCGGAGTGGCTGCCGCCGTTGTCGATGGAGCTCAACCGCCTCGGCGCCGAGCTCGATCACGATGACCCGCGGGTCATCCGCGAGCCCGGTGGCGGCATCCGCTCGGTGTTCGAACCGCACCTGCTCAGCAATCTGATCGCCGAGGTGGTGGGCCTGGAGACCGTCCTGCCGGTGGCGCGTCAACTGCTCGGCAGCGACGTGTACATCCACCAGGCACGGATCAACATGATGCCGGGCTTCACCGGGAGCGGTTTCTACTGGCACTCGGACTTCGAGACCTGGCACGCCGAAGACGGTATGCCCGCGATCCGGGCGGTCTCCTGCTCGATCGCGCTCACCGACAACTATCCGTTCAACGGCTCGCTGATGGTGATGCCGGGTTCGCACCAGACGTTCTATCCGTGCGTGGGGGCGACCCCGGACGACAACTACACGTCGTCGCTGGTATCCCAGCGCATCGGCACCCCCGACCAGGACACCCTGGTCAAGGCGTGCGACGAACGCGGCATCGACCAGTTCACCGGACCGGCGGGCACCGCATTGTGGTTCGACGCCAACCTGCTGCACGGGTCGGGCTCGAACATCACGCCGTATCCGCGCTCCAACGTGTTCCTGGTGTTCAACTCGGTGGACAACGGCCTCGTCGAGCCGTTCGCCGCCAAATCCCGGCGCCCCAGCTTCCTGGCCGCCCGCGACATCGTCCCCGCCGGCCTGCAGTAGCGTCCCCGCCGGCGCGACTCCGCGTCGGCGTGGCCGGCGTCAGGTTCGCCCAGCGTGTGCGCCGAACGTGCTCGCACGGTAGCCAGGTGAGTGAAACCGCTACCGGCAGAGCACGCTCGGCGCAGCGCAGTCACATTCGGCGCAGCACAGGCAGGATTGTCAGGCTGCGGACGTCATCCGCTGCCGGATAGCCGTGCGCAGACCGCGACGCTGTCCCGACGTGTCCCCGTTGGTCTTGGCCAGCGGCACCGCCGCCTCGAAGCGGCGCTCGGAGTTCGTCTCGGGCGCGTTGTCCGGCGTGGCCCGCAGGAACCTATCGGGCAGCGCGAGTTTGAGGATCGTCCAGAACGACTGCCAGTACTGACGGGCCAATGGTCCGGTGGTGTAGGGCAGATCGTACTTCTCACACAGCTCACGTATCCGCACGCTCATCTCCGCGTACCGGTTGCTGGGCAGGTCGGGGAACAGGTGGTGCTCGATCTGGTAGCAGAGGTTGCCGCTCATGAACGCCATCACGGGTCCGGCGTTGAAGTTGGCCGACCCCAGCATCTGCCGCAGATACCACTCCCCGCGCGTCTCGTTCTCGAACTCCTCGACGGTGAACTTCTCGGCCCCGTCGGGGAAGTGCCCGCAGAAGATGACCATGTAGGCCCAGTAGTTGCGGATCAGGTTGGCGACCACATTGCACTTGAGGGTGCTCTTCCAGTTCGTCCCCGCCAACGCCGGATACACCAGGTAGTCCTTGCCGGCCTGCCTGCCCATCTTCTTGCCCATGACCCGCAGATCCTTCATCGCCTGGGCCCAGGTCTTCTCCTTGTTGCGGATCTTCTCGGTCTCGATGTGGTGCAGCGCCACGCCCCACTCGAACAGCGTGCCCAGCAGCAGGTTGTACACCGGGTTGCCGATCATCCACGGCTCCCACGGCTCGTCACGCGTCACCCGCATGATCCCGTAGCCGACGTCGCTGTCGAGTCCGACGACGTTGGTGTACTTGTGATGGACGAAATTGTGGGAGTGCTTCCACTGCGCCGACGGGCAGGCGGTGTCCCATTCCCACTCGGTGGAGTGGATCTCGGGATCGTTCATCCAGTCCCACTGACCGTGAATGACGTTGTGGCCCAGCTCCATGTTCTCGATGATCTTGGCGCTGGCCAGCATCGCCGTTCCCGCGATGCGGGCCAGGCGACTGCTGCTGGCGAACAACGCGATACGCCCGCCCGCGGCCAGCGCCCGCTGCAACTGGATGGTGCGCCGGATGTAGCGAGCGTCGCGCTCGCCGCGTGACTCCTCGACCTCCGCACGAATCGCGTCGAGTTCGGCCGCCAGCGCTTCGATGTCCTCGTCGGTGAGGTGGGCGTACGCCTTGATGTCGGTGATGGCCATGGTTGCCTCTCAGATGTTGATGGTGCAGTCGCCGGATGCGGTGGAGATACAGGTCTGGATACGATCGCCGGCGCCGTGCTCGTCACCGGAGCGGATGTCGCGGACGTGCCCGCCGTCCAGCGGCAGCACGCAGGTCTGGCAGATTCCCATCCGGCAGCCGAACGGCATCTGGATGCCGACCTGCTCACCGGCTTCGAGCAGGGTCGTCGCCCCGTCGACCTCGACCTGCTTGTCGGAGATGGCGAATGTGACGGTGCCGCCCTCGCCGCCCTTGTCGGTGGCGGCGATGGTGAACCGCTCCATGTGCAGCTCGCTGTCGAGACCGTGCTCCTTCCACAGGTTTTCGACATCGTCGAGCATCGCCGCGGGACCGCAGGCCCACGCCGAACGTTCCCGCCAGTCGGGCACCACCGTGTCGAACTGCGCAAAGTCGACATGGCCGTCGCTGTCGGTCAGCTGCAGATGCAGCCGGTATCCGTCCTGCTTGCTCTCCAGTTCGCGCAGCTCGTCGTGGAAGATCACCGCGTCGGCCGACGGCGCCGAGTGCACGTGGACGATGTCGGGGTGCTGTTCGCGCGCCCGCAGCGAGCGCAGCATGCCCATGATCGGGGTGATCCCGCTGCCGGCGCTGATGAACAACAGTGCCGGCGGGGGCGGATCGGGCAGCGCGAAGTCCCCTTTCGGCGCCGCCAACCGGATGACGGTGCCCGGTTCGACACCGTTGACCAGGTGGGTCGACAGAAACCCCTCGGGGGTGGCCTTGACCGTGATCGAGATCTGCTCACCGTCCTGTTCGGGCACCGAGGTCAACGAATACGACCGCCAGTGCCACCGGCCGTTGACCCGCAGCCCGATGCCGACGTACTGGCCGGGTCGGTAGTCCCCGGCGAAACCCCATCCCGGGCGGATGAACACCGTGGCGGTGTCTTCGGTCTCCCGCCGCACCGCAATGATCTCGCCGCGCAGTTCGCGCGCCGACCACAGCGGGTTCAGCAAAGACAGATAGTCGTCGGGCAGCAACGGCGTCGTCGCCCGGGCCGCCAATCCCCGCACGATGTTGACCCAGGGTCCCGACGCCGTTTCGACGTCCCGCGCGGGAGCCTTGCTCCACCGGGCCAACGCTTTGATCGCCGACATCAGGCCTCCCGTCTCTCGGTGCTGTGACAGCTGTCACAACGCTGACGGCGGACGAGTAACCTTACTGAGCAGTAACCAAACATCGCCTGCGGCGTAGTACACACATCGTCCGCAACCGACGAGGGCGCCTCAGCTGGTACCGAGAGGATCGATGGTCCAGGCGATGTACAGCATCGCCGCGCTGACCGACGCGGTGGTCACCACGTCGACCGTGCGGCTGCGCACCGCGAGCAACCCCACACGATCCTCGGACAGCATCAGCCGCAAGCCGGCGGCCACTCCGACACCGACCGCCATCACGGCGGCACCGCGACGCCAGTAACCGAAGGCGACCAACCCGAACGCGGCCACCAGGAACAGGCCGACCAGCAAGATCGGCCACTGCCCGGCGAACACCTTGCGGGCGACATCCTTCAGCGTCACGAGGCTGCGGCGGCCTCGGCGCGCTCGACGACGTTGGTCAGCAGGAACGCCCGGGTCAGCGGACCCACTCCGCCGGGGTTCGGGGAGACGTGGCCGGCGACGTCCCAAACCCCGGGATGCACGTCGCCGACGAGCTTGCCGGCGTCGTCGCGACTGACCCCGACATCGACCACGGCCGCGCCCGGACGCACCATCTCCGCGGTCACCATGTGCGGCACCCCGGCCGCGGCGACGATGATGTCGGCCTCCCGGGTGATCTGTGGCAGATGCCGGGTGGCGGTGTGGCACAGCGTCACGGTCGCGTTCTCCGAGCGCCTGGTCAGCAGCAGCCCCAGCGGCCGGCCCACCGTGACACCGCGCCCGATGACCACGACGTGCGCGCCGGCGATCTCGACCTGGTAGCGGCGCAGCAGATGCACGATGCCGCGCGGCGTGCACGGCAACGGTGCCGGCTCGTTGAGCACGAGCCGGCCCAGGTTCGTCGGGTGCAGCCCGTCGGCGTCCTTGCCGGGGTCGACCCGCTCGAGCGCAGCGTTCTCGTTCAGGTGCTTGGGCAGCGGCAACTGCACGATGTAGCCGGTGCAGTCAGGGTTCGCGTTGAGCTCGTCGAGGACCTCCTCGAGCGCCGACTGGCTGATGTCGGCGGGCAGGTCGCGACGGATCGAGTTGATGCCCACCTTGGCGCAGTCGGAGTGCTTTCCCCGCACGTAGGCCTGCGAACCGGGGTCGTCACCGACCAGCACCGTGCCCAGCCCCGGCGTGCGACCGGAGTCGGTGAGCTTCTTCACCCGCTCGGTGAGATCGACGAAGATCTCGTCGCGCGTGGCCTTGCCGTCCAAAGTGATTGCACCCACGGCTGCCATTCTGACAGCAGCCGTGGCAGGCTCTGCGACATGACAGCCCCCAACGATGTGTTCACTGCTGCCAAGCTGGGCCCGATCACCCTGCGCAACCGTGTCATCAAAGCGGCGACCTTCGAGGCGTCGACCCCGAACGCACTGGTCACCGATGATCTGATCACCTACCACCGGCTGCCTGCCGCCGGTGGGGTCGGCATGACGACCGTGGCGTACCTGGCGGTGTCCCCGGGCGGCCGCACCGAGGGCAACCAGATCTACTGGCGTCCGGAGGCGATCCCCGGGTTGCGTCGCCTCACCGACGCCATCCACGCCGAGGGTGCGGCGATCAGCGCTCAGATCGGTCACGCCGGTCCGGTGGCCAACGCGCGGTCGAACAAGGCCACCGCGCTGGCGCCGGTGCGGTTCTTCAACCCGCTGTCGATGCGGTTCGCCCGCCACGCCACCCGAGCCGACATCGACGACGTCATGGCGGCCCATGCCGCGGCGGCACGCTATGCCATCGACGCCGGCTTCGACGCTGTCGAGGTCCATCTCGGGCACAACTACTTCGCGAGTTCGTTCCTGTCGCCGCTGATCAACCGGCGCACCGACGAGTTCGGCGGGTCGTTGGCCAATCGGGCCAAGGTCGCCCGCGGAACAGTGTTGGCGGTGCGCCGGGCAGTGGAGAAGGCCGGCACACCGATCGCGGTGACAGCGAAGCTGAACATGGCCGACGGGGTGCGGGGTGGCATCTCGACCGAGGAAGCGCTGCAGACCGCGAAGTGGCTCGAGGAGGACGGAGGATTGGACGCGATCGAGTTGACGGCCGGCAGCTCTCTGGTCAACCCGATGTACCTGTTCCGCGGCGATGTGCCGATCAAGGAGTTCGCCGGCGCCTTCAAGCCGCCACTGCGCTGGGGCATCCGGATGACGGGCACCAAGTTCCTGCGGGAGTACCCCTACCGAGAGGCCTACCTGCTGCGTGATGCCAAGCAATTCCGCGCCGAGCTGTCGATGCCGCTGATCCTGCTGGGCGGCATCACCAACCGCCAGACGATGGACCTGGCCATGGCCGAGGGGTTCGACTTCGTCGCGATGGGGCGCGCGCTGCTGGCCGAACCGGATCTGCTCAACCGGATCCAGGCCGACGGTGAGGCGGTGAAATCGTTGTGCACGCATTGCAATCAGTGCATGGCGACGATCTACAGCCACACGCACTGTGTGGTGACCGGTTCCCCGGACACCGTCACACCGGGGGTATGAGCGCCCGGGCGCAATCGGCGACGATCGTGTCGGCGCTGACCGGAATGCTCTGACGAGCCCGGAGATGACGGCGCACGATGGCGCCGGGCACGTCGAGCACGGCCGCACTGACCCGTCCCTCCTCGTCGGGCAGGTCGTTCATCGCCTTACGGAGCTTGCGCTGCAAGCGCTTCCGCCGACCGGCGATCGTGTCCGGCCAGTCCCCCAGACCGAGCTCGTGCGGGCCGGCCAACAGCACCTGCGCTTCGGTCGAGTTCTCGCGGCACCATTGCACGATCCGCAACGCCCCGGCGACGCAGCGCTGCTGCGCGTCGCTGTCCTCCGACAGCGCGTCGATCAGCGCCTCCTGGAACCGCTCCTCGGTGCGCACCCACAGCTCGCCGCACAGGGCGGCGCGAGTGGGAAAGCGGTGGTACACCGAGCCGCTCGGCGCTCCCGCGGCGCGGGCGACGGCAGACATCGTGACGGCCGAAGGCCCTTCGGCGGCCAGCAGCTCCGCGGCCACATCGAGAAGGAGGTCTACGGAGTATCGGGCGGGCCGCGGCATTGCACCACCCTAAAGTAGAGGTACATCTCTAATATGACGGCAGCCGCCCGCGCCCACCGCCATCGCCGTCGCCGAGCCCGTCTGTCGCGCCCCTTCCGACGGTGATGCCGTCGCGTTATCCGCCGCGCTCTCAGCAGGTTTCCATGCGACAGTCAGCGTCGCGATGCCGCACGGCGTCGGAGGCGAGCACCACGGGCGTGTCGCGACGATCGCCGAGGTGCGGGGGCGCACCGATGCGGCGTACGACCCGGCCGTGGCTTTCCTCGAGATCGGCGCCGGCGACACGTCGCCCTCATGGTGACGTACCGAGGCGCCGCACGCGACGCCACACCCGCGTCGACGCGGCGTTCGCACACGTCATCGCCGTACGAAACGGACGGATAACGGCGCTGCAACAGATCACAGACACCGTCAGGTGGAGCATCCGCGCCTGGAAGCGCCGGTTAGAGTTGTCGCGATGTCTAATGTCGCCGCCGGAGCGGCT
>NZ_BLTG01000052.1:82985-83210 GCF_017312405.1 Mycobacterium sp. PO1
GTCGACGGTCAGCAGATCCACCTCGGCAATCCTGACGGTCCGCTGCTGACCTTCGACGTCGGCCGCCACCAAGGATCGGCCGGCCGGCCGCCCTCCACGACGTCGATCAGGGTGCCGGGCCGTCCGAGCGGTTCGCCGGTCCCGCCGCAGCCGGGCTATCCCAGCGGCGCCCGGCCGTACCAGAGCGCACCGGGCACCCACCCGCCGAGCGCGCCACCCCCGCGA
>NZ_BLTG01000053.1 GCF_017312405.1 Mycobacterium sp. PO1
TTCAGCGGGAACACGCCAGTGGCACACGGCGAAATCCAACAGGCCAACCGCGATTGGAAGACCTTCGCGTCGTTCGACGGGCCGATGTTGGCGCCGAATCCGCTGATCTCGGCCGGGCGCTCGCTGATTACGCTGGATCCGCCCGATCACGTCGAGATGCGACGGATCATCTCCTCAGAATTCACCCCGCGCATGATCGGCGCGCTCGAGCAGCGTCTCACCGATTGAACTGCCCGCATCCTCCAAGCCGCAGTCGGACACACCTGCGATTTCGTGCGCGATATCGCCTACCAAGTGCCGATGCATCTGATCGCCGACATCATCGGCATCCCCGAGGACGACCGGTCATGGGTCTTTGAACGCACCGATCATCTCCTCAAATCCGGTGACCCGTACGGCAAATACACCGAAGACGACCGGCTCGGACTGCAGACCGAAGTGTTCGAGTACGCCCAACGCATCACCGCCGACAAGCGGGCGAATCCAGCTGATGACGTATGGACAAAGCTCGCCGAGCAACTCGACGGTTTCGAGCTCGAGATGTTCTTCCTTCTGCTGTCTATCGCCGGCAGTGAAACCACACGAAACGCGTTGACGATGGGCCTCATTGCGCTGCTCGACCACCCAGACCAGCTCGCCGAACTGCGTGCCAACCCAGAGCTATCACCTTCGGCCGCAGACGAAATCCTGCGCTGGTCGAGCCCCGTGCTGATATTCGGGCGGACGGCCACCAGAGATGTCACCATCGGCGGCCAGGACCTCAAAGCCGGTGACCGCGTGGTGTTCTGGCATCCGTCAGGCAACCGAGACGAAACAGTTTTCCAAGATACGTTCCATTTCGACATCCACCGCTCCCCCAATCCGCACATCGCCTTCGGTGGCGGTGGCGTGCACTACTGCCTGGGCGCCAATCTCGCTCACAAAGAAATACGGGTGGTGATGGAGTCCGTCGTGGCCGGCTACGACATCGAGCTCGCTGCACCGCCGGTGTGGACCGGATCCGGCCCGGTGCACAACGTCGGCATCAGCATCGACTCCCTTCCCGTGCGCGTCACCGCGCGCACCTGACCGCCACACCCCCCGGGATCAGATGATGCGCGCCTTCTCGATACGGATTCTCGTCAACAGTCCTGGCGGTGAATCCGGCGGCGGAAAGTGTTCACTGGATCCGAGCATGACTTCGGCGAGATCGGTCAAGAGTTCCGGAGCGCCGCCCTCGACGATGCGCGCCTCGCCGGTCACGCTCAGATACGGGGTCGGAATGCCGGGGTGCGGTTGCTTAGACATGATCGTCACCGCTACGCGCGGGTCGCGCCGGATGTTGCGCGTCTTCTGATATTCGGCCAGGTGGGCACTGACCAGTTCGTCCCCGTCAGGCGTGGACTGCAGCGCTATCCACACGACTGACACCTGTGGGCTGCCGTCGGGGTTGAGCGTGACGAGCGTGGCATCGGTGCCATCGCCGATGAGGGCGCGGGCGTCATCGTCGAGTTTCATGGGTTCCCTTCGTGTCGATCGTCGCCACAACCCGTTCACGACGAGCGCCGTTCCAACGGGGCGTGTTTCGCAGACTCCACCCCACTAAGCGGCTTTCTGACCGCTGTTGTTCCCAGACGCGGGTTCTCGCTGATCGCAAGATTCCGAGCCGGTCTCACCTGATCGCATCGACAGGTAATCGGCTAACGCCGCACCGGCTTGCGGACCAAGCGGACCTCGGCATCGGCGACTACCGCACCATCGTGACGGTGGAAACCGGCCGTGACCGGTTCGCCGGCGCCGTCAACGAACCGGTAGGGGGTGCCACGACGTCGGTCTGCATGCTTGTATCCCCACTGTCCGATCGCTCCCAGGACCACCACCAAGTCGCGGCCGGCTTCGGTCAGCTGGTAAGCGCTACGGGTACGATCACCCGGCTCGCGATAATCCACGGTCTCCAAGATGCCCGCTGCGACCAGTTCGGCCAGCCGCGCGCTGAGCACATCGGAAGCCACTCCAAGCTCCTCGCGGAACTCCGAGAACCGGGAGCGGCCCAACAGGGCCTCGCGGATGATCAGCACCGACCACCGTTGGCCGATCACCGCCATACCGCGCGCGATGGGACAGGGATCGTCAGACCAAGGATCGGTACGCATTTGTACATCCTACCCTGTGTTGGAATTTCCAATTCAGACCTGTTAGCTTCGGCAATGTGACTGAGAATCCCATCCTTGGCTCGTCAGCCGTCGTCACCGGTGGTCAGCGCGGCCTCGGCAAGGCGATCGTCGACGAACTCCTCACTCGCGGTGCAACCCGGGTGTACGCGACGAGTCGCCAGCCCTCCCCCGTCGACGACTCCCGGGTCATCAGCATCGAACTCGACGTCTCCGACGAGCTATCCGTCGCCTCTCTCGCACGCACCGCGACCGACGCCACGATCGTCGTCAACAATGCCGGCCTCCTCGGAGGACAATCGCTGCTGAACAGTCCGATGGCCGAGATCGAGTCCGTCATCGACACCAACCTCTATGGCGCACTGCGGATGACACGGCACTTTGCGCCGGTGCTCGAGACCAACGGTGGCGCATCGACGATCGTCAACATCGCCTCGGTGTTGTCCTGGTTACCGTCCGGCGCGTACGGATGTTCCAAGGCAGCGCTGTGGTCGGCCACCAACTCGCTACGACTCGAACTGGAACCTCGCCACATCAACGTCATCGGCGTCTACCTCGGGTACACCGATACCTCGATGGTGTCCGATCTCGACGTCCCCAAGAATGATCCGGCCGACGTCGCGCGTCAGATCGTCGACGGAATCGAGTCGGGAGCAGCCGAAGTCCTCGCCGATGACTTCACGCGCGAGGCGCGCGCATCGGTGTTCCGCTGACCGTCTCACCCACACGGACACCCGGCCGACGTGAGCTTGTTCATGCGGCGAGCGCATCAGCTCAGGCGGCCGGTGCGGCACCCACCGGATGTCCGTCCCGCGATCCCCACCCGGCTGGATTGGTATAACCAATCCAGCTGTGATACCGTCATCAGGTGATCGGCCGCAATCACGAGTTCGAAACGATCACCGCAGCTGCTGCCAAAGTGACGGCCCGAGGGTGTGCGCTCGTGGCCGAAGGCGAACCCGGGATCGGGAAGACCACGCTACTGACGGCTTGCGCGCAGTGGGCCGATGAGAACGGGTTCACCGTCTTGTCCTGCGCGGGTGTGCAATCGCAAGCCACCGTCGGCTATACCGGTGTGCACGAACTCGTTCACCCAATCCTGGGTCATGTGGACGCACTCCCGGTGTATCAGCGGCGCGCGTTGCATGCGGCGTTCGGTTTGGCCGAGGAACAGCCACCCAACCCGCTGCACATCGGCGTCGCGATGCTCGGCCTGATCGAAGAAGCCGCCGCCCACCGGCCGTTGATGCTCATCGTCGATGACGCGCAGTGGCTCGACGACTCCTCGCTTCACATCGTCACATTCGTCGGGCGGCGGCTGGCCAGCTCGCCGGTGATGATGCTCTGCGCCACGCGTCCCCACCTGGACGGAAAGCCGACGCGACTCGTGTCGTTGCCACGACTGCCCCTGGCCGCACTCGACGATGCGGAATCCCGAGTCCTCATGAGCAGTGTGATCTCCGCTGCCGACGGGCATGGCCTCAGCGAGTCTGCACAGCGCCGGGTGCTGGCCGAAGCCGCCGGAAACCCCCTGGCCATCGCCGAACTTACGAAAGCTTTGATGGCCGCTGCCGACCAGAGCACGGTCTCCGCGAGAACGCCGTTGCCCACCACGCGGAGGATCGAACAAGCCTTTCTCGACCAACTCAACGCCCTGCCCCAACCGAGTCGCCGCATGCTGGCACTCATCGCGGCGGGCGGCGACACGGCGCTGGCCGACGTGGTCACTGCCGCGTCCCAAGTGGGCCTGTCAGAGGCGGACCTGGATCCGCTGGAGCGCACCGGTCTCATCACCATCGCCGGCGGGGCGCTACTCGTGCGGCATCCGCTGATCCGGTCGGTCGCATACCGCGCGGCCACCATGACGCAACGGTCGGCGTTTCATGCCGCCCTCGCCGCGGTGACCGGCGATCCGGTGCGCGCCGCATGGCACCGCTCGGCGGCGGCCTACGGCGCCGACGAACTCATCGCGGCGGACCTGGAGGCGGTGGCCCAGAACGCCCACCGTCGCGGAGCCAATGCCGAGGCGGCAGCTGCATGGCGGCGCGCCGCGGCGCTGTCACCATCGACAGACCGTCGCATCCGCCGACTTGCCAATGCGATCGAACCTGCCTACCAGGCCGGGTTGACGGCGGAGGCGATCGAAATCCTCGACGAGGCCGAGCCGTTGGCCACCGACCTCGGCGACCTGTTCGACTTGGCGTTCGCCCGCTTCAGCCTGGCCGTCACCACGGGAGTGACTGCGCCGCTGATAAGCGACCTGGTGAAGTTGGCTGACCGCTTGGGCGCTGCCGATGTGCCGAGCCTCGCCACCGCACAGATCCGCCTCCTGGCGGCCGCGGCAGCCCAATGCCGGATGCATGGCCTGAACGACAACGATCGCTGTCTGGTGGCCGACCGACTGCATGCACTCGAACGCCTGGACGACCCTTTGGTCCTGATCGCCTTGGCGACCATCGAAGACACGAAGTATGCACGCGAGTTCCGCTGCCGCGCCCCGTCTCTGCACAAGCAGGTCAGCGACGACCTGACGGCGCTGATGTCGATGGGACTCGCCGGGGAATCGGCATCGGACCTGAGTACCGCACGGGGATGCTGGGAACGTGCCATCACGGTGGCCCGCAGAACCGGCGCGCCGGCGATCGAATGCGAAGCGCTGCGCGGCGCCGCCCGATCCCAGATCATCGCCGGCCAACTAGCCGAGGCGGCGGTGAATGCGCAAAGCGCGCTGCGCATCGCCACTGACGCAGATCTCGGGATCAGCGTCGGAGCCGCGGCAGCCCTGCTCGCGCGAATCCATGCATGGCGAGGCGAATCGAGGTCAGCGCAGCAGGCACTGACCACAGCTCGACAGAACCTGCCCAGCGACACTCCCCTGCTGTGGCTCGACGACCTGGCCTGGGCGGCCGGCATATTGGCGCTGACCACCCATGACCACGAACGCGCCTTCACCGAAATTTCGCAGATGGCCCGCGACCGAGGTTCGCGCAGATGGGCGATCGCCGATCTCACCGAAGCGGCGGTAGCCAGCGGCCACACTCAGGTGATCAGCCAGCTGATCGACGAGATCGATGCCGAAGCCAACGCACTGGAATCACCGCACGTCGTCATGCTGGTGCACCGAAGCCGCGCGTTGATCGCGGGCGCCGACCGCGACGCCGAGCACCATTTTCGTGCCGCTCTGCAGACCGATGAGGCGGCAGAACACGCCCCCCTGGAATACGCGCGCACCCAGGCGGCCTACGGCGAATGGCTGCGCCGACAGCGCCGTATCGTGGATGCGCGCGCTCAACTGTCTTCGGCGCTGCGTGTCTTCGAAGTCCGTGGAGCCCAGCCGTGGTCGCAGCGCACACGCGGCGAACTGCGGGCGGCGGGCGTACAGGTGCCCGGGTCGGTGACCGCACCGGGCCCACTGGCGATGACGCTGTCGCCGCAGGAGTTGCAGATCGCCCAGCTCGCCGCCTCTGGTCTGACGAATCGCCAGATCGCCGACCGGATCTACGTCTCACATAGGACTGTCGCGACCCACCTGTACAAGATCTTCCCGAAGCTCGGCATCACCAGCCGTAATCAACTGCGAGACAGTATCGACCTACAGTCATCGTGCTGATACCGGTTCCGTGACCGAGATGATGAGGTGGACCGATGATGTCTTATCGGGCTTATCAGGTCACCGGGCAGCGTCAGTTCGCCCTCGTCGAACGCGAATTGCGTGATCCCGACGCCGGACAGGTGCGCATCCGGACAGCTGCGTGCGGGGTGTGCCACAGCGACACGCTTGCCGTGGAAGGCCAGCGCGCACAGCCAGACCAACCGATGGTGCCGGGTCACGAGGTGGTCGGCATCATTGACGCCGTCGGCGCCGGCGTCGATCCCCGATGGCAGATCGGTGACCGTGTCGGGATCGGTTTCCTCGGCGGACACTGCGGGCAATGCGATTACTGTCGCCGTGGTGACTTCGTCAACTGCACCGACCAACCTCAACCCGGGACGACCGCTGACGGCGGATACGCCGAGATGGTCTACGCCAGACCAACAGGGCTGGTCCGGGTGCCCGAAGGTTACGATGCACTGAGTGCCGCTCCCCTGCTGTGCGCCGGCGTGACCGTGTTCAACGCCATCCGAGCCGCAGGCGCACCGCTGAACTCGCTGGTCGCCGTACAAGGCATCGGCGGCCTCGGACATCTGGGTGTGCAGTACGCCAAGCAAATGGGCTATCGGGTCGCCGCAATCGCCCGCGGCACCGAAAAAGCGAAGCTGGCGGCGACTCTGGGCGCAGACCACTACATCGACAGCGCCGCCGAAGACACCACATCGGCCCTGACGGCGCTCGGCGGGGCGACGGCGATCATCGCCACGGCAGCCAATGGTGCTTCGATGGCGGGTCTCGTGGCCGGGTTGCAGCCCCGGGGACGAATGGTCGTCGTCGGAGCCTCACCGGAGCCGATCCCAGTTCATACGCCCGATCTGATCTTCGGCGGACGGAGCATCATCGGCAGCCTGACCGGATCGGCCATCGACAACGAGGACAATCTGGCGTTCGGACTCGCTCATCAGATCGCACCGATGCTCGAACCGCTGCCGTTCGAGGAGGCCCCACAGGCATATGAGCGGATGATGTCGGGTCGCGCCCGCTTTCGTGTCGTCCTCGATTTCGCGCTCTCCCGGTGATTCACGACCGCGACGTCATAGCTCCGATGACCTCCGCTGTGACCAGGACAGCGTGAGCGAGAAAGCGGTAATTCACTAGTGCTGCTTGGTATCCGTCACCCCACACCGGGTGACGAGGTCCCGCCACCGCATCGACGGCGACGGCGACTTCGAATCCCTCCTCGAGCAGATGGCGTAGATGGGATTCGACGCACATGTTGGCCAGCATCCCCGCGAGGACGACGCGCTCACACCGGCGCTTGCGAAGCTGCAAAACCAGATCGTTGGTCTGTGGACCGAACACCTTGTGCGGGCTGACGACCGTGGTGCCGGCGCCCTCGATGTAGGGCGCCAGTTGCGGCAGCCAGTCGGCTCCCGAACCCGCGAACCCCGCGAGATCGAGCGCGCCGGCGCGGGCGAACGTACCGGTGGCCAACTCGTCGGATTCGAGGGGCCCGTTGAACTGCCATTGCGAATCCGACGGGTAGAAATAGTGCGGTGAGATGACGATTGGATAGCCCTCCCCCACTGCAGTTTCCATCAGCGCCGCCAGGTTGGCGACCGTGTTGTTCTCGGTGACACTGGCGCCCACGGCGCCCCAGTTGCGGCCTGCTGGGCTCAAGACGTCGATCTGTGGGTCGATGACGACCACGGCGGTGGTGCCGGCATTGAGTCTCACTCCAAAAGTCCTAACAGCTGGTTGAAGCATTCCGACATGGACGGGTGGGTGTACATCGCGTCGCGCAACGCATGAGCGCTGATCCCGTGTCGCATCGCCAATGCCACGATGTTGATCACCTCGTGGGCATCGTGGCACAGCAGTGCTGCACCGAGAATGTTGTCGGTGGCGGCGTCGACCACCACCTTCATCATCCCGACCGTGTCCCCGACGATGCGGGCTCGCGCCACCGTCGCCAGATTGACGACGGGACTGGCAGCCACCCGAATGTCGTAACCGGCGGTGCGGGCTTGGCATTCGGTGAGACCGACCCGCGCCAGCGGTGGGCTGAGGAACAGGCAGTTCGGTACCGCCTGACGCTGTGAGGCCGCCCGGGGGGAGGCGGCGCCAGCGAGCTGATCGAGCACGATGCGGTAGTCATCGAGGGAGACGTAGGTGAACTGCGGACCTCCGTTGACATCCCCGACGGCGTAGATGTGGGGTTGGCTGGTCCGGCGGTGCTCGTCGACGACGACGGCTCCGGTGTCGGTGACCTCGACGCCCGCACGGTCGAGTCCGAGATGCGTGGTGTTGGGTGTGCGACCAAGAGCAACGAGCACAACGTCTGCATCAACTGTGGTGGTTTGTCCCTCGACGAGGTAGTCCACCCGGGCTATCGACGGAAGACCGGGACGCGGAACCGTCTGGATGCCGGTGGTCTCGGCGCCGGTCACGAGGGTGACGCCCCGATCGGCCAGCACTCCCCGGGCCGCGGCGACCACATCGGGGTCTTCGTGCGCGAGCACCGCAGGTCGTTGCTCGAGCACGGTGACCGACGTGCCGTAGGCGGCGTACATCGATGCGAACTCCAAGCCGATGTAGCCACCGCCGAGGATGGCGAGACGGTCCGGGCGTGACGCACGGTGCAACAACTCAGCGCTGGTCACCGCGACCGGACAGTCGGACAGGCCGGGGATGTCGGGAATCAGCGGGACCGAGCCGGTCCCGATGACGATGTCCCCAGCGGTCACCGTGATCAACTCGTCGTCGCCGATTCGCACCTCGACCGAGTCGGCGTTGACGAAGCGTGCGCGTCCGGTCAACACCGTCACCGCCGGGATCTGCACCAGGCCAGCAAGATTGGCTGCCCGCAGCCCGGCAGTGAGCTGCTCGGTGGCAGCGACCGCCCCGGCATAGGCCGAGGCTCCCGCCGCGCCTTGTGGCCGGTGTTCGCCGTGGTACACCATCGACTTCGTCGGCACGCACCCGGTGTTGATGCAGGTACCGCCGTACATGAGGACCGTCTCCTCGACCAGCACGACCGTTCGTCCTCGTCGACCCATGTCGGCAGCCAGAGTTTTGCCGCCCTTGCCGAATCCGATTACGAGCAGGTCGGCGGTGATCACTGTCCCATTCATGCGAGGAATGCCAGGACTTCGCCGGCGAAGTCGTCGATGTGCTGGAAGAGGAAGCCGTGGCCGGCGTCGCTGTACAGAATCGCCTTCGCGTTGGTCAGCCGGCCGGCCATCGCGAAGGTGCCGTAAGCATCGATCATCCGGTCGTGCGCGCCGTTGGCGACCAGCACCGGGATCGCGATGTCGGCGAGAGAGTCCCAGACACTCGAACCGGTGGATGCGATGACCGCCAGTTGAGCCTTCATCGTCTCCAGGGACACCGGAATGTGGTCTTCTGACAGGGCGCGATTCTCGAGCCGACGCAAAGACTCGAGCCCCAGCTCGTGGCCCGGATCGTCGTCGGGGAAGAAGAGATAAAGGAAGTCGTCGTCATCGTTGACCGGTTTGGTGGCGACCTGCCAGATCTTGGGGTCCGGTTGCGGCATTCCCGGGACGCCGCCGCCCGGTGAGCTGCCCGCGACAACCAACCGCCGCACCAGATCAGGACGATGCAACGTGGCCGCCTGCACCACGATGCCGCCCAACGACCAACCCAACAGGTCGACCTCGGTCAACCCCAGCGTGTCGACGAACTCGGCCAGGCCGCCCGCCAGCGCCTTGATGGTGGTCGGGGCGGCGCCGGTGGTCTTGGCGTGGCCGATGTTGTCGAAGATGATCACGTCACGCTCGACCGCCAACGCGTCGAGGAAGTCGGGATCCCAGTGGTCCATGGTGCCGCGGAAGCGCAACGCGAGGACCAGCGGAACACCGGCGTCGGGCCCGAATCGGCGGTAGGCGTACCGGGCGCTCGGCCCGTCGAGAAAGCGGGTTTCAGCCTGTGCGGACAGTGATTCAGTCACGGCTCGATCGTGCGCGGCGGGTGTTCGTCCGGTCCATACGCATTTTGACTGTCGTTTGCCGACGACGGCCCCGCGCCACTCCGCCCGGTCTGCTGACCACCGGGCTGACCGGCGCGGCGCGTCACCGCAGACGCAGGGTCAGCGCCAAATGTGTGCCCTCGGGCAGATGGCCGGGCGGGAGCAGAGCGATCCAGCCGCCGCGGCTGAGAACGATCTCGATCAGTTCGTCGACGACGTCGTCGATGACATCGGGATGGTCGACGTCATCGGCCGGTATCAGGTTGTCACCGTCGGGCGCCAGCCGCGCCGGGTAGAAGAAATCCTCCTCGACCGCGAGCATCTCGGGTCTCTCCCAGCGCGCCGCCATCCACGCGGTGTCGACGTCACGCAACACGCGGTCCTCGCCGGCGCGCCGCTCGATCAGATCCAGGGCCTCGGCAGCCCGTGAGCGCAGATACTCGTCGAGCACTGGCCGCACCAACTCGCTGAGCGCATCGGTCGGCGTCTTGAGATGGTTGCCGGCGACCAGGCCCGCCAGCCGGGACATGTTGCGAGACATCCGTCGGAACTTCGACCCGGTGGGCTCGGCGGCGACGACGATCAGGGGCATGGGGTTGAGCCGAAGTGCAGCCCCGAGAGCGCGATCGACCCGACGCAGGAAGTCGTGGTAGCGCTCCGAGTCCCGCCCACCGTTTCCGCCGTAGGTGCGACGGTGGGCAGGAAAGGCGTTCCCCGGCGCGGGTGACAGCACCGTCCCGTGGCCGTGCAGAAGCCGCGCCTCGTCCAACGACAACAGCAACACGGTGTGTCGCGGCGAGTGCTGCAGGCTGCGGACCAGGTCACGTGTCGCGAAGGTCGGATCGATCACGCACCGATCGACAACGGACACCGGGAGGCTGATCCGGCATTGGTGCGACCGGCTGACGAAGAAGGCCACCGCACGGTCGGCCGGCTCGTAGACGGCGCGGGAGATCATGTCCGAGAGCATGTCCAGCAGCGGTCCGCGATCATCGATCGCCTCGTCGCGAAGCCGTGCATCCGCCTCGGCAGCCAGTGTGAGAAGCCTTGTCGCATCGGCCTTGTCGAGCAGTCGTCCGGGTGTCGTGTTCGCCAGCAGCGAGATACTGGGGTAGGCCCGCATCGATTGCAGGACGGTCACCGTGTCGGCGTTCAGCGGAGTGGTCACACCGCCTCGGTAGGCACGAAATGCTGCCGTGGGATCAGCCAGGTTTGCGGCATTGACAGTGTCATCGGTCAGACTCACAACACGTCCTATCTGCTCGCCGCGACCGGTTCGGGGCGGCGTTTCACGTGATGCGGTCTTCCTCACCCGCAGTGCTGCGGGCTCCTCCACCGGACCGGGATCTGCCCGGATCGTGCTGACGATGGCGGACGTCGAAGAGGTACTCCCCTCAACAGCAGAATGCCGAAATGTTTTCGCGTGTCAAGGTTCCCCTGTCATCGCACGCGGCCGACTGGAACAGAGCTCCTCAGACGACGCCTACATGGCGTCACCGCGACGGCGCGTCGGCACTTCGGTGGACGATCACGGCCACTTTGCCCCTGCACCCGGCAGACAGTGGATACGCTGTCGACCGAGCACGCGGTAGCTGTCCGGTCAGTGAGGGGGAGATCCTGACCAGAGGAATTCGGGTCGTCCAGACTTTCCTGGCGCCCACCGTCATGGCGCTCATGGCCGTGAACCTCGGGGGTCCGAGCGCATCCGCGCAGCCGTGCCCGGACATCGGTGTGGCTTTTGCGCGCGGAACCTCGGAGCCTGTGGGGGTCGGCGCCGTCGGTCAGGCATTCGTCGACTCGGTGCGGGCCCAGGCGTTTCCACGCACCGTTGGGGTGCATGGCGTCAACTATCCCGCCAGCAGCGACTTCTTCGGCCCAGGGTTCACCCAGAACGTGGCCACCGGCGCCCGCGATGTTCTCGACCACATCCGCGGCGTGGTCTCCGTGTGCCCGCAGACCCAGATGATCGTCGGCGGGTACTCACAGGGCGCCATGGTCAGCGCATTCGCCACCTCCGACGTGTTGCCGGCCGGTCTCCCGCCCGAGGCCGCGCCGACCCCGTTGCCACCGGAGATCGCCGATCACGTCGCCGCCGTCGTTCTGTTCGGCAGGCCCAACGGGCCCGCCCTGGTCAAGTACGGCGTGCCGGCAGTCGGCGCCAGTCCTCCGTACGCCGCCAAGCTCCTCGAGCTGTGCGCCACCGGCGATTCGGTGTGCGCCGGCGACCCGGCCGCCCCGGTGGATCCGGCCGCACATGGCCAGTACGCGGCCAACGGAATGGTCGGCAGTGCCGCCGCATTCGCGGTCAGCCGTATTCTGCCCGCTCCGCCGCCCCCGCCCCCTCTCCCCTGACC
>NZ_BLTG01000054.1:0-576 GCF_017312405.1 Mycobacterium sp. PO1
CGCAGCGACGCTGGCCAAACTCAACCAGCGGCACGGCTTCGACTGCCCGGGCTGCGCGTGGCCCGAAGAGCACGGGGGCCGAAAGCTGGCCGAGTTCTGCGAGAACGGCGCCAAGGCCGTCGCCGAGGAAGCCACCACCCGCGTGGTCACGCCGGAGTTCTTCGCGCGGCACTCCGTTGCCGAACTCGCCGACAAACCCGAATACTGGCTGTCCCAGCAGGGCCGCCTCACGCATCCGGTGGTGTTGCGCCCCGGTGATGCCCACTACCGACCGATCGGCTGGGACGAGGCGTACCGGTTGATCGCCGACGAACTGCGCGCGCTCGACGATCCGAACGAGGCGGTGTTCTACACCTCGGGCCGCACCAGCANNCTCTATCAGCTGCTGGTGCGCAGTTTCGGCACCAACAACCTGCCCGACTGCTCGAACATGTGCCACGAATCCTCGGGCACCGCGCTGACCGAGTCCATCGGCATCGGCAAGGGTTCGGTCACCGTCGAGGATCTGGTGCTCGCCGATCTGATCGTGATTGCCGGGCAGAACCCGGGCACCAACCATCCGCGGATGCTGTCGAT
>NZ_BLTG01000054.1:625-47455 GCF_017312405.1 Mycobacterium sp. PO1
GCTGCTGCTCGAAGCCGACGATCGCGCCCCCGGCACGGTGGTCGACCGCGATTTCGTCGCCGCGCACTCGGCGGGCTTCACCGACTACGAGCGCCGCACCCGGGCGGTGGACCTGACCGAGGTGGCGGAGGCAACCGGCATCGACCGGGTGCAGCTGGACCGTGTCGCGGCCATGATGGCCGGCGCCCAACGCATCGTGGTGTGCTGGGCGATGGGGCTGACCCAACACAAGCACGCGGTGCCCACCATCTCCGAGATCTCCAACGTGCTGTTGATGCGCGGCATGATCGGCAAACCGGGCGCGGGCCTGTGCCCGGTACGCGGACACTCCAACGTTCAGGGTGACCGCACCATGGGTATCTGGGAGAAGATGCCCGAGACCTTTCTCACCGCGCTGGACGACCGGTTCGGCATCAGCAGTCCGCGCGACCACGGGCTCGACACCGTGGATGCGATCCGGGCCATGCGCGACGGCAAGGCCAAGGTCTTCATGGCGATGGGCGGCAACTTCGCCTCGGCGACCCCGGACACCCCGGTGACCGAAGCCGCCCTACGCAAGTGCGCACTGACGGTGCAGGTGTCGACCAAGCTGAACCGTAGCCATCTGGTGCACGGCCGCACCGCCGTGATCCTGCCGTCCCTGGGCCGCACCGACCGTGACGTCCAGGCGGGCGGCAAACAGCAGGTGTCGGTCGAGGACTCGATGTCGATGGTGCATCTGTCCCGCGGCAGCCTGCACCCGCCGAGCGATCAGGTGCGCAGCGAGGTGTCCATCGTCTGCCAGCTTGCCCGGACCCTGCTCGGGCCCGGGCACCCGGTGCCGTGGGAGCGGTTCAACGCCGACTACGACACCATCCGCGACGCCATCGCCGCGGTGGTCCCCGGCTGCGCGGACTACAACCGCAAAGTGCGCGCACCCGACGGATTTCAGCTTCCTCACCCGCCGCGCGACTCGCGCGACTTCCCCACCACCACGGGCAAGGCGAACTTCAGCACCTATCCGATCGAATGGGTTCCGGTGCCACCCGGGCGGCTGGTGCTTCAGACGCTGCGCAGCCACGATCAGTACAACACCACCATCTACGGGCTTGACGACCGCTACCGCGGCGTCAAGGGCGGTCGACGGGTGGTGTTCGTCAACCCCGCCGACCTCGAGGCGTTGGGCCTGGCCGACGGTGACCGCGTCGACCTGATCTCCGAGTTCACCGACGCCGACGGACGCACCCAGGAGCGCCGCGCCGACGACTTCGCAGTGGTGTCCTACTCGACGCCGGTCGGCAACGCGGCGGCCTACTACCCCGAAACCAATCCCCTGGTGCCCCTTGATCACACGGCGGCCAAGTCGAACACCCCGGTGTCCAAGGCGGTCGTCATCCGACTGGAGCGTCGACCATGGGCAGGGTGACCGCGCGGCGTCGCGTTCAGCACGTGACGGCCGGCGACGCGGTCGCACGGCCGGAGACGCTGGTGGTCGAGGAGCCCCTCGAGATCCGGGTCAACGGTGCGCCGGTGACCGTCACGATGCGCACCCCGGGCGCCGACATCGAACTGGCGCAAGGCTTTCTGCTCACCGAGGGCATCGTGGCCGAGCGCGACGACATCGTGGCCGTGCGCTACTGCCGCGGTGCCGATGTGGACGGGGTCAACAGCTACAACGTCCTCGATGTCACCTTGGCGCCGGAGGTTCCCGCCCCGGATGTGGACCCCACCCGCAACTTCTACACGACATCGTCGTGCGGCGTGTGCGGCAAGGCGTCCCTGGAGGCGGTGCGGTTGGTCAGCAAGCACGGCCCCGGCGACGACCCGAGCACCGTCACTGCCGACACCTTGTCGCGGCTACCGGGCAAACTGCGTGAACAGCAGAAGGTGTTCGCCGCCACCGGCGGGCTGCACGGCGCCGCACTGTTCGCCGCCGACGGTGCTCTGCTGGTGGTGCGTGAGGACATCGGCAGACACAACGCAGTGGACAAGGTCATCGGGTGGGCCCTCGAGCAGCGTCGCATCCCGCTGGGCGGCACGGTGCTGCTGGTCAGTGGTCGAGCGTCGTTCGAGCTGACACAGAAGGCGGTGATGGCCGGTATCCCGATCCTGGCGGCGGTGTCGGCGCCGTCGTCGCTGGCGGTGGATCTGGCCAGCCAGTCCGGCATCACGCTGGTGGCGTTCCTGCGCGGAACGTCGATGAACATCTACACGCGGCCCGACCGGGTGACCGGCTGACTTAGTCGCTTACCGCGAAAATGCGCTGACGGTCGTCAGTCGGCGCACTGCACGACCCTCAGCGCATTTTCGTGTGTGACAGGACTGGGCGCGCTTTCGCGCGGCAGGACTAGGCGCTCTTGTCGCGGCGCTCGTTGCGCGACGGCTTGCGCGGCACGATCGTCGGCAGGACGTTGTCCTCGACGGTCTCCTTGGTGACGACGACCTTGGCCACGTCGTCACGGCTGGGGATGTCGTACATCACCGGCAGCAGCACTTCTTCCATGATGGCGCGCAGACCACGCGCCCCGGTGCCGCGGTGGATGGCCTGATCGGCGATGGCCTCCAGGGCGTCGGCGGTGAACTCGAGCTCCACGCCGTCCATGTCGAAGAGCCTGGTGTACTGCTTCACCAGTGCGTTCTTCGGCTGGGACAGGATCTGCACGAGCGAGTCCTTGTCCAGGTTGGTGACCGACGCGACGACGGGCAGGCGGCCGATGAACTCGGGGATCAGACCGAACTTGATCAGGTCTTCCGGCATGACCTCGGCGAAGTGGTCCTGGGTGTCGATCTCGGCCTTGGAGTGCACCTCGGCGCCGAAACCCAGTCCGCGTTTGCCGACGCGGTCGGAGACGATCTTCTCCAGGCCTGCGAACGCACCGGCCACGATGAACAGCACGTTGGTGGTGTCGATCTGGATGAACTCCTGGTGGGGGTGCTTGCGGCCGCCCTGCGGGGGCACCGAGGCCTGGGTGCCTTCCAGGATCTTCAGCAGCGCCTGCTGCACGCCCTCGCCCGAGACGTCGCGGGTGATCGACGGGTTCTCGCTCTTGCGGGCGATCTTGTCGACCTCGTCGATGTAGATGATGCCCGTCTCGGCGCGCTTGACGTCGTAGTCGGCTGCCTGGATGAGCTTGAGCAGGATGTTCTCGACGTCCTCGCCGACATAGCCGGCTTCGGTCAGCGCGGTGGCGTCGGCGATGGCGAACGGGACGTTGAGCATCTTGGCCAGCGTCTGGGCCAGGTAGGTCTTGCCGCATCCGGTCGGACCGAGCATGAGGATGTTGGACTTGGCCAGCTCGACGGTCTCGGCGCGCGAGTCGCGGGTCTTCTCCCCGGCCTGGATGCGCTTGTAGTGGTTGTAGACCGCGACGGCGAGGGTGCGCTTGGCGGTGTCCTGACCGATGACGTAGCCCTCGAGGAACTCGCGGATCTCCGCGGGCTTGGGCAGCTCGTCGAGCTTGACGTCGTCGGCGTCGGCGAGCTCCTCTTCGATGATCTCGTTGCACAGATCGATGCACTCGTCACAGATGTACACGCCTGGTCCGGCGATGAGTTTCTTCACCTGCTTCTGGCTCTTGCCACAGAACGAGCACTTCAGCAGGTCACCGCCGTCTCCAATGCGTGCCATGGTGTTGGGGTCCCACTTCCTACTATTCGGCAGTCGTGATCAGTTGCTTCGGTGGTCACACCGGGAATGAACCCGACGCTACCCGCTTGTTCACCGGCTGTGCGACCGATAAAGCCGAATCGCGCCGGTGGTATTCGTATGTGGTTGCGCCAACATATCCCCTGATGCGCTCCGGATGGCTACGGAACACACCACCGTGTCTCTGGCGTGTCGCTGCTGTAACCCGCCGTAGTCACCGATTCCAACGTACCTGCCGTGCACGGCGGGGTGTTCTACCGCCGGCCCGGGCCGACCGGACCTGGGCCCACCGGGCCGGGACCCACCGGGCCGGGACCGACCGGACCCACGACTCCCCCGACCCCGACCGGGCCCAACGGCCCCACCACGGGGTTGGGATCGAGGTAGACGTTGACGTCGTAGTACAGGCACTGGTTGGTGATCACGTCCCAGTACATCCCCGCCGGGCAGACCGGCTCCTGCGCATACCCCGGCGCCGGTGCACCCAGCTGCAGCAACGAACCTGCGACCGCCGCCGCGGCGACTCCGATCGTCCTCCGCCGAATCCCCACCGCATCCACCCTTCGCCGCCGTCAATATCAGCGGTTGACAGCCTGCCACGCGCGGACCGTGCCGGCCCGTTTTCGGCGGCATTGGGCTGACGTAGCCTGCGACCATGACCACCCTCGACGACGCATTTGCCTTGGCGCGCGACGACAACGGGCTGGCCGTGGTGTCGACTCTGCGGGCCGACCACACGATCCAGTCGACGCTCGTCAACGCCGGTCCCCTGCTTCACCCCGGCACCGGCGCCCAGGTGCTCGGCTTCGTCACCTACGGGCGGGTCAAACTGGCCAATCTGCGGGCTCGTCCCCAGATCACCGTGACGTTCCGGCGGGGCTGGCAGTGGGCCACCGTGGAGGGCCGGGCCGACGTGGCCGGACCGGACGACGAGCAGCCCTGGGTGGACCGGCCCGACGCGCTGGCCCAGTTGCTGCGCGACGTGTTCACCGCCGCGGGCGGCACCCACGACGACTGGGACGCCTACGACCGCACGATGCGCGAGCAGCGGCGCGCGGCCGTGCTGATCACACCGGCCCGGATCTACAGCAACGGCTGAGGCGGTCAGGCGGTCTGCGCCGACAGCTTCCGGTACTCCAGGACCGTGTCGATGATGCCGTACTCCTTGGCCGCCTCAGCGGTCAGGATCTTGTCGCGGTCGGTGTCCTTGCGGATCGTCTCCGGATCCTTGCCGGTGTGCCGCGCGAGCGTGGTCTCCATCAGGGTGCGCATCCGCTCGATCTCGGCGGCCTGGATCTCCAGGTCCGAGAACTGCCCCTGGATGACGCCGCCGAGCGCGGGCTGGTGGATCAGCACGCGGGCGTTGGGCAGCGCCAGGCGCTTGCCCGGTGTTCCGGCGGCCAGCAGCACCGCCGCGGCCGAAGCGGCCTGGCCCAGGCACACCGTCTGGATGTCGGCGCGCACGTACTGCATGGTGTCGTAGATCGCCATCAGGCTGGTGAACGACCCGCCCGGGGAGTTGATGTACATCGTGATGTCGCGGTCGGGATCCAGCGACTCGAGCACCAGCAACTGGGCCATGATGTCGTTGGCCGAGGCGTCGTCCACCTGCACACCGAGGAAGATGATGCGTTCCTCGAACAGCTTGTTGTACGGGTTGGACTCCTTGACGCCGAAGCTCGAGTGCTCGATGAACGACGGCAGGATGTAGCGGGCCTGCGGCTGCTGGCCTGCGGTGCCGTGAGGAGTGCTCAGTCGAGGATCGGTCATGAGTTCGCTCCGTTGAAGTTGACGCTGGTGATGATGTGGTCGACGAAGCCGTATTCGAGGGCTTCCTGCGCGGTGAACCAGCGGTCGCGGTCGGAGTCTGCCTCGATGCGCTCGATGGTCTGCCCGGTGAACTCCGCGTTCAGCCGGAACATCTCCTTCTTGATCGAGGCGAACTGCTCGGCCTGGATCGCGATGTCCGCCGCGCCACCGGTGATGCCGCCCAGGGGCTGGTGCATCAGGATCCGCGCGTGCGGCAGCGCATAGCGCTTGCCCTTGGTGCCCGCCGCCAACAGGAACTCACCCATCGAGGCGGCCATTCCCATCGCGTACGTCGCAACGTCGCACGGCGCCAGCACCATGGTGTCGTAGATCGCCATGCCGGCGCTGATCGAGCCGCCCGGCGAGTTGATGTAGAGGTGGATGTCCTTGGTGGGGTCTTCGGCGGCCAACAAGAGGATCTGTGCGCACAGCCGGTTGGCGATGTCGTCGTCCACCTGCGAGCCCAGGAAAATGATGCGCTCGGCGAGCAACCGCTCGTAGACCGAGTCCTGGAGCGTGAGTCCCTGCGGCGCGCCACGCATATCAGTCACGACTGGATACCTGCTTTCTATATGTACTTCCGACGCGGTGACCGGTCTTACGGACGACACTAACCAACGCGCGCCGCCGGGGAGTCCCCAGACTGCGCGCGTTCGCTCAGAGCATCACTTGCTGTCGTCGTCCTCCGCAGCAGCCTCGGCTGATTCCTGCGGGGTCTCCGCTGCTTGCTCGACTGCTTCCTCGGCGTCGTCACCAGAGGCCTCGTCCTCGCCACCGGCGGCCGCGGCCTGCTCATCGGACGGGCCGAAGAACTCGGTGGTGTCGATCGTGTTGCCCTCGGTGTCGGTGACGGTCGCGCCGTGCACCACCGCGGCAACAGTCAGTCCGCGACGCACATCGGCGAACATCGCGGGCAGCTGGTTGTTCTGCTGCAACATCTGCAACAGCTGCTGGGGCTCGATGCCGTACTGACGCGACATCAGCACCAGCCGCTCGGTCAGATCGTTCTGTCCGACCTGGATCTCCAGCTTGTCGGCGATGGCATCCATCAACAGCTGGGTCTTGATCGCCTTCTCGGCATTGCTGCGGTTGTCGGCGTCGAATTCCTCGCGGCTGCTGCCCTGCTCGGCGAGCTGCTCGGCGAACTTCTCCTCGTCGTGGTCCACGCCGTGGATGGCGTTGTGCAGCGTGTCGTCGACCTGGGCCTGGACCACTTTCTCCGGCAGCGGCACCTCGACCTGTTCGAGCAGCTGCTCGATGGCCTTGTCCCGGATCTGCTCGGCCTGCTGCACCCGCTTGACCTGGGCGACCTTCTCGCGCAGGTCCTCGCGCAGCTCGTCGATGGTGTCGAACTCGCTGGCCAGCTGGGCGAAGTCGTCGTCGAGTTCGGGCAGCTCGCGGGTCTTGACCGACTTCACGGTGACGGTCACCTGCGCCTCCTGGCCGGCATGCGCGCCCGCGACCAGCGTGGTGGTGAAGACCCGGCTCTCGCCCTCCTTGAGTCCGACGATCGCCTCGTCCAGACCGTCGATCAGCTGACCCGAACCGACCTCGTGGGACAACCCCTCGGTGTTGGCCTCGGGGACGTCCTCGCCGTTGACGGTGGCCGACAGGTCGATCGAGACGAAGTCGCCGGTCTCGGCGGCCCGCTCGACGCCGGTCAGGGTGCCGAAACGCTTCTGCAGCGACTCCAGCTCGGCGTTGACGTCCTCGTCGTTGATCTCGATGGCGTCGACGGTCAGGGTCAGCGCGGAGAAGTCCGGCAGGTCGATCTCGGGGCGGATGTCGACCTCGGCGGTGAACACCAGCTCCTCGTTGTCCTCGAGCTTGGTGATCTCGATCTCAGGCTGGCCCAGGGGCTGCAGCGACTCGGCGGTGATGGCCTCGCTGTAGCGGCCGGGTAGCGCATCGTTGACGACCTGCTCGAGCACCGCGCCGCGCCCGACGCGGGCTTCCAGCAGCTTGCGGGGGGCCTTGCCGGGACGGAAGCCGGGCAGCCGGATCTGCTTGGCAAGCTGCTTGAAGGCCTTGTCGATCTCGGGCTCGAGCTCTGTGAAGGGCACCTCCACGTTGATGCGAACCCTGGTCGGGCTCAACTTCTCGACGGTGCTCTTCACGTTCGTACTCCTCTATTGATGTTCGTGATCGTTCGTTCGCGGGGGTGACGTGCTGGTCGGGGTGACAGGATTTGAACCTGCGGCCTTCCGCTCCCAAAGCGGATGCGCTACCAAGCTGCGCTACACCCCGGTCGTCGCGGCATCGCGCATGCGCGCAGCGTCAGACCACCGGCGATACTACGTGGTCACCGCTGCTCGACGACAACGGACCGACCACCGGCCGAGCCGATTGGATTTGCGCCGGGCCGGACCGGTACATTTGGCCGGTACTGCCTGCACAGGCAGCACATGCGGGCGTAGCTCAATGGTAGAGCCCTAGTCTTCCAAACTAGCTACGCGGGTTCGATTCCCGTCGCCCGCTCCACGAGCGCCACGGCGTTACTCGGCTGACCGTGTCGGCGCCGAATTACCAGCGCCACCCGGCCGCGCCGTACCGGCGCGGGACGGTCGACGGCGATCAGTGCGCGCTCACGTCGCAACACCGGCCCCCGGCCGCACGTGCAAAAAACACTGCCGCCCCCGGGGAAAGCAGGGGCGGCAGTGAAAGTCTCGGGTCAGATCACCAATCGCCGATGGGCGGGCCGACCGGATACTCGCCCTCGTACGCGGATGCGGTGCTGCCGACCACGGCGCGGACGGTGTCGCGAACCTCGCCCTGCGCGTTGACGACGCCGGCGTCGGCAAGACGCGTCTCGGAGATGCCGCGCGCCACACCGAAGTCATTGATGCGGATGACGGAGTTCTGCGTCTGCGACGCCGTGATGTTGGGGCTGGGGCCGACCTCGTCGACGTCGGCGTTGGCGGTGCCGCTGCCGAATCCGATGGCCGCCGCCACGGCGGCGAATGAGCCCACGGCGAGCAGACCCAGTTTGGTGGAACTGCGAGTGGTAGCTCTGGCGTGACCAGCCATCAGCATTCCCCTTTTGTAGGGAGGACGTCGATCCTCATGAAGTTGTGCAGGGAACTAAATGCTAGCGCCGGGCCTCAGATTCTGCACACTGAACCAGCGAGGGTCATATCATCAAAAGCCCTGCTCAAGCCGGGTGCCAGCAACGCTGAAGGTGACTCCCAGCAAATTGACAGCAACAGTCGGCTCCGCAGATGCGGGGCCAGTTGCGGACTTCACCAGCCCCCGCGAACCCAGACGTGCCAGCCCCACCAGAACCACCCGGCCAGCAGCAGCCAGCGCAGGATCCGCCATTGGAACAGCACATCGACGACCACGGTCAACGACGGCAACCGCGGATGCAGCAGACAGATCATCTGCCACAACGCCAGCACGACGAAGGCCACCGCCCAGATCGCCAGGATCAGGGTGGGCGAATCCGGAGCCAGGTTCATCGCCGCACCAGCCACCAGCCGAGCCCGAGCCAGGCCGTGAACCCGCCCACACGAACGGCGTAGTTCTCGAACCACCCGTTCATCAGATAGCTCAACGTGGGATAGGACGGCCGAGGCGAACTGAAATGGACGGACAAGATCCACACCGCGAGCGCGGCGAACAACACCGCCCACACCGCCAGACCCCGTCTGCCGATCCGGCCAAGCCGCACGGGTGTCCGGTCGGCGCGGCGTCGGTGCCATCCTCGGCGCAGCGCGTACCCAAGAAATGCGATCCCGGGGATCGCGGTGAACACGGCACTGTAGAGCGTCCAGGGCGAGCCGGCCACGGCGACTGCGGAATATCCGAGCGCCACGGCAAGCAGAGTCCACGCGCGTCCCGCACACATTCGGGGCTTCCCCGGCGCCATGCCTCTACGCTATCGACCACGCGTCGATGGGCGAGGTGGCCGACTGGCCTCTCCGGTATCGGCAGCCGAAGGTCAGTGAATCGACATCGAGCAGGCCATAGGCGTGTGATCCACGACATGGACGAGTCGTTCGGTGTGATGCACGACAAATCGTGGACTGCACCGACTGCTCGACATACCTTTGACCCACTTCGCCGACATACGAGTTGCGACTCCGACAGTGCAACTCACGCCTCGACGAGGTTCCCCGCGCAACGGTGCCGATCCGGATTGCCGCACCATCACGGACACGTACAAGCGCGCGTCGCACTGGCCCCGCCTGGCCGCGCTGACCCGATATTTCAATTTGCTATTAATGCGCTGCAGCCGCTGTTTGGCATGGTCGAGCAGATGTTCGTTCCGACGTGAAGGCACCACAAGGCGAATCAATCCGCACGAATCATGCTGTTAAAAAGCATTTTTCGTAAACTCGCGATGAACCTTTCGTCGCAGTTTGCCGCCGGCAGACTTCTGCAGCGATCTCGTCGCGCACCAAGATCATATTTGCTATACGCTGCCCGCATCGAACCGGAACACTCTGAGGAGTACAAACCGATGGGCATTCGTCAACCGCTGTGGGCAGGCATTGCCGCCGTAACAACCACCACCCTGCTGGCGACGACCGTGACACCGCCGCCCCTCTCCGAACGCGACAAGGGTGTCGTATCCGAAACCGCGGTACAGCTGTCCGCCGCATACACCCAGTTCCCCTCGGCCGCAACGCCGCCGGCCGACCCTGCGCAACTCAGCGAGGGCCTGCACCTCATCGCTGCGGTATCCGCATCCTCAGCCGACCAACGGGCCGCTGCCATGTCGGCTGTCGACGCGCCGGATGGGTTCGCGGCCGCTGACGACCTCCTCGGCGACGGATCGCTGCCGCGGGAACTGCTCGAGCTCTATGTCACGGGTGGGCCGAGCGCCGTCGTGGCCTACGTGTCACTTGCCCTCAGCGACGCCATCTTCGGTGAAGACTCGATTCCCTCCCAGATCCTGGGCGAATACTTCGACGGCGGCCCGCAGGCCGTCGTCGCCTACACGACGCTGGCGCTCAGTGACGCCGTCTTCGGAGAGGACTCGTTCGCCTCCGGTCTGGTGACAGCCTGGTTCTACGGGTATCCGTTCGACGACGATGACGCCCAAGGCGCTTATGCGGGGGTCGTGCACTACGTCATCGACACAATCGTGGCGCTCCAGGAAAACAGCGAGAGCCCCGCCGACGCCGAGCCCGATGACCAGAGCGACACCACGGCAGGCGAGGAAATGGGCGACGAGGAGACGCCTGTCGCTGATGCAGCCGACACGCCTGCTCTGGAGGGCCCGAATCCCGATCGCGTGACCTTCGAGCAGGCGAGTCCCGGCGAGGCCACCGTCGACGATGAATCGTCCGACGCCCAAGCTCCAGAGGTACACATCGCGGACATCGACGCGATCAGCGACGACGGTTCGAGCAACAGCACTGACGACGCGACTTCGGAAGAGGCAGAGGCGCCCGACTCCGTCGAAGGTGTCGGAGGTGTCGGAGAAGGCGCACAGCCGGACGGCGAAGAGGCCGATCCTGACAGTTCGGACGCAGAGTCGGTGGACGACGAGGCGGCAGACGACGAGGCGGCAGACGACGAGGCTTCGGACGACGAGGCGGAAGCGTCACCCGACCACGATTCGGACGACAACGACGACCGTGAACGGCCACACGAATCCGAGAAGAGCGACAAAGCCTCCCGCGATACGGGTTCCGATACGTCCGACAGCGGTGACAGCGAGTAGCTGCTGATCCGTCAATCGTGTCCGCCGGCGGCGGCTCTCCGTCGGGAGGGCCGCCGCCTTTTCGCGATGGCACAGGCGTGGCATCGCGGACGGACGCGAGCGGCGCGATCTAGGGACTTTCGCCCCTAGCCTTGCCGACCGGCTGCGCCGTGAACTGAACCATCGCACCGATCTCGATTTCGATTGCTGGGGGATGTCGATGACCGCCGAGGCGCCCGCGCTACTGGAGCTGAAAGCCCGCCGCCCCTTTCCACCCCGTCTCGGCCCCAAGGGCAATCTGATCTACAAGCTGATCACCACGACCGATCACAAGCTGATCGGCATCATGTACGTGGTCGCGTGCTTCGCGTTCTTTCTCATCGGCGGATTGATGGCGCTGTTCATCCGCACCGAGTTGGTCTCCCCTGGTCTGCAGTTCCTGTCCAACGAGCAGTACAACCAGCTGTTCACCATGCACGGCACCGCGATGCTGCTGTTCTACGCCACCCCGATCGTGTTCGGCTTCGCGAATCTGGTGCTGCCGCTGCAGATCGGCGCGCCGGACGTGGCGTTCCCGCGGCTCAACGCGTTCTCGTTCTGGCTGTTCCTGTTCGGTGCGTTGATCGCGCTGAGCGGGTTCATCACCCCCGGCGGGGCAGCGGACTTCGGCTGGACGGCGTACTCGCCGCTGACGGACTCGATCCATTCCCCCGGCGCGGGGGCGAACCTGTGGATTCTGGGCCTCGGCGTGGGCGGGTTGGGAACGATCCTGGGTGCGGTCAACATGATCACCACGGTGGTGTGCATGCGCGCGCCGGGTATGACGATGTTCCGGATGCCGATCTTCACCTGGAACATCCTGGTGACCTCGATCCTGGTGCTGCTGATCTTTCCGCTGCTGACTGCGGCGTTGTTCGGCCTGGCCGCCGACCGGGTGCTGGGCGCCCACGTCTACGACCCGGCCAACGGCGGAGTGTTGTTGTGGCAGCACCTGTTCTGGTTCTTCGGCCACCCCGAGGTGTACGTCATCGCGTTGCCCTTCTTCGGCATCGTCAGCGAGATCTTCCCGGTGTTCAGCCGTAAGCCGATCTTCGGCTACACCACACTGGTGTATGCCACGGTCAGCATCGCTGCGTTGTCCATGGCGGTGTGGGCGCATCACATGTTCGCGACCGGTGCGGTGCTGCTGCCGTTCTTCTCGTTCATGACGTTCCTGATCGCGGTGCCCACCGGCATCAAGTTCTTCAACTGGATCGGCACGATGTGGAAGGGCCAGTTGACGTTCGAGACCCCGATGTTGTTCGCGATCGGCTTCATCGCCACGTTCCTGCTCGGTGGCCTGTCGGGTGTGCTGCTGGCCAGCCCGCCGCTGGACTTCCACGTCCATGACACCTATTTCGTGGTGGCCCATTTCCACTACGTGTTGTTCGGCACGATCGTGTTCGCCACCTACGCGGGCATCTACTTCTGGTTCCCGAAGATGACCGGCCGGCTGCTCGACGAGCGGCTGGGCAAGCTGCACTTCTGGCTGACCTTCATCGGCTTCCACACCACGTTCCTGGTGCAACACTGGTTGGGTAATGAGGGCATGCCGCGCCGCTACGCCGACTACCTGCCCAGCGACGGGTTCACCGCGCTGAACATCGTGTCGACCATCGGCGCGTTCATCCTGGGCGCCTCGATGCTGCCGTTCGTCTGGAACGTCTTCAAGAGCTGGCGTTACGGCGAGCCGGTGACCGTCGACGACCCATGGGGTTACGGCAACTCGCTGGAGTGGGCCACCAGCTGCCCACCACCGCGGCACAACTTCACCGAGCTCCCGCGCATCCGTTCGGAGCGTCCCGCGTTCGAGTTGCACTATCCGCACATGGTCGAGCGCATGCGCCGCGAGGCCTACATCGGCCGCTCCCACGGCCCCGGCGGGGGCGACGTCACCCGGGTCGAGAGCGAGAACGTCCGCAGCTGAGGCTCAGTCAGGGGCGCCGCTGAGGTCCCGGGTCGCCGGGCCTTCGAGCAACGTTCCGTCGGGCGCGAACCGGGATCCGTGCAGCGGGCACTCCCAGGCCTGGTCGGCGTCGTTCCAGTTGACGATGCCGCCGAGGTGTGGGCACACCGGTGATACCCGGTGCTCGACGCCGTCGACGACGCTGCGCGCCTCCATGTTCCACGGCGGCCCACTGACCACGCCCCCATTGTCGGGGGTTCGGTTGCCGATTCTGGTCACCGGCGTGACCCATCCTCGAGCCATGTACAGCCCGACCTCGGCGTTGATCTGCATGGCCTTCGGGATGCCGGACAGTTCGTGCGGGCTCCAGCTCGCAAACGCCTGCGCCCAGTCCATCCGCCCGCCGAGGATACGGCTGGTCAACGCCAAGGCGGCGGCGGTGCCGTTCGTCATGCCCCACTTGTCGAATCCCGTTGCCACGAAGATCTCGTCGTTACCGGGCAGGATGGGGCCGACGTAGGGCAATTCGTCGATCGGGCTGTAGTCCTGCGCCGACCAGAAGTGCGTCTGAACCGCCCCCGGAAAGTGCAGCTTGGCCCACGAGTCGAGTTCCTGCACCGACGACGCCGGGCCCTTCTGCTGTCCCACCAGATGACCCGCGCCGCCGACGATCAACCGGTCACCGGCGGCGGTGGGTGCGTATCGCAGCGAGCGGGTCGGCGAGTCGGCGGAGATGTACATGCCTCGGGTGATGTCCCCGGGCACCTGGTAGGCCAGACAGTACGAGCGCTGCGGTTTGAGCCGGGCGAAGAAGCCGCCTCGGTCGAGGATCGGGATGCCGGTGGCCAGCACGCACTGATCGGCGGAGACCTCGAACTCGTCTGCGGCGGCGGTGCGCACGTGCATCGCCAGTCCCTGTCCGCGACCGGTCACCTTCTGCACCCGCACACCCTGCGCCAGCCGACCGCCGTGTTCCTCGAGCTCGACGATCAGGCTGTCCAGCAACGGCATCGGATCGAATTGCGCCTGGTCGCGCAAGCGGACGCCGCCATGAAAGGGGAACGGCACGTCGGCGTCGTCGACCCAGTCCACGTCGAGTCCGGCCGCCCGGCACGCCTCGAGTTCCTCGCGCGCCGACGAAACACCCTGCGCGGACTGCGCGTAGGTGAGCGCGTCTTCGCGCTGCACGGACAATCCGTGCTCGGCGCAGCGCTGCACCAGCCATTCCATGCCCTCGCGGTTGCCTTCGACGTACTGGCGCCCGACCTTCGGGCCGTGCTTGCCGACGATCTTGGACAGCTTGGTGTGCTGTAGCAGACTGATCTTCGCGGTGGTGTTGCCGGTGGCGCCCGCACCGACCGTCAGCGCCTCGAGCACCAGGACATCCTTGCCTGCGCGGGCCAACAGCACTGCCGTGATCAGACCGGTCAATCCGGCGCCGACCACGACGACGTCCGCCGAGCGCTGGTCTTCGGCCAATCGTGTCGGCGACGACTCGTCAAGACGATCGGCCAACCACAAAGAAGTCATGGCCTCGCAGTACCCCCGGGTACAAACACCAAACGAGCCGGGCTTTCACAGCGGGTGGGCCGATACACGAACGTCCGGCTGCGTCCCGGGAGTAACGACGCGTCGACGGGTGACTCGAGCGCGACCGAACACCGTCTCGCTCTGACCCGCGCACGAAAGCTGCCGGCCGGCCGAGGAACCGTGTTCCGCGGCCGGCCGGCGCCGGAATCATGTGAGCGTCACGCGCTCGGCGGCGTCCCGGTCTCAGTGGTCGTCGCAGCCTTTCGGCCGAAGACGACACCGAGACCGATCATCAGAACCGCCAGGACCAGGTGCAGCCAGTTGTCGGCGGTGTTCAGCGGCACGAAGTTCGCGTCGCTGTTCAAGTTGATGATGAGCCCGTACAGCCACAGCACGGCGTACACCACACCGCCGCCCACCAGGTATATCCGGGCGGTGTTGAAGCTGCGCGCCAGCGCGAGTCCGGCGATGCCGAACAGCAGATGCACGATGTTGTGCAGTACCGAGACGGCGAAAATTCCGAGCAGCAGCGCGCTGGGCGGGTGGTGCCCGGCGAAGGACATGTCGCCGTAGTTGGTGGTGATACCGGGAATGAAGCCGGCGATTCCGACGAGCAGGAAAACCACGCCGAAAATGAATGCGGTCATCTGCACAGGCGTGTTGATCGCCAGACCGCGACGCCCGGTGGTCGAAGAATTGACCATGATCAGGTACCTCCTCAAGGTGGGCCAATGTCTGTGGGCCGGTCGTATCCGGCCCGCACAGTGCTACCCGGGCTGAGTCCACAAAAACGCCTCCTGCACAGGTTTTCGCAGCATGGATATGTTGTGGCAATCGCGTCCGGACCTCAGAGCGGCGCTGGACGCGCCAGACCGTAGGCTTTCGCCTCATGCCCATGAACGACGTCGACCATCGGCTGAGCCCGCCGCCCACGGACGGCTACGTCTACCGGACGGCGTGGCGGGTGGCCACCGGTGACATCGGCGCCGATCTCGAGCTCAGGCTCGATTCGGTGGCCAGATACCTGCAAGAAGTGGGTGCGGAGAACCTGGTGGACGCCGGCGAGGCCGAGCAGCATCCCCACTGGCTTGTGCAGCGCACGGTGATCGATGTGATCGAACCGGTGAAGTTCCCCAACGAGGTGTCGTTCAGCCGGTGGTGTTCGGCGTTGTCGACACGGTGGTGCACGATGCGCGTCGACCTGGACGGCAGCGACGGCGGTCACATCGAGACCGAGGGTTTCTGGATAGCGATGAACGCGAAGACCCTGACCCCGCAGCGGGCTACCGATACTCTGTTGGAACGGTTCGGATCCACCACCGACGAGCACCGGCTCAAGTGGCGACCGTGGCTGCAGAACCCGGCCCAGACCGACGACACGATGCCGTTTCCTCTGCGGCGCACCGATATCGACCTGTTCGAACACGTCACCAATACCGCGTACTGGCACGCAATTCACGAGTTGGCGCCGCTGGCGCCTGATGTCGTCGATCCCCCATACCGGGCAGTGATCGAGTACCGCCGTCCGATCAAGTACGGCGAGGATGTGACCCTCCGCTGGACCCGGCGGGGCTCCGCGGCCACGGCCGACATGGAGATCGCATTGACTGTCGAGGACGAGGTCCGAGCGGCGGCGCTGCTCCGAAAGTTGTGACTACCCGATTCGCGTAGCGCCGACCGCGCTCGACCGGCATGCAGACCTGGGCGGGTCAGTCACGCACGTCAACATCGAGCAAATCACAGATACATAACTGAAACTGCTTCGTAGCGCTCAGTACGACTTCTCATCCATGGCCATGAACAGCACTGCCACGGCCAACAGCGCGCCAATCAGAATGATGTAAGTCATGAACGTCTCCGGCTTCATTGTGCTCTAGGCGTGAACAGCGAACTCCACCATAACGACGGTTGACGCCGATGGCAATAACCGCAGCCGCGAAATGTGTGACTTCTTACAGATTTGGCAAAGTACCATCAGCTGGTGGCAAACTCTCCCTGATGACACATGCGCCCCGAAGCTGCAGTTCAGAGCATTGGAAAGTCGATGACTCGGTTGTGTCGCAACCCAAAATGCACCGAAAAGTGTGAATACAGTTATCTTGTGCACTATTAAACTGTGCGCTACCGCCGTGGCGTCGGTTCAGCTCTGCGCGCACATCACTGAAATCGCAGCTCACGCACCAGAGCGGACCGGTTTCTGTCGGTACGCTGAGTGCCATGGAAGGCGCCCTGCTCATCTTGATCTTGTTGGTCGTGGCTGCGATCGGTGTTGCGGTCTATGCGTCGTCGAAGGCGTCGAGCCGGCGCACCGCCACCTCGCTGGCTGACGCCCAGGCCGACGCCCGCCGCGTCATCGAACGGCTCGGCGGTCAGGTGTTCGCCCTCTCCGCCACCGATGGCGCCGCCAAGCAGGCACTTGCCGACGCATCCGAGCGGTACACCGCGGCGTCGTCACAGATGGAGCAGGCCACCACGCCCCGCCAGGCCCAACTGGCGAAAGAAAGCGCGATGGAGGGCCTCTACTACGTGCGGGCCGCGCGAACTGCGATGGGGATGGATCCCGGACCGGAGCTCGAGTCGCTGTCGGGCCAGCGCACGGCCGGCACCGTCACCGAGGATCGCCGCATCGCCTTCGAGGGCCGTGAGATCGAGGCCTCACCCGCACCCTCGGAGCGCACACCGAACTACTACCCCGGCGGTCGGGTGGCCGGACGTCCCGTGCCCGCGGGTTGGTATTCGGAGCCGTGGTGGAAGCCGGCGCTGGTCGCCGGAGCCTGGGGCGTGGGATCTGCACTTCTGTTCAGCAGCTTGTTCTCCGGCATGGCCGGCGTGGGCTACGGCGCGCAGGGGTTCGAGAACGGCTACGGCGAAGGCTTCCAGGACGGCATGGCGGCCGGTCAGGACGGCGGTTTCGACGGTGGCGACGGCGGGGACTTCGGCGGCGGCGACTGGGGCGGCGGCGGAGACTTCGGCGGTGGCGATTTCGGCGGGTTCGAGTTCTGAGCGAGCTCGCTCATCCAGTGCCCTGGCAGGTGGGACACCAGAACAGGTTTCGGCCCTCGAGCTCGGTGGTCCGAATGGCATCACCGCACACCCGACACGGATCACCGGCCCGCCGGTAGACGTAGGTCCGTGGGCGTCCCTTGCGGTAGGACGGTGCACCGAGGTCGTGCTCGGCGCGCACGACGACGATCTTCCCGCGGCGCACGCCGATCTTCATCAGAGCGACCAGATCGGTCCACATGGCGTCGAATTCGGTCGCGCTGATGGTGGTGCCGGGCCTCATCGGGTCTATGCGATGGCGAAACAGCAGCTCGCTGCGATACACATTGCCGACGCCCGCGATGACCGTCTGGTCCATCAGCAGAGCACCGATGCTCCTGCGGGACTTGCTGATCCGTCGCCACGCCAATTCCGGGTCGGCATCACTGCGCAATGGATCGGGGCCCAACTTGGCGACCACGTCCGCGATATCCGGCTCCTCGATCACCTCGCAGACCGTCGGTCCGCGCAGATCGGTGCCGTAGTCGGCGCCGATGATCCGCATCCGCACCTGCCCGACCGCCTCGGGCTCGATCCCGTTGGCGGGCACCGGCCATTCGGTGAACGCGCCGTAGAGACCGAGGTGCACATGCACGATGCGGCCGCCGTCGTAATGATGGAACAGGTGCTTACCCCAGGCGCTGGCCTTGGCGAACGAGCGGCCGCTGACCGACGCTGCGCCCTCGACGAAGCGGCCCTGCGGGCTCGTCACCGTGACCGGCTTGCGCCCATACCGGCGTTGGTGCTGGCGAGCCAGCCGATGCAGCGTATGACCTTCGGGCATGAAGCCGAAACAGTGTTAGGAAATCACGCGCCGGGGACCGGTGGCGCGAGGTGTGTCTTCTCATAGTCGGCGAGAATGTCGATGCGGCGCTGATGGCGGGGCGCCTCCGACCACTCGGCGCCCAGAAACGCGTCGACGATCGCGAGCGCTTCCTCGGTGGTGTGCATGCGCCCGCCGATGCCGATGAGTTGGGCGTTGTTGTGCTCCCGCGCCAGCGACGCGGTCTCGGTGCTCCACGCCAGTGCGCAGCGGGCGCCCGGCACCTTGTTCGCGGCGATCTGCTCACCATTGCCCGAACCGCCGAGCACGATGCCCAGACTGCCTGGATCGGCGACGGTCTTCTCCGCGGCCGCGATGCAGAAGGCCGGGTAGTCGTCGTCGGCGTCGTAGCTGAACGCTCCGCAGTCGACGGGCTCGTGACCCGTCGCCCTCAAGTGCTCGATGATGGCCTGCTTGAGCTCGTATCCGGCGTGGTCCGCCCCGAGGTAGACGCGCATGGCGCTTACCCTACTGCCCCACCCTGCTCCGCAACCGCGCGTACCGGCACAGCGACCTTTCTCCGCGAGCACGTGTCGGCACGGCGGCGCGCCGCCCAGCCGGCGGTCGCGGAGCTAGGCGACCGTGATGGCGTCGAGACGCTCTTTGATGAAGTCGGCCGACGTGACCGGCGGCAGGCCTGCGATGCGACCGATCGGCGGCTCCAACGGAGTGATCAGCGCATCGTGGTTGGCCTCGTAGAAGTAGATCAACGAAACCAGATCCTCCTCGGGGGCATCCGGTTGCGGCGGCAACACCCGATGCCGGCCTGACGGCCAGCGCCGCCCACTCCAGTACTCCAGCAGGTCACCGATGTTGACGGTCAACGCAGCCGGGTCGTAGGGCGCGTCCTGCCAGCCACCGGTGTCGGAATACACCTGGAGCCCGCCCGCGCCGGGTTCACGGTCGAGGATCGTCACCGTGCCGAAGTCGGTGTGCGGACCGATTCGGAACTGTCCCGGTTGCGGCTCCCCCACCACACTCACCGGCGGGTAGTGATTGATGTTCATCGTCCACGTCGGCATGCTCGCCAGGTCGCGGAACACGTTGCCCGGAAGCTGCAGCGCATGGCAGAACAGCGCCAGCAGGTCGTCGGACACCGCGCGCATCACCGCGGTGTACCTCGTCACCAGGGACTGCAGGCGCGGTACCTCGGCCGGCCACACGTTCGGCGCGAACCAGACCCGGTCGACGTCCACGTCGCCGGTCGCGGTTTCGGCGCCCAGACTGAAACTCTCCTTCAAATCCGGAGGTGTCTCGGTCCCCTCCGAGTAGGCGTTGGCCTCGGCGCCGGGCGCCAGCCAGCCGTGCCCGCCGACGCGCACCGCATACGCCGCCTTGACCTCCTCGGCGAGAGCGAAGAACTCCCGCGCGGCCTCTCGGACCCCGGAGGTCAGCGACGGGTCCACGCCGTGCCCGGTGACGAGGATGAAGCCCGCACGCTGCAGGCCGGCGTCGACGTCGGCGGCGACCGCGTCGGCACTGCTCCCGCCGCTACGCCAGCGGGAAAGGTCCACCGTGGCAATATCACTCACCGATATCCTCCGCCCACAGGTCCGGGTTTGCAGCGATGAACTCCCGCATCATGGTCGCGCAGCGCTCATCGTCGAGCACGGTCACCGCCACGCCGTGCTCGGCCAACCAGTCGTGGCCACCGGTGAATGTGCGGCTCTCACCGATGACCACCGCCCCGATGTTGAACTGGCGCACCAGCCCGCTGCAATACCAGCAGGGCGACAAGGTGGTCACCATGATGGTGGAGCGGTAGCCGCGCTGGCGACCCGCGTTGCGGAAAGCGTCGGTCTCGGCGTGCAGCGACGGGTCATCGAGCTGCACCCGCCGGTTGTGGCCGCTGCCCAGCAGCGTCCCGTCGACTGCGAACAGCGCGGCACCGATCGGGATGCCGCCCTCCGACAATCCTTTCCGGGCCTCCTCGACCGCGACGTCGAGCATCTGGGTGTGCGAGGTCATTCCGTCTGCACTGCCAGCTTTTTGCGACACAGCACAATGTAGCCCGCCGCAGCCAAGACGAAGCCGACGAAGAACGTGATGTCACCGAGTTGGGGCACGGCGGCCGCGATCACTCCGACGAGCTTCTCCTGATTGGCGAACAACGCGACGGAAGCCACCAACCCGAAGGCGAACGCGGCCAGGCCTCCCCAGTTGGTGTAGGACCGGTCATAGAGCAGGTGAGCGACCGGCTGGCCCCGTCGCAGGTACTGGTCGGCGAACACCACCCCGAGCCACGGTCCGACCCAGTACGCGATGATCAGCAGAAACGCCTCATAGCTGTGCGCGGCGTCGGGTAGCGCCCACCACGCCACCAGGAACCCCGCCACCCCGAAGAACACAGTCACCAGCGCGCGGGCTACATGCGCGGGCAGCCGGATGCCGATGGTCACGAACGCCATGGCCCCGGAGTACACGTTGATCGCGTTGGCCGCGATCGCGCCGACGGCGATCGCCAACAGCGTCGCCTTGGCCAACGGCGAGGCCAGCTCGGCGGTGAACGACCCGGTGGGGTCTGCCAGCGATGCCGCACCGGTGGTCACCGAGGCCGCGCCGACCACCTCCAGCACGACACACGCCGTGAACAGCCCTGCCGCGGCGAAGAACCCGGTGCGGCGCGGTGACACCGACGCCGGTAGGTAACGCGTGAAATCAGCGGCGTACGGCGTCCACCCCGCCGCATAGCCGAAGGAGGTGCCGACGGTGAGCAGGAAGCCGCCCAGCCCGCCCACTCCGTCGGCGGCGGGCGCAGCGTTGCCGAGGTCGGCATGCGCGAAGATGGCGACCGACGCTGCGAGGAAGATCACCGCCAGCACCGGGAACGAGAACCGCTCGAACGCCTGAACCAGGTTGTGCCCGAAGAACGCCAACACCGTCTGCGCAGCCACGATGATGACCAGTCCGACCAGCGGAGCGAAACCGAACAGCGTCGACAAAGCGAAAGCGCCGCTGACGCTGTTGGTGGCGAACCACCCGACCCCGGCGGTGATCGACATCAACACCGCGGGCACCGCGTTGCCTCTGAACCCGAAAGCCAAACGCGCCATGACCATCTGGGGCACCCCGTGCAGCGGCCCGCGGGCGGAGAGCAGGAAATGCGCGACGGCGCCCAGGCCGGTCCCGACCACGATGCCGGCGACCGCCTGCCAGAACGTCATACCGAAGGCCAGCACCGCCAGCATGCCGACGAAGATGGTCGCGAACTCCAGGTTCGGCGACGTCCACGTCCAGAACAACTGGCTCGGCCGGCCGTGCCGGTCCGCCTCGGCGATGTGTTCGTTGCCGCCTGGCTCCACCGCGACAACGCGGTCGCCGTAGGTACCTTCTGTCGTCGGCTCAGCCAAGCTCACCGGACAACGGTCAGTCCGAAACCGCCACCGCGCAAGTCGAGTCAACCTGTCGGAAACAATCGGGCAGCGGCCGCGCCCGACGGCCGGCCCTCAGTCGAAGGTGGGGGGCTCGGTGCGGGTGCGCTTGAGCTCCCAGAAGTGGGGGTAGGCGGCGAACGTGACCGACGCGTCCCACAGCTTGCCTGCCTCTTCGCCGCGCGGGATGCGCGAGAGGACAGGACCGAAGAACGCCACCCCGTTGACGTGGATCGTCGGGGTGCCCACGTCCTCCCCGACGGCATCCATGCCGGCGTGGTGGCTGTCGCGCAGGTCCTTGTCGTAGAACTCCGAGGTCGCCGCTTCAGCGAGCTCGGCGGGCAGGCCGACCTCGTCCAGCGACTCCTTGATGACCTGCTCGAAGTCCTTGTTGTCCTGATTGTGGATGCGGGTGCCCATGGCGGTGTACAGCGGTCCGAGCACGTCGGCCCCTTTGGCCTGCTCCGCGGCGATCGCGACGCGAACCGGGCCCCAGGCCTTCTTCATCATCTCCTGGTATTCCTCGGGCAGGTCGCGGCCTTCGTTGAGCACCGCCAGGCTCATGACGTGGAAGTTCACGTCGATGTCGCGAACCTTCTCCACCTCGAGGATCCACCGTGAGGTGATCCAGCACCAGGGGCACAGCGGGTCGAACCAGAAATCGGCGCGGGACTTGCCGGACGTCCCGGACATATCGGTCATTGCGGTCCTCTCGTCGGTGGTGACGCTTCAGAACAGACTTCCGTACGGCATAACCGAGGAGGGCCGTCCGCTCTTCCCGGGTTGAGGCTAGTGTTGACGGGCGTGGCCCTTCCCAATCTGACCCGCGACCAGGCAGCCGAGCGCGCCGCTCTCATCACCGTGGACAGCTACCGCATCTCCCTGGACCTGACCGACGGTGCCGGAAAGCCGGGCGAGAAGACCTTCCGCTCGACAACCACCGTGGAGTTCGAGGCGCTCGCCGGCGCCGACACCTACATCGACCTCGCCGCCGAGACCATCCACAGCGCGACGCTCAACGGCGCAGACATCGACGTCTCGGGTTATGACGAATCCACCGGCATCCCGCTGACCGGGCTGGCCGCCCACAACGTCCTGGTCGTCGACGCGGACTGCCGCTACTCGAACACCGGCGAAGGTCTGCACCGTTTCGTCGACCCGGTCGACGACGAGGTGTACCTCTACTCACAGTTCGAAACCGCCGACGCGAAGCGGATGTTCGCGTGCTTCGACCAGCCCGACCTCAAAGCGGCCTTCGATGTCACGGTCACCGCGCCGGCGCACTGGGAGGTGATCTCCAATGGCGCGACATTCGAGGTCGCCGACGACGGGGCGGCCAAGAAGCACACCTTCAAGGCCACTCCCCGCATGAGCACCTACCTGGTGGCGCTGATCGCCGGGCCCTACGCCCGCTGGGACGACGTGTACTCCGATGACCACAGCGACATCCCGCTGGGGCTCTTCTGCCGCAAGTCGTTGGCCGGCTACATGGATGCCGAGCGGCTCTTCACCGAGACCAAGCAGGGCTTCGGCTTCTACCACGCCAACTTCGGCACGCCCTATGCGTTCGGCAAGTACGACCAGCTGTTCGTGCCCGAGTTCAACGCCGGCGCGATGGAGAATGCCGGCGCCGTGACGTTCCTGGAGGACTACGTCTTCCGCTCGAAGGTGACCCGCGCATCCTATGAGCGGCGCGCCGAGACGGTGCTGCACGAGATGGCGCACATGTGGTTCGGCGACCTGGTCACGATGGCGTGGTGGGACGATCTGTGGCTCAACGAGTCTTTCGCGACCTTCGCCTCGGTGCTGTGCCAGGCCGAGGCCACCGAATACACCCAGGCGTGGACGACGTTCGCCAACGTCGAGAAGTCGTGGGCATACCGCCAGGACCAGCTGCCCTCGACGCACCCCGTCGCGGCGGACATCCCCGACCTGCACGCCGTCGAGGTCAACTTCGACGGCATCACCTACGCCAAGGGCGCCAGCGTGCTCAAACAGCTGGTGGCCTACGTCGGCCTGGAGGCATTCCTGGCCGGATTGCGCGACTACTTCCGCGACCACGCGTTCGGCAACGCCACCTTCGGTGATCTGTTGGGGGCGTTGGAGAAGTCGTCGGGGCGCGACCTGTCGGGGTGGGGCCGACAGTGGCTCAAGACCACCGGATTGAACACCATCCGACCGGATTTCGACGTCGACGGCGACGGCAACTTCACCCGCTTCACGGTTGCTCAGGGCGGCGCCAAGCCGGGCGCCGGGGAGACCCGGGTGCACCGGCTGGCCGTCGGCATCTACGACGAGGACGCGTCGGGCAAGTTGGTCCGGGTGCATCGCGAGGAGCTCGACGTCGACGGACCGTCCACCGATGTGCCTGCCCTCCAGGGCATTTCGCGGGGCAAGATGATCCTGGTCAACGATGACGACCTGACGTATTGCTCGCTGCGCCTGGACCCGGAGTCGATGCAGACGGTGCTGACGCGCATCGCCGACATCGCCGAGCCGCTGCCGCGCACACTGGCGTGGTCGGCCGCCTGGGAGATGACGCGCGACGCCGAGCTGCGCGCCCGTGATTTCGTCACGCTGGTGATGAGCGGGCTGCACGCCGAGTCCGAAGTCGGTGTCGCGCAACGACTCATTCTGCAGGCGCAGACGGCGCTGGGCTCCTACGCCGACCCCGGCTGGGCGGCCGAGAACGGCTGGCCCGCGTTCGGTGACGCGCTGCTGGATCTGGCCCGCGAGTCGGCGCCGGGCTCAGACCATCAGCTGGCTTTCGTCAATGCGCTGTGCACCTCGGTGCTCTCACCGAACCACGTGGCGGTGCTGGCGACGCTGCTGGACAACGAGCCCGCCGCGGTCAACCTTGCCGGCTTGGTCATCGACACCGACCTGCGCTGGCGCATCGTGACCGCGCTGGCCCGCGCCGGGGAGATCGACGCCGACGGCAGCGAGACCCCGATGATCGACGCCGAGGCCGAGACCGACCGCACCGCTGCGGGCCGCCGGCATGCGGCGGCGGCGTCGGCGGCGCGGCCGCAGGAAGCGGTCAAGCAAGCGGCGTGGGAGCAGGTGGTCGAGGACGACACGCTGGCCAACATCACCGCGCGCGCGATCATCGGCGGACTCGTGCAGCCTGGCCAGGCCGACCTGCTCGCTCCGTTCCGGGACCGGTATTTCGGCACGATCTCCAGCGTGTGGGAGCGACGCTCCAGCGAGGTCGCCCAGACCGTGGTGGTCGGGCTCTACCCGTCGTGGGACATCAGCCAGGAGGCGTTGGACGCCGCCGATGCGTTCCTCTCCGATCCCGAGGTGCCGCCGGCGCTGCGCCGGCTGGTCCTGGAAGGCCGGGCCGGCGTCGAGCGCTCCCTGCGGGCCCGCGGGTTCGACGTCACATAGGCACCGCGAGCGACCGCAAGGCACCGCGAGGAAGGCACCGCGAGCGCCCGCGTCTGCCCGGCGACACGCCGGGCGCGGCGGTGCGTCAACGCGCTCTCGGCAGTGACGACTGCGCTTATGCTCCCGCCATGCCGGCCAACAACACCCGCCGGGCGCGAGCCGCACGACGGCGCAAGCGCCGGGTGGCCGCCGTCGTCAACGACCTCACCGACGACCAGTGGGCCGCCATCAAGGCCGCCTGGAACGGCTGCGCGTACTGCGGCAAGGCCGGCTCAGCCCTGCAGCGCGACTGCGTGATGGCGATTTCGCGCGGCGGGCGCTACACCGTCGACAACGTCGTCCCCGCCTGCGCGGCCTGCAACGCCAGCAAGTGCAACGACGAGGTGACCGGCTGGCTACGCCGCAAGCGCCTCGACGAGCGGCTGTTCCTGGAGCGCTACGTCCGGATCAGGGCGGAACTGGTGGCCCGGGTGTCTGTGGAGTAGCGCTGCGCGCCGGAGCGGGGTCGTGTGCAGAACGACTTGCCGACAGTCCGTGCCGCGCACAGGTCGTGAGGCGCCTTTACCCTGGCCGCCGAACGCGCGGACACCCGTGAGAGGTTCTCACCGTTGGACCGAGGGCATGTTCGGACAGAGCTCACCCAGGGCGCCGGCGGCGTCGTTGATGTGCGTGAACACCTCGAGCATCTCGTCCGGCATTCCCGGAGACTCGCCCGCCGCGTTTTGTTGAGTAATCGCGAGCCGATCCGCCGCGGTGGCCCACTCGCTCAGATGCTGCTTGATTTCGGGTGTCTTCACAGAGTCGGCCGCGGCCTGCATCATCGCGGCCATCTTTAGGTACTGCTGGTCGACGAACTCGTCAGTCGGCCCGATAGCCCCTTGCGCCGGAGTCAAGCTTGCTACTGTCGCCTGCCACTGACGGGTTGTCTCCGCGACGACCACGCAGTCTGGCGTTCTGTCAGGTGAGGCCGGTTCGGCGATCAACCACACCGCCGCCACCACGACCGGCACGATGGCGGCGGCCGCAATCACAAACCATTTCCAGCGACTGCGTGTGCGCCCCTGCGGATCAACCGGATTCATCGCGAACCGAGGTACGACGGGCGGGCCGAGCTCGAAGAAGCTGCCCGACGGGTCCTGGCTGGAGAGGGCGATGCGTGGTGGCACGCGCGCGGAGAGGTCATCCGGACGCACTCGGCCATGCATTGGGGCAGGTGCTGCGGAGCTGATCGGCAGTGCCATAGATGGCCTCGCCCGCCTCCATCAGCTGGGCCCGCTCGTCGGCGACCGGCGACGAAGAGTGGGTGCGCTGGATCTGAGAAAGTGTGCTGAATCCTTCTGCCCACGTGGTCAACTCGTCTCGAACCTGCGCTCCGGACACGCTGTGGGCGGCCGCCCGAACCTTCTCCGCAAACCGTGCGTTGATGTCACCGCCGGTCTGATCACGTCCGTCCATGGCGCGGAACTCTTCGCTGAGTTCTGCAACGATCTCGCAGTCCGTGGCGGTCGCAGATCCCGGTTCGCCACCGCATGAACTGATGATCATCGCGGCAACACCGCATCCTGCGCCCAATCGCAGAAGGCGGATCAAAGTCCAGCCACTCGGCACGCCTCAACCTCGCGTGTTCGTGGGCTTGTCGGCGGATGACGACGGGATCTGGGGCTGCCCCACGCCGTCACCGGTTCCGAGTTTCACGTCGCCGCCCAGGGCTTGGTACTGCGCACCGATCCCACCGATCCGGGTGGAGATCGAGCGCATGTCGGCGGCAGATCGCTCGAGAATCTCCACGATCTCTGCGAAGCCTCGGCTCACCACCGGATAGAGCATCCGCTCACCCTCGGCTGTCTGCGGGACCTCGGACGCCGCGTCGAGCACCCACTGCCGCACGCCGTCCAACTCACGCCGGCCGGCGGCCACGACCTCGGCGGACTTGTCGACCTCGGCGCGCAACCGCCGGTCCAGCCGGGCCGCTTCGCCCAACACCCCGGCCTGCTTGTCGTTGGCGTGCCCGTAGGCATCCGAACCGGGGCCGCGCCAGTGCTGACCCGGCCCGGCCCCCGCGACCTCGTCCCGCAGCTCGAGCAGCGCCGGGCTCTGGTCGTAGGCAGATCCGTCCTGTGGGGCGCCGTCGCCGAAGGCGGCCCGGGCCCTGGACCACGTCGCCAAGAAAGCGTCCAGCACCCCCACCGTCACGCTCCCTCCCCTCGACAAACGAGTCTAGGGCCGCCGAGAGGAGGGGTGAGGCGCCACTTCGCGCAGCGAGGTGAGATGCCCGACAGTTCAGCGTGGCGAGACGCCCGCCGACAGCACCCGGATACCGCTGATCAACCCGTCGATGAGGTTGCCTTCCTGGAACGACGCTGCGGCCGCCGACACTCCCAGCGGTGCGGACTCCTCGATGCCGCGACCTTTGACCTCCGCGCCGTAGACCACCTCGATGGCCTTCTGGTTCGGCGAGACGGCCAACAACACCGCGTTGTCGGGGGTGGGCACCCGGGCCAGCAGCTCTCGCGCGGTCGCGGCGGTGTCCTCGCCCAGGTCACCGATGTAGACGGCGAAACGGGCCTTGGCGTTGCGCGACCCGAACTTCAGCGCGTTGTCCAGGATCACCAGGTCCTTGGTCGGGAACGGGTAATGGACGGACAGCTCACCGGGCTCGGTGACCCCGGAGATCCGGCCGCTGGACGTGATCGCCGAGCCGTAGGGCAGCTCCGCGAGCTCCGTGGACGTCACCCGGGAAACCTCACCACTTGCCACTTGCGCCACCTCCCACCGTCAGATGCGAACCGTGGCCGCCGTGTCCGTGGTCGGCCGGCTCGTCGGCCGCCCACAGGATCGGATCGTGCGTCCACTGTTCGGACATGTCGTACGTCGCGGGGTGCGGCCCTTTTTTGGTGAAGATGAACAGGGACAACACCGCCGCGAGCGCCAACGGAATCAGCACGAAGCTCGCGTGCAACATCGCAGTAGTGCTCACGCGGAAACGTTAACCCACCGGCCGGTCAGGCCGCGCCCTCACCCAGGTATCTCACCCAGGCCGGGTCGAGTTCCTTGATGCTCGACAGCAGCCGCCAGTGCTGCCCCTTGGGCGGCAACGGGGTGACGTGCAGCGTCCAGCCCAGTTCGGTCAACAGCTTGTCGGCCTTGCGGTGGTTGCACCCCGAACAGGCGGCCACGCAGTTCTCCCAGGAATGTGCGCCACCGCGGCTGCGCGGGACGACGTGGTCGACGGTGTCGGCCTTGCCTCCGCAGTAGGCACACCGGAACCGGTCGCGGTGCATCAGCGCGGCCCGGGTCATCGGGATGCGGGCACGGTAAGGCACCCGCACGAAGGTCCGCAGGCGGATCACCGAGGGCACCACGATGGTGCGTGTCGCCGAGTGGATCACCGGGCCGAGGGGGTCGTCGTGCACCACGTCGGCCTTGCCGCACATCACCATGATGATCGCGCGGCGCATCGGCAGCGCCGTCAGCGGTTCGTAGGTCGAGTTGAGCAACAGGACCCGTCGGCGGCCCCAGATCGAGGGCTCCGGGCTGGCGCTGACAGTGACCTCGACGCTGTGCAGCGCGCGCGGAGCGGTACCGGTTGTCGGCCCTGGAGAGCCCGTCGCGGCCCGGTGGTGCCGGTGGCCGCGACCGTTCTTGCGCTGCGCCATACGTCCTCCGACCGACAGTCCACCACGATTCCCCCCTCAGCGCACGGCAATTCCGCCTGTGTTCGCTGGTCAGTCGAATGAACATCTCGTGACCGGACGCGCTGGACAGGGCTGAGGCGGCGATGGCCCACAATGGAGGGGATGAGTGCGCAGACACCTCCCGCCGGGCAGCAGCAGTCGTTCTACGAAGCGGTCGGCGGGCACGAGACGTTCCGCACGATCGTGAGGCGGTTCTACGAGCAGGTGCGCGAGGACGAAATCCTGCGCCCGCTCTACCCCGAGGACGACCTGGACGGCGCGGAGGAACGGCTGCGGATGTTCCTCGAGCAGTACTGGGGCGGTCCCCGTACCTATTCCGACCAGCGCGGCCACCCACGGCTGCGGATGCGCCACGCACCCTTTCGGATCGGCTTCCTGGAGCGCGACGCCTGGCTGCGATGCATGCACACCGCGGTCGCCGAGATCGACGCGCAGACCCTCGATGAGGAGCACCGACGGGAGCTGATCGCCTACCTGGAGATGGCGGCGCAGTCCATGGTGAACTCGCCGTTCTGAGAAGCGCCGGTCATCTCAGCACCACCGCCGGATCCCCGCGCCGGCGGTAGATGGTGCCGAACCGCGCGTCGACCCGCAGCCAGGCCGGAGTGGCCCGCACCCGGACCACCTCATCGGCGGCGACGGATTCGGGCGCGAACTCCGGCCCTCCGCCGGTCTGGGGCAGGAACCCCATCGACGTCAGCGCGAAGACACACCGCATCGGGATCCCGACGCTGTCCTCCCCCGCCGACACGCCGACGACTTCCTGATCGAGCAACGATGCCGGCGGGCCGTGTGCGCTCGAGTGCTCTTTGACCAGCTCGGAGCCGCGGTGGGCGAGGTCCAGCACCGCTCGGGCGGGCACGTCGTCGAGGTGGACGAACCCGGAGTCGGGCGGCAGCGCACCGCGCCACGCCGAATCCATCGGGAAGCCGGGGTCGACGTAGCCGTCGCTCCCGACGGCGCCGAGCCCGCTCTGGAGCTGGTCGGCGCCGGCGCACAGGTCGGCGGGCCGGATCCGGCCGTCGACCACCCGGCTGGCCAGGACGTCGAAACCGGTGGCGAACCACGCGACCACCCCGCCGGCGGGACGCGCGCGCAGCCTCACCACCGCGGCGTCGTCGAGCCGCTGCGCGCGGTCGGCGAACGTCGACAGATCTTCGCGGTCGGCGGGGTCGTCGAGCCAGATACCCCGCTCGGCCCCGGTCACCGCATCCACTGCTGCAGGTACTCCCGCTGGGTGTCCGACAACCGTTGCAGCCGCTGCTCCTGAATGTGCACCGCCGCCAGTTGCGTCGCGGCGATCACCGCGGGCCGGGAGTCCGGCGCCGCACCGACCGAGCGGACCTCGTAGCCGACGGTGAAGTCGACGGCCCGCACCCGCTTCGACCACATCGTGACCTGCAGCGGCGAATCCATCAGGCGAAGCTGGCCCTTGTAGACGATGTTCACCTCGGCGATCAGCAACCCGATCGTGGTGATCTGCTCGCCGAACGGTTCCCGCAGGAACGGGATCCGGGCCTCCTCGAGGATGGTCACCATCGTCGCGTGGTTGATGTGCTGGTACATGTCGATGTCCGACCACCGCACATGCACCGGTGCGACGAAGCCGACGGGCGCCGTCACGCGGTCGACCCCGCTCCGCTGGTGCGGGTCATGCTGCGGATCTGCCGCGCCGCCACCGACAGCGTGGCCAGGTCGTGCTCACCGCTGTCGTAGAGCTCCGACAGCGTGCGGGTGGCGCGGCTGATGCGCGAGCTGTTGCTCATCTCCCATTCGGCGATCTTCTCCTCGCCGGTCTCGTCGGGCTCACCGACGGCCAGCACGTCGAAGCACAGGGCGCGCAACGAGCCGTAGATGTCGTCGCGGATCGCCAGCCGCGCCAGGGAATGCCAGCGGTCCTCACGGGACAGCCGTGACACCGCGGTGAGCAGGCTGTCGGTGTTGAGATGGTCCATCAGCGCGAAGTACGTGTCGGCGACCTCGGCAGGGTCGCGGTCGACGATGTCGGCGATGTCGATGACGTCGAGCAGGCTGAACTGGTACAGCGCCGTGGCGACGGTATAGGCCAGCTCCTGCGGTGCGCCGTCAGCGGCGAACTCGCCCGATTCCCGCTCGACGATCGCCTTGTCGTCGCCGCGCAACCATTCCGGCATCCTCGGGGTCAGCGCGGCGACCTTGTCGGCGAACCGGTTGATCTCCGCGCCCACGGCCAACGGCTGGGGGCGGTAGTTCAGCAGCCAGCGGGCCGACCGGTCGATGAGCCGGCGCAGATCCAGCGTCATCCGGTCGGTCACCGCCACTGACGCCCCCGCGGTCCCGGCGGCCATGATCTCCCGCCACACCCGGTTCAGGCCGAAGATCGCGTCGGCGGCCGCGAAGCTGCGGACGGCGTCGACCGGGGCCACCCCGACATCCTCGGAGACCCGGTAGGCGAACGAGATGCCCGACGTGTCGACCACGTCGTTGACGAGCATGGTGGCGACGATCTCGCGCCGCAGCTGATGGGAGCGGATGTCCGAGGCGAACCGGTCGCGCAGTGTCGTCGGGAAGTAGGACGGCAGCCGCGCGGCGAAGACCTCCTGGTCAGGCAGGTCGCCGGCGAGCAGGTCGTCTTTGAGGGCGAGCTTCACGTGCGCCATCAGCGTGGACAGCTCGGGAGAGGTGAGCCCGATGCCGGCCTCGGCGCGGCGGGTGATCTCCTTGTCCGACGGCAGGGCCTCGAGCTCGCGGTTGAGACCGCGCTCGGCCACCAGCTGGCGGATCATCCGGGCGTGCACCGACAGCAGGCTGGCGGCGTTGGCGCGGCTGGTGCCCATCAGGTCGTTCTGGTCCTCGTTGTCCAGCAGCACCAGGCGACCGACCTCGTCGGTCATCGACAACAGCAGCTCGGTGCGGTCCTCGGGGGCGACCTTGCCCGCGGTGACCAGCGAATCGATCAGGATCTTGATGTTGACCTCGTGGTCGGAGCAGTCCACTCCCGCGGAGTTGTCCAGGGCGTCGGTGTTGATCCGGCCGCCGATCAGGTCGAACTCGACCCGGCCCAGCGACGTGACCCCGAGGTTGCCGCCCTCGCCGATCACCTTCGCCCGCACCTGGTTGGCATTGACCCGGACCGCGTCGTTGGCGCGGTCGCCGACGTCGGAGTCGGCCTCGGATTCGGCCTTGATGTAGGTGCCGATGCCGCCGTTGAACAACAGGTCGGCGGGGGCCTTGAGGATGGCTTTGATCAGTGCGGGCGGCGTCAGCTCCGAGACGCTGTCGTCGATGCCCAGCGCGGCGCGCGCTTCGGCGCTGACGGTGATGGACTTCTGCTGGCGGGTGTAGACCCCGCCGCCTTCGCTGATCAGCGACGTGTCGTAGTCCTCCCAGCTGGAGCGGGGCAGGTCGAAGAGACGCTTGCGTTCCCGCCAGGACGAGGCCGCGTCGGGGTTCGGGTCGATGAAGATGTGGCGGTGGTCGAAGGCGGCCAGCAGCCTGATGTGCTCGGAGAGCAGCATGCCGTTGCCGAACACGTCACCGCTCATGTCACCGATGCCGACCACGGTGAAGTCCTCGGACTGGGTGTCGATGCCCATCTCGCGGAAGTGCCGTTTGACCGACTCCCAGGCGCCCTTGGCGGTGATGCCCATGGCCTTGTGGTCGTAGCCCACCGAACCACCGGAGGCGAATGCGTCACCCAGCCAGAAGCCGTAGGAGATCGCGACCTCGTTGGCGATGTCGGAGAACGTCGCGGTGCCCTTGTCCGCGGCGACCACCAGATAGGCGTCGTCGCCGTCGCGACGCACCACGTCCGGGGGCGTGATGATCGCGCCGGTGGCTTTGTCGACGTTGTCGGTCACGTCGAGCAGCCCGGCGATGAACAGCCGGTAGCAGGCCACTCCCTCGTCCCGGGTCGCCTCGCGGTCGACGGCGGGGTCGCCGGTGCGCACCGGCGGCCGCTTGACGACGAACCCGCCCTTGGCGCCGACGGGGACGATGACGGCGTTCTTGACGGCCTGGGCCTTGACCAGGCCCAGGATCTCGGTCCGGAAGTCCTCCCGGCGGTCCGACCACCGCAGGCCGCCGCGGGCGACGTAGCCGAACCGCAGATGCACACCTTCCACCCGCGGCGAGTAGACGAAGATCTCGAACTTCGGCCGCGGGAGCGGTAGTTCGTCGATGACCTCCGGACTGAGCTTGAACGACAGGACGTTGCTCCCGCGCGCGGAGTCTGCGCGCTCGACGAAGTAGTTGGTGCGCAACGTGGCCTGGATCATCGACGCGAAGGCGCGCAGCACCCGGTCGGTGTCGAGGCTGACCAGCGCGTCGATGTCGGCCGACACCGCGGCCACGGCGGCCTGCGCGTCGCGCCGGTGACCGCCGTCCTCGGCGTGCTCGGTCGGGCAGAACAGCGCTTCGAACAACACCATCAGGGACCGCGCGGTGGCGGCGTTGTCGTTGAGCACCTCGGCGATACGCGTCTGGCTGTACGGGAAGCCGGCCTGCTTGAGGTACTTGGCGTAGGCCCGCAACACGGCCACCTGCTGCCAGTTCAGTTCGGCGCGCAACACCAACTCGTTGAAGCGGTCGATCTCGGCGTTGCCGTGCCAGATCGCGGTGACCGCGTCGGCGAAGCGCTCGGCGGTTGCCTCCCGCTCGGGGCCGGGCGGGGCCTGCGGGATGTCGGGGTGCGGCGAGACCTTGAACTGGTAGATCCACACCTGCATGCCGTCGGGCCGGGTCACGGTGAAGGGGCGCTCCTCGAGCACCACGACCCCCATGGACTGCAGCATGGGCAGCAGCTGGCTCAGTGAGGCCGACTGCCCGGCCAGGTACCACATCAGGTGCGAGACGCCGCTCTCGTCGCTGTCGGAGAGCACCAGCTTGACCGCGTCGTCCTCGAGTTCCTCGATGATCGCGATATCCGACAGTGCGCTCAGCGGGGAGATGGCCTGCTTGTACACCTCGGAGAACGCACCGGCGTAGTGCTCGGCGGTGACCTGGTCGATCGAGCCGGCTTTGACCGCACCCAGCAACCGGTCTCCCCAGGTGCGCGCGGCCTCGGTCAGCAGGTCCTGGATGCGGTTCTGCGCGGTCTCGGACACGTCGATGTCCTGCAGCCGCGAACCTTCGGGCAGGCGGACGGTGAAATGCACCACCGCCCAAGGCGATTCGCTGACCCGCGCGGCGTAGTCGATGCTGACGCCGCCGAGCTCGCGGACCAGGATGTCCTGCATCTCCAGTCGCACCACGGTGGTGTAACGGTCACGCGGCAGATACACCAGGCAGGACACGAAGTGCGCGAGCGGGTCGGCCCGCATGAACAGCAGGGTGCGGCGGCGCGAGCCGAGGTCGACCACCGCCATGGCCATGTCGAGCAGACCGCGGGCGTCGAGCGCGAACAGCTCGGCGCGCGGAATCGTCTGGATGATGTCGAGCAGCAGCTGGCCGGGGTGGCTCGGGTCGCGGTGCGCCAGCGCCAACGCGTCGTTCACCCGGCGCGACACCAGCGGGATGTCGAGCACGTTGGCGTTCATCGCCGCGACGGTGAACAGTCCGACGAACCGGTGCTCGACCGCTTCGGCACCGTCCTCACCGGCCGGCCAGGGCTGTTCCCGGACGACGACGATCTGCGGATAGGCCCCGTAGCGCAGGAAGCTGGGGATGGTGGCCTGCGCCAACGCCAGGATCTCCCCGCCGGCGGTCAGCTGCGGCAGCACATCGTCGCGCAGCCGCAGCACGCCCAGGCGGCTTCCCGCGTCGATCGTCGCCTCGCCGCCGCGCACGGTGCAGCGCTGATAGCCGAGAAGCACGAAGTGCCCGTCGGCCAGCCACCGCAGCAGTGCGGCGACGTCCTTGCGGTCCGCGCTCGGGAACCGTCGCCCGGTGTCGCTGTCGAGTTCGGCGGCCAGGCCACGCAGTGTCGCGGCCATGTCCGCGGAGTCGACGGCGATCTGGCGCGCGTCGGCGAGCGCGCCCGGCAGCAGCCGCTCGGCCTCCTCGATGGCGCGCCGGTCGGCCGACGCGGACAGCTCGACGTGCACCCAGGTCTCGTCGATGCCGTCGCTGAACTCGGCCTTGGACGCGGGGGCGATGTCGAGCAGTTCACCGTCCGACCCGCGACGTACCCGGAACAGCGGATTCATGATCGCGCTGTAGGCCACGCCGAGGCGGTGCAGCAGCACCGTCACCGAATCCATCAGCAGCGTGGCGTTGTCGGTGACGATCTGCAGCGCCGGGCCGAAGCCGCCGGGATCGTCGGGCCCGTACACCGCGACCCGGGTGGTGCCGGCCGGCCTTTGCCGGCCGAGCCGGTACTGGGCTTCGACCAAGGCCGGGTCGGGCACCGCCCCGGCCGCCGGCCGACTCATCGGGCCGGTGACCGCGGCCTCGGACCCCGGTGCGCCGCCATGCGGCCCCCGGTAGGTCTCGAGGTACGCGGGCGCCAGCCGTTCGACGACCTGTGAGGTCGCGTCGTCATCAACCTGGCCGCCGATCGCGCCTGGATTCAACGACATTCGCCGCTCCTGACTCGCACGTGCGCACCGGCCCCCGTTGGCTGTAACCGGCCGTCGCCGAGGATGACGGTTACGTGGTGCGCTCCGACGAGACTAGTCCCGTGTGAGCTTGCGGTGGGTCACCCGGTGCGGACGAGCCGCGTCAGCGCCGAGCCGTTCGATCTTGTTCTCCTCGTATCCACCGAAGTTGCCCTCGAACCAGAACCACTTCGCCTCGTTGTCGGCGTCACCCTCCCACGCCAGAATGTGGGTGCAGGTGCGGTCCAGGAACCACCGGTCGTGGCTGATCACCACCGCGCAGCCGGGAAAGTTCGTCAGCGCGTTCTCCAGCGAGCTCAGGGTTTCGACGTCGAGGTCGTTGGTCGGCTCGTCGAGCAGGATCAGGTTGCCGCCCTCCTTGAGGGTCAGCGCGAGATTGAGCCGGTTGCGCTCACCACCGGAGAGCACACCGGCAGGCTTCTGCTGGTCGGGGCCTTTGAACCCGAACGCCGACACGTAGGCCCGCGAGGGGACCTCGTTCTGACCGACCTCGATGTAGTCCAGCCCGTCGGAGACCACTTCCCACACGGTCTTGTTCGGGTCGATTCCGCCGCGGGTCTGGTCGACGTAGCTCAGTTTGACGGTTTCGCCGACTTTGACCGTGCCGCTGTCGGGCTGTTCGAGACCGACGATCGTCTTGAACAGCGTGGTCTTGCCGACGCCGTTGGGCCCGATGACGCCGACGATGCCGTTGCGCGGCAGCGTGAAGGACAGGTCCTTGATGAGCTGTCGACCCTCGAAGCCCTTGTCGAGGTGTTCGACCTCGACCACGACGTTGCCCAGCCGCGGGCCGGTCGGGATCTGGATCTCCTCGAAGTCGAGCTTGCGGGTCTTCTCCGCCTCGGCTGCCATCTCCTCGTAGCGCTGCAGGCGGGCCTTGTTCTTGGCCTGACGCGCTTTGGCGCCGGACCGGACCCATTCCAGCTCGTCTTTGAGCCGCTTCTGCAGCTTGGCGTCCTTGCGCCCCGCCACGGCGATGCGCTCGGCCTTCTTCTCCAGGTAGGTGGAGTAGTTGCCCTCGTAGGGGTAGGCCCGGCCACGGTCCAGCTCGAGGATCCATTCGGCCACGTTGTCCAGGAAGTAGCGGTCGTGGGTGACGGCCAGGATCGCACCCTTGTAGTCGGCCAGGTGCTGTTCGAGCCAGAGCACGCTCTCGGCGTCGAGGTGGTTGGTCGGCTCGTCGAGCAGCAACAGATCCGGTTTGGACAGCAACAGCTTGCACAGCGCCACGCGGCGCTTCTCGCCGCCGGACAGGTGGGTCACCGGCTCGTCGGGCGGCGGGCAGCGCAACGCGTCCATCGCCTGTTCGAGCTGGGAGTCGATGTCCCACGCATCGGCGGCGTCGAGCTCCTCCTGAAGCTTGCCCATTTCTTCCATGAGCTCGTCGGAGTAGTCGGTCGCCATCAGTTCGGCGACCTCGTTGTACCGGTTGAGCTTGCCTTTGATGGCTACGCCGTCCTCGACGTTCTCGCGCACCGTCTTGGTCTCGTCGAGCTGGGGCTCCTGCTGCAGGATGCCGACACTCGCGCCGGGCTGCAGGAACGCGTCGCCGTTGTTGGGCTGGTCGAGTCCGGCCATGATCCGCAAGACGCTCGACTTACCGGCCCCGTTGGGACCGACGACGCCGATCTTCGCGCCCGGAAGGAAGTTCAGCGTGACGTCGTCAAGGATGACCTTGTCGCCGTGCGCCTTGCGGACCTTCCGCATCGTGTAGATGAATTCGGCCATATGCCTGTGATGTCGCCTTTCTCGATCCCGCGGTCGTGCTGCGGGATCATCTTGGACCTCCGCGGTAGTCGGGCCCCATCCTAGGCGTGACCGTCGGCGCCGTTACCGGCGCTACGCGGTCAGCAGCGACTCGTCGTCGTCGGTGCCGTCCGCAGCCATGGCGTCGACCTCATCGGGGTCGACGCCATCGGTCACGGCCGCAGCGGTGAGCTGCGAGGTGGTGTCCGACGGCACCGCCTGCTCGCCCGACTCGGCGGAGGATTCGGGATGGCGGCGCTTGTCGATTCGCACGATGCAGCGCGCCACGTCCGGCCCCACCGAGGTGGCCCGTATCTCCAGCGAGGACCGCCGGTTGCCGTCGCGGTCCTCGTACTCGCTGGTGTAGACGTGTCCAACAACGATGACCGCGTCTCCCTTCCCGAGCGCGGCCCCGACGCCGGTCACCAGTCGGCCCCAGCAGTTCACGGTCGCATACAGCGAGTTGCCCGGTTCCCAGGCGCCGTCGGCGGTGCGCCGGCGCGAGTTGCTGGCCACCCGGAACTTGATGAGTTCCTGGTCACCCACCCAGCGGCGGTCCGGCCTGGTGACGATGGTGCCCACGACGGTGATCGGTGTCTCGAACATGGCGGTCCCTCTTTCATTTCTCTGGCATCGGGTCGGGCACGGCGCCCGGCCCGTCGGTCACACCGCCATTGACGTCCCGACCTCCGACACCGCGCACCGCGGCAACCCGCTCAGCAGCGTGTCCTGTGGATCAATCGGGCATTGGGGACAACCGCCGAATAGGTTGAGCCGATGACTTCGGCTTCGGGCCATGAGCGGCCGGTCCTGCGCGTGTCGGTGGCGAGCCGGGTCAGCGCAGAAACACTTCGCGCGCTACGCAACGACCAGGATCTCCATCTCGTCGGCGCAACCCCGCCCGCCGATGTGGTGGTGGCACCGGCGGCCGAGGGTGACCTCTCGCGGCTCGCCACGATCGTGCCGACACCCGCAGCACTGGGCGAAGCGCTGGCGGTCGGCGCCGACACCCTCGGCCTGGCCAACCGGGTGCTGACGACGCTGGCCCGCGCGGCCGGCGGTGCGTCGTGGCCGGCTGACGTGCGGTTGGCCGCTCCCCCGGTTCCGCGGCTCGGGACCGCCCCGACAGTGACCCAGGCGGTCGTCGCGGCGCTGGGCTCGCCGGGTGCGCGGTGGGTGGCGGTCGACGCCGGGTCCGAGGCGATCCAAGATCACCCAGGCGGGGTGGACGCGATGGTTGCGGCCTTCACGACGCCGGTGTCAGGAGGATGCGCGGTGTCGCTCGCGGCCGCCGCCGGCAGACCCGCGCTGACCGTGGCGGCTCGCGCGTTCGAGGACGCCATCGCCTGCGACATCGCCGCTGCGCTCGCGTCACAGCCGGCGATCGAGGCGGTATGGCCGCTGGCCGGCGCCGGCGTGGTGGAGCTGGTGGTGTTCGGCGCGCATCTGCGCGGCGGGGCGCTGAGTCACCAGCTGACCGATCTCGGCGCCCGGTGGGCCGGCGAGCTGACGACCGCACCGCGCTACCGCATGACGGTGTTGCCGACCGTTCCGGCGAAGCCGGCCGTGGTCCGCGTCGCCGAGGGCGAGTCGGGGGCGGCGTTGCACGGCCAGCGCTGGCTGATGTCGGCAGCCGCACTGGGACGGTTCCTCGCGGCGCTGCCACCGCCCATGCAGTTGGGCAAGGTGGAGTTCGACGACGGCAGCTGGCGCACCGCGTTCGGATGTGACGGCGCTGCCGCCACCGGCCGCGACATCAGTGCGCACGGGAGTTGGCCGGCCGCGGTGGCGGCGGGTGCGGTGTCGGAAAACGGGTCGGCCGTGGCGTCAACTACCACCCCGCGGTCGGGACGATAAACGATCTGCTGCATCGGCGCCGCCAGGGCCGACCCGTGCCCTCAACGCTATCACCACAAATGAATATCTGAACAGTCAGACAGATAATATCTTCAGTTTCCGGCTCGGTCGCGTCGGGCCATCTCCGCCAGCATCGCGTTGTACGCCGCCAGATCCGCGTCGTCGTCGCGTTCGGCCGCCCGGTCGAGACGCGTGGCCGTGCGCTGATCGCTGCGACGCCACTGCACGAACAGGGCGATCAGGACGATGACCAACGGCACCTCGCCCGCCGCCCACGCGATGCCACCGCCCAGCTTCTGGTCGCCGAGCAGGTCGGTGTGCCAGTCCAGCTTCAACGATCGGTAGAAATCGGCGCCCAGCACCGTCGACATGCCCATCAGCACCACGCCGAAGAAGGCGTGCAACGGCAGTGAGGCGAACACCACGCCGAGCTTGGCCAGCGGCGGGATCGGGCGCGGCGTCGGATCGACCCCGATCACCACCCAGTAGAAGAGATAGCCGCTGAGCAGGAAGTGCAGGTTCATCGCCAGGTGTGCGCCGTGGCTGTCGACGACGGAGTCGAACAGGCCGCTGAAATACAGGCCGTAGAAGCCCACGACGAACAGTGCCGTCGCCACGAACGGGTTGGTCAGCACCCGCGAGACCCGCGAGTGCAGCGCGGCCAGGAGCCACTCACGCGGGCCGAGGGGCTCGTCGCGTCCGGCCGCGGGCAGCGCGCGCAGCGCCAGCGTCACCGGCGCGCCGAGCACCAGCAGGATCGGCGCCAACATGGACAGCAGCATGTGCCCGACCATGTGCATGCTGAACATCGCGGGCATGTAGCGGCCGATGCCGGACGACGTCGCCAGCAGCAGGACCAGGCAACCGAGCAGCCAGGACACCAGCCGGCCGGTAGGCCAGGCATCGCCGCGGCCGCGCAGGCGACGCACACCGATCAGGTACCCGACGGCCAGCACGAGAGCCGCGGTGCCGAACATCAGATCGAACCGCCAGTCGAACAGCACCCGGCCCAGCGTGGGCGGACCGGCCAGGTCGTAGCCGATCTCCACCGCGGGGACGGACAGGTCGAGGTCGCGGGGCGGGGGCGGAGGCGTGCGACCCAACGCGACGGCGACACCGAACGTGAGACCGAAGACGACGGCCTCGACGAGCGCCAATCGCACCAGTGCGGCCCGGTTGCCGGCGTCCTTGCGCAACGCCGTCACCCCGCGTCGGCGCTGCGCCCAACCCAGAAATCCCAGCGCCACCAGCGCTGTCACCTTGGCCAGCACCAGCCAGCCGTACCGGCTGGTGACCAGATCCGCCAGGGCGATCCGGGTCAGGGCATTGACCACCCCGCTGAGCGCCATCGCGACGAAGCACCACAATGCCACCGCGGAGAACCGCCGTGCGGCGACGTCGGCGTGCCCACCGCCGCGCAGCGCGTGGACCAGCAGCGCGAACAGACCGCCCGCCCACAGTGCCCCGGCGACCAGGTGGATGACCAGACTGTTGGTCGCGAGATCATGGGCGCCCCCGGAGGACGAGTGCCCGGTCAGCGCCAAGGGCAGCAGCGTCGCGAGCGACCCCGCACACAGCACCGGCGTCCACGACCACCGCAGCACGGGGATGCTGGCCAGCGTCACGACGACGGCGAAGACCGCCGTCCAGCGCCACGCACCAGCCACATCGACGAGTCCGGCGACCGACCAGATCTCCATCGGGTTGAGATGCGCGGCCACCGGCTGGCCGCTGACGTCGGAGACGGTGAGCGCGACCATCAGCGTCGCGCACACCGCCCAGATGCCCGAGGCCACCGTCCCCACCCGCAGCGCCCGGTAGCCGTCGGCGTCGAGCACCTGGTTCTTCTGCGGCGGCACCAGGAAGGCAGCGAACAGGAACGAGCCCACCGCGGTGACGGCGGCGATCTCGCCCGCCGCGCGCACAGCCGGCAGACCGTAGTTGGTCACCGGGCCGGGGTCGGGCAGCCCCGTCGCGGTCAGCGACTCGGCGACCGACAGCGCCGACAGGGCCGCCGCGGTCACCGCGGCCAGCACGCCGACCCCGTAGAGCACCGGCCAGCCCGCGTACCGGCGCACCCGGTGAGGGGCCACGCGACTCGCGGAGGTCATTCGCTCAGCGTATGACCTCGCCGGGTCGGCTCACACCGCGCCGGCCCGCAGTTCGCGCCGGCTGCGCTCCCGGGCGAAGAACTGCGCCCGCGCCGATGCGTCCACCCGATCCATGTCACTGAGGATGGCCCGCAACTCGTCGCGGAAGGCTTTGCGCCGGTCCACCAGGTCGGCGGCCGGCACCAGCAGATTCTGGTCGCCGGCGACCTGCCAGGCCGTGGTGAACAGCAGTGCCGACGCCGACTCTGCCGAGCGCACGACGTTCTGCGCGACGTACTGCTGCCCCACCGCGAGCGCCTGGGCGGTCAGCTCCTTCTCCGAGATGTCGGCCGGGGCGTCCACGAGAACGTCGGCCACGATCCAGTACGCCTCGAAGAACGGTCGCAGCAGCGGGCCTGCGATGGCCGGCCGCTTGGCGCGCAGGACCGCGTCGATGCGGTCTCCACCGGCGGTCACGTCCTCTTCCCAGTTGGGCTGCCAGGACATCTCTTCGGCCACATGTTCGCGGAATCCCGCGGAGTCGGCGAAGTAGAAGTCGAACTTCAGCAGGGTGCGCAGCCGCATCACCTGGTCCCAGAATGCTTCCAGGCCATGGCTTTCCGCGCGGGCCGCGTGCGCCAGCGCCAGCTCGACCAGTGAGGTCTCCAGGAAGGCGTCGATCAACGAGTTGCGGTAGAACGCTGCTTCGAGTTCGTTCTGCGGCGCGATGAACCACACCGGCTCGCGACCACCGTCGATACGGGTGACCGGGTGTCCGTTCGACAACGCGTCGACCGCCGTCCGCACCCCCTCCTGGGTCCGCAGCCGCAGCGCACTGTTGGTCATCGGCGCCTGTTTGCGTTCCAGGTAATCGAGGGAGTCCTGCAGCGTGTGGTGCAACTGATCGAGGGTCAGCGCGACCCCCCGGGTCGACAGCAGCAGTGCTGAGACCAACGCGGTCGCGTTGATCGGGGTGACCTGCAGGATGCGCCATGCCACCTCGAACGCCATCTTCTGCATCGCCAGACGTTTGGCCGCGTCGTCCTGCGTCATCGGGCCGTGCGGTTCCCCCAGGTACTCCCGCATGGAGACCGCTTCGGGGAAACGGACGTAGATCTTGCCGTAGTTGCGCTCCCCCTGCGCCTTGATGTAGTTGACCAACCAGGACAAACCTTCCGGGGTCTTCTCGCCGCCGCGCGCATACGAGGCGTATTCGGCGGTCTCGTGCAGCTGGTCGAAGCTGATCGACACCGGCTGCAGCAGGATGTCGTCGCTTCGGCCGTCCAGGTAGGCGTCGGCGACATAGGCGAGCAGACCGAGCTTGGGCGGCAACATCTTTCCGGTGCGCGACCGGGTGCCCTCGATCGCCCAGGACAGGTTGAACCGCTTCTCGACGATGTACCCGACGAATTGGCGCAGCACGTACTTGTAGAGCGGGTCGTCGAGTTTGCGGCGCAGGAAGATCACGCCGGAGCGCCGCATCAGCGGGCCCATGAAACCGAACGACAGGTTGATGCCCGCAAAGGTGTGCACCGGCGGTAACCGGTTCTCCTGCATGGCCACCGGGACGATGGCGCCGTCGAGATAGGAGCGGTGAGAGAACAGCAGTACCGCCGGATGGGACTCCAGGGCGTCGCGCATCGACTCGACCTCGGAGCGGTCGTAGTCGATGTTGGGGTCGAACCCGCGGCTGAAGATGGCCCGGCCCAGCGCGGGGATGAGGTCGACGGAGAACCTGCTCCATCCGGTGCCCAGCTCGTCGAGCATCTCGCCGGCCTTCTCGACGGTGGCGTCGGGAATCTTGTCGAGCCCTTCGCGGAACCGCGTGGACGCGAGCACCTCGGGCTTGATCAGCCGCGGCGACTTGTACTCCGGGCCCAGCAGTCGCAGCTCCACCCGTTCGATCGCCAGGATGGCGCGCCGGATCACGAACCGGGCGAACTCGCGCTCGTTCTCGGCGACGGTCGTGTCGCTCCACTGCTGGCGCAGTTCGGAGACTTTGGCGGGCTCACCTGCCACCACCCGCGCGCGGGACGGGTCACGCTTGAGAATGCTGTGCTGCAGCAGTTTCGGTGGGCAGTAGGTGTCACGGCCCGACAGCACTGCCACCACTTTCGAACGGGTGGGCAGACCGCCGGGCACCCAGAAGACCCGCACCGGCACGACCGAACGGTCGTCGTCGGCCTCGAGCAGTTGCACGAGCTGAGCCAGCACCGCGGGGGGCGGGTCGTCGTCGGCGGGCAGTTTCAGCACCTCGATCTTCGAGTCGGGATGCTGCTGGCGTTGGTGACGTAGCCAGTCGGCGAGCAGTCCCTCCTCGGCCGGTGACGACACCGATGCCAACACCAGGGTGTCGTCGACTGCGGAGAAAGCGGTGATGTCGTCGGCACGGATCTTCATGGCCGTCCCCTGGTCCCGGTCCGCTTGGCGGGTGCCTTCTTGGCGGGCACCTTGCTGGCGCTCGCGTTGTCAGCCGTCTTCTTCGCCGCCGGCTTCTTCGCCGCCGTCTTCTTGGCCGGCGTTTTCTTCGCAGTCTTCCCGGCGGGTTTCTTCTCAGCGGAGCGCCGGTACACCTCCGGCACCGGCAACTCCTCGTGCGGCCAGTCCTTGAGCGTGTCGAGGTAGAGCTGACGTACCTCGGCGATGCGCTCGTTGAGGTTGTCGTGGGTCCAGTCATCCACCGGAATGGGCGGGTAGACAATCACATCGACGGTGCCAGGGTTGAATGTGCTGGAGTCGCGCGCGGCGATCACTTCGGCGTTGCGGATCACGATCGGCACGATCGGGATTCCCGCCGACATCGCGATGCGGAAGGGCCCCTTCTTGAACGGACCGACCTCGGTCGTGTCGAGACGGGTCCCCTCCGGCGCGATGAGGATGGACAACCCCTTGCGGGCGAGATCTTCGACTTTCCTGAGCCCCTCGACCGCCTTCTGGGGATCGTCGCGGTCGATGAAGGCCGCGTCGAGGATCTTGCCGATGGTGCCGACGATCGGATCACCTTCGAGTTCTTTCTTGCCCACCGAGGTGAAGTTGTCGTTGACCAGGCTGCCTGCGATGAGCGGGTCGGCCTGATTGCGGTGGTTGAAGATGAACACCGCAGGGCGTTTCGCGGTGAGGTTCTCCTTGCCCAGCACGTTCAGGTTGATCCCGATGGTGGTGAGCAGGGTGCGGCCGAAGACGGACGTGAAGAAGTTCACCCCGGTGCGCTTGTTGCGGGTCAGCAGGCCCACGCCCAGTGCCCCCGCGGCGACGGGCACCATGCTCGCGATGCCGGCGACGGTGCGCACCTGGGAGACCGGGCTGGCGCCGCTGCGGCTGCTGAACCGCAGCACCGGCCATCCCCGCTTCTCGGCGACCGCGGCCATCTTGCCGGCCGGGTTGGTGGGGCGCGGATTGCCGACCAGATACATCAGGGCCACGTCTTCGTCGCCGTCGGCGTAGAAGTAGCTCTTGGACAGGTCGATTCCGTTGTCCTTGGCGAATCGCTGTACCGCCCTGGCCTTTCCAGGCCCCCAGATGATGGGCTCGGCGACCTCGCCGGTGATCAGGCCGTTCTCGTCGGTCTCGAATTTGTTGCTGAGGACGTTGTTGATACCCAGGAACCGCGCGACGGGCTCGACCTGCACGGTCAGCGCCGAGGAACTGAGGACGACGGTGTGCCCGCGGGCCATGTGGGCCCGCACGATCTCGCGCATCTCCGGATAGATCCGGCTGACGATCTTCTGCACGAACAGGCGTTCGGCGAGCTCGTCGACGTCGGCGACGGAGTTGCCGCGCAACATCCGCGCACCCTTGCCGATGAGATCCTCGAACTCCGACCGGCCCAGTTGGTGATTGAGCCCCGCCTGCACCATACCGATGAACTCTCCGACCGACATCTGCCGGCGCCGGAAGCGATCCTGGGTCATCACCACACCGGTGAACCCGGCCACGAGAGTGCCGTCTAGGTCGAAGAAGGCACCCACCTGCGGGCCCTGTGGAGATGCCTGGACCTCGGCGACGGATCCGGGCAGACGCATCTGCCGGTTGCCGGGTGTCAGCTCAGATGTCACTGCTGGCCACTTCCGTTGTAGGAGAACACCTGCGTGTTCTCGGTGAAGGTCGCCGGCACCGCCTGGCCGGCGCCGCCGAGTGAAAGTACTTCGTCGAAACCGCCGAGCAGACACTGCGCGAACAGGTCCGGGTCGGCGATCGAGGCCCGGTCGTAGCGGGCGGTGATCGTGCAGTACCCCGACCGCGACACCAGCACCACCATCATCGCCACCCCGGGCAGCGGCCCCAGACCGTACTGGCGCAGCACCTGCGCCCCGGCGATGAACGTGTCGCCGGCGTAGACCGGCACATTGCTGGCCTGGACGTCGGAGTTGACGATGGACCCGGCCATCGATTCCAGGACACTGTCGGGCAGCAGACTGATCAGCGGCGCGACGGCACCCACCATGTCGAGCGCACGCTCGTCGCGCTTGCGCGTCATCTGCATCCGGATGTTCTTGATGCGGGCCTCGGGATCGGTCAGACCGATCGGGGCGGCGAGGTTGACACCGACGAAGCGGTTACCGCCGGCGGGGTCGGCTTCGGAGCGCAGGTTGACCGGTACCGCCATCGGCAGCGTGTCGATCGGCACTCCTTTGGCCAGGTGGTAGAGCCGCAGAGCGCCGCAGACGCCGGCGAGGTAGGCGTCGTTGATGGAGCCGCCCGCCGCCTTGGCGGCGCGGTGCAGGTCCCCGAACTCGATGTCGATGGCGTCGCTGCGCGAGGACAGACTGCGTCGTCGCAGCAGCGGTGACGGGTCGGCCACCGGGCCGATCACCCGCGCCCCGGACATGGCGTAGTCGATGACGCTGCCCAGTCGGCTGACCGGGTCGCGCACCACGTGACCGACGGCCTGCGCGGCGCCGAACACCGCGTCGCGCATCCCGCCGACGACGGTGCCCGGCAGACGGTTGAGGCCGCGACGCATCAGTTCGTTGGGCGACAGGTCGGTCGGGATGGGCAGCGGCGGGGTGTCCTGCGGCGGCGGATCGCGCTCGAGGTCGTAGAGGTGGGCGAACATCTCGACGCCCCCGACCCCGTCGGTGACCGCGTGGCTGAGGTGGACCATCAGCGCGGCCTGACCGTTCTGCACGCCCTCGATCAGGGTGGCCGTCCACAGTGGTCGGGAGATGTCCAGCGGCGACTGAGCGGCGACCTCGGCGAGGTCCATCACCTGGCGGAAGGTGCCCGGCTCGGGCACCCGCACCCGGCGCAGGTGGAAATCCAGGTTGAAGTCCGGGTCGACGACCCAGCGCGGCGCCGCGGTCGGCAGCGTCGGCGTCACCACCTTCTGGCGCAGCCGCAACACCTTGCGGGAGGCGTTTTCGAACCGGGTGCGGAACAGCTCCCAGTCCGGGGTGGTGTCGAGCAGTTCCACGGTCAGGATGCCCGAGCGGGTGCGCGGGTTGGCTTCGCCGCGGTGCAGGATCTGGTCGAGCGGGCTGAGTTCCTCCGGCAGTCCGGCCGCATCCAGTTCCGGCGCGTTGCTCATGGCGACCACGCTAGTCGGCCGGTTCGGACCGCGAGGCGCGTTTTGTCCGTGTCAGCGTGGCGGAGCCGGCGGAACGACGGGATAGACTCTTCCGCGCTGCCCCCGTAGCTCAGCGGACAGAGCAACCGCCTTCTAAGCGGTCGGTCGCAGGTTCGATCCCTGCCGGGGGCGCCGTGTGATGTCGCAAGACATCG
>NZ_BLTG01000055.1 GCF_017312405.1 Mycobacterium sp. PO1
GTGCCGTCGTTGTTGAGGACCAGTTCGCCGTGGGTGGGTCCGTCGACGAGGCTGGCGCTCAACGAATCACCATCGATATCAACGTCATTGGAGAGGATGTTGCCCGACAGTGAGCTGTCCTCGGTCATGGAGAAGGTGTCGTCGGTAGCCACCACCGTGTCGTCGACCGGGTTGATGACGATGAGGACGAGCGCCGGTGCGCTGGGGGTGATGCCGTCAGATGTGGAGTAGGTGAACCAATCAGCGCCGTTGAAGTTCGCCGAAGGCGTGTAGCTGAAAGTGCCATCGGCGTTGAGATCCAGCACACCGTTCTGCGGGCCGTCGATCATCGACACAGTCAACGAATCGCCCTCGACGTCAGAGTCGTTGGTCAACAGACTTCCGGTCAAGGTGGTGTCTTCATCGATGTTGTAGAAGTCGTCGGCGGCGACCGGCGCATCATTGGTCGGGGCTATCGTGATGCTCACGATCGCAGTGTTGCTCGTGAGTGTTCCGTCCGACGCGGTGTAGGCGAAGCTGTCTGCCCCGGCATAGTCGGCATGCGGTGTGTAGGTGAACGAGCCGTCGGCGTTGAAGGTGAGAGCGCCGTGCATTGGTGCGAAAACCAACGCAGCGGTCAGGGAGCCGCCATCGACATCAGAGTCGTTGTACAGCACGCTGCCGGTCAAGATGCCGTCCTCGCTCATGGAGTACGTGTCGTCCCGAGCGGTGGGAGCGTCGTCGATGGGGGTCACGGTGATCGTGACAGTGGCCGGCGAAGTGGTTCGTACCCCGTCGGTGCCGGTGTAGGTGAACGAGTCGGCGCCGGTGTAGTCGGCATCCGGGGTGTAGGTGAAGCTGCCGTCATCGTTCAACGTCAGGGCGCCGTGAGCCGGGCCCGTCACGACATCGGTGCTGACGGTGTCCCCGTCAACGTCAATGACGTCCAGGTTGCCCGTGTAGGTCGAGTCCTCACTGACACTGAATGAACCGTTGTTCGCGACTGGGGCATCGTTGACCGGGCTGATCGTGATGGTGGCGGTCGCCGTGTTGCCCGCGGAGGTGCCGTCGCTGACGGTGTAGGTGAACGAGTCCGTCCCGGTGTAGTTGGCCGTGGGAAGGTAGGAGAAGGTCCCATCGGCGTTCAAGGTGAGGCTTCCGTGAGCCGGTCCCGAGGCAAGCGAAGCAGTCAGTAGATCTCGATCGCTGTCAGTATCGTTCGACAGAACATTGCCGTGCAACCGGCTGTCTTCACTGATGGTGAAGCTGTCATCCTCAGCGACGGGGACGTCGTTGACCGGTGTCACCGTGATTGTGACGAGGGTGGGCGCGCTGGACGTCGACCCATCGGAGGCGACGTAGGAGAATGTGTCGGTGCCGCTGAAATCGGTATCCGGCGTGTAGGTGAAAGACCCGTCGGAACTGAGTTGCACCTCGCCGTGATTCGCTGCCAGGACCACCGTCGCAGTGATCATGTCCCCGTCCGGATCGGTGTCGTTGCCCAACACGTTGCCGGTGACTGTCGTGTCTTCGTCCGTGGTGTACGAGTCGTCCGCGGTTGCCGGCGCTCTGTTGACCGGGGTGACGGTGATCCCGACGACGGCGCGGGCATCAACCATGGCGTTGGACGCACTGTAGACAAACGTGTCGACGCCGGTCCAGCCCGGTTCCGGCGAATAGTGGAACGCGCCGTTGGGCGCCATCGTCAGTTCACCGTGGGCAGGCCCGGAAACTACTGACGCAGTGAGAGTCTGACCACTGGGATCGCTGTCGTTGTCCAGCACGTTGCCGAACACGTAGCTGCCTTGCGCGGTCGTGTAGGAGTCGCTGTTCACTACGGGCGTCTTGTTGGCGGCGACGATGTCGAGTGTGATCGTCGCCGTGTCGGTATGGCCCCGATCGGGTCGTAGAAACCCGAGCAGCCCATGGAAGTGGCGGCCGCTTCCGGCGTCGCTCACGGTCACGGTGAACTGATCCGGACCGACGTAATCGTCGTCGCGGGTATAGGTGAAGGTGCCCGTGACTTGATCCACCTCGACCCACCCGTGCAGGGGACCGCCTACTTCGCCCCGTGCCGGCACGAAGTAGGTAAGACCGTCATCGTCGAGGTCGTAGCTCTGGAACGGTGTCGGGCTGCTGGTCTCGTTCGGAGAAAGAACGAGGGTCGTTTCCTGCGGGCGCACGACGGGGGCCCGATTGAAGAATGTGCGCTGTATCTCGCGAACTACCCAGCCGAGCACCGCGAACAACAGTTGCGGCCGGGACGGACTGACCGGCTCCGGCACGAGAAGCGGCGAGAGCGATGTGGCGGCGAACGCCCTCGGGACATTGATTCCCGCAACGGAGCCTGCCGCCACTGAAGCGGCCGGGCCATCGAGAGGCGTTGATTGCCCACCGATCCCGGCCTCCGGTGCGCTGTCGTTGCGCAGCGAGGCGGTTTCTGTTTCTGTCTCGTCGCTGAGCGACAATGTCACCGCGTCGACCTGTATGTCAGTCGCAGATGAGGGTGCCGGCGCGGGCTCGTCCCGGCTCGTACCACCTGAACTGGCTGCGTCGGAGACGCTCTCGGCTTCCGGCGCCGTCGCGGGAGATTCCTGCGGCACCGCGGAGGGCTCTCCGGTGCCGGGGGCCTCGGCCGAGTCGGGCGAACCTGTTTCCGGCGGGATGGTCGAAGGCGCCGTGTCGTCGAGGGTGCCCCCCTCCTCGGACGGAGGATCGGTCTCGGTGTGATCGGTCTCCAGGTCGACGTCATCGTCATCGACGTCATCGACGTCATCGACGTCATCGACGTCATCGTCATCGTCGTCAGAGTCCACCGCGGAGGCCGGATCGGTCACCTCCGATACGGATTCTTCATCCTCGTCCGAGTCCGAACGCTCGGTGGATGTATCAGTCGCCGTTTCGGTCTTGTCGGAATTCTTCGATGGCGCGTCAGACGGTGACGAGTCGGCAGACGGCGAGTCCTTGGAAACGCTGTCGGTATCGGTGTCGGCGCGCGCTACTCCGAGTCCGTACCCGGTCGATATCGCCGCACCGACGCCGAGAGCGACGGCCAGCGCGCCCACGCGCCCGATGTGCCGCGAGTAGGTCGCCGCGACGTTGGGTGCGGTCCGGTTCGACGGGAGACCGCTGTCGACGCCGATTCGAAAGGTCGGGAAGATGGCTTCAACTTTGCTGGGATTCTTCTGCCTGCGGTGACGGGCCTTGGTCCGAACTTCGGCCGGGTGACGCCGTCCATGAGCCAATGTCCCTCTCCCACCACTCAAGGCCCCATCAAGGGCGTTGGTCTCGCGGCGACGCACTTCCGAGGTGACGACTCGAACTCGACACCCACGCTGGCGTCTAGCAAAATTTGACGATCGAAACAATAACATGGCAAGCGGTGTAGCCCTAGAGGTTTTTGAACAGTTCAATGCCTGTTTTCTGCTTGCTGATCGCTCAGCAACGTGTAGTGGACACGCATGACTCGCGAATCAGAAATCGCAATACAGCTCCCGGCCGCGGGGAGTAAGTGGACAAATCCAAACAAGTGTTCACTGGCGCTGAGGTCGTTGCGAAGGGCAAAAATCCCCGATGACCAGGAGTTTGTGCCGACACAGTGAGCACCCGTTCACCGAGTTGGCGACAGTGGGACTGCGCCACGGCAATGTTTGCGAAAATCGCGTCGATGCGCGTTTCCCGCGATGGCGCCGGGTCGATCGGCTAAGCGGTCAGCGTGTCTTTCAGCCCCTCGACGCCAGGCTGGAACAGCCCGTCAAGCCGGGCTTCGGAGCGTCCTGACCATCTCGTCGATGACTCCGGGCTTCGGGGAGGCGGTAGCGCCCTCCCGCAGAGAGATGAGGAAGACGACGGACCCCTCGACTCCGGGCACCGTTGTGACAACCATGCTGTGAAATGCTCTCGACCCATTGCATTCGTCTGCTGCGATACCGGTCACCGTCGCCACCCTCTGCACCGCGGGAGACGACCCGATGAGGAACTCGCGTACCGGCCCGAATTCCACATCGGGCACCACGTCGCCTTGGGAATAGATCAGCGGTACGGTCTGCGCTTCCTCGTCGAGTGCGGCTGTGATGTCCTGGTGCGCCGAACCCGTGACACCGGCCATCGCAAGATTCTGTTTCGGGCATACCGGGTTGGCGACCGTGGACACTGCCCCGATCTCGCGAACGACGCACTGGCCCTGGGGGCAGGGCTTGGCCCAGCCTGTCCGGACACCGCATTCCGCGACGGTCCAATCGGGCGGAGCGGCATAGGCCAAGCCGAACCGATTGATCGTTGCGTGCCAGCCGGGTTGTGAAGTCTCGTCAACGGAGGCGGTGTACCCATCACACGTCATCGATGTCCCGGCGACGCTCGGCCCGGGTGCCCCAACGCTGGGTTGAGGCGCCGGCTGGACGGGAGGAGCTGACTGCGCCGACGCCGGTGGAGTGGGATCGTCGCTGTTGAACTGCGCGATCACGATCACGGACAACACGACGATGATCACCACGGCGATCGCCAGGAACAGCCACAGCCACGGCGCCCCGCGTCGCCGTGGAGGCCGATGACCCGGATAGTCGAGTTCAGGAGGTCCCGAAGGTGGCATCGGATAGTTCAAGGGGCCCTCCATCGGTAACGCCGCCATGTTGAGCTCGCTGCTCGGCTCTGGTGGATTATGCACCTTCGGGTGCTGTCGACCTCGAAGTCGGGATACGTCGCAAGTACTTTCAGCGGCACGTGAATTCTGACCCGGCACGGCAAGGCGAACTCCAGTCGATGTTCGGTGGGCACACTTTTCCTGCGAGTTACACTCTCGGCGGTCGACCCTTTCAGTTGCTGGGCGTTCGCCGCGCACGGCGCTGCTGAGCATATGCACAGCATTCGCCAGACGTAGCCCCCATCCTGCGGTAGCTTGCGCTGCATGCCCCTGGAGCTGGCCGCGTTCCTCCGGACCACTCTGCCGCTGGATCTCCGCGCTCTGGACGAGCTCGATGACGGCCGCTACCACTCCATTTGGATGCCCGACCATCTGGTGAGCTTCTGGCCGGACACGATCTGGACGCCAGAGTTCACCGACCTGGCCGAGGTGTCGCCGTCGCCGCACCGCTATCTGGACGTCCTTCCCCTTGCCGGCGCGGTCGCCGCGCGCACCGCACGGACCCGGTTGGCCACCAGCGTCGTGGACACGGTCCGCCGGCACCCGGTGATGTTGGCCCAGTCGGCCCTGACGCTGAGCCATCTCTCCGACGGCCGGTTCGTCCTGGGACTGGGTGCCGGCGAGCGGGAGAACCTGGCCCCCTACGGATTCGACGACCGGCAAACGGTGAGCCGATTCGCCGAGGCGGTGCGGCTGATCCGGCTGCTGTGGAGTGCCGAGGGCCCGGTCGATTTCGAGGGTGAGTTCTTCACACTCGAGCACGCCCGGCTGGACGCCGAGCCGCACCACACCGGGCTGCCACCGATCTGGATCGGGGCCAACGGCCCGCGCATGCTGCGACTCGTCGGGGAACTCGGCGACGGCTGGTGGCCCACCGGCAGCGCCGGCCCGGAGACTTTCGCCGCCCAACTTGCGCGCATCCGGGACGCCGCCGAACAGGCGGGCCGGGACCCCGATGCGATCACCCCGGCGAAAATGGCGGTCTGCCTCATCGGTGAGCCCGACGAACTGGACGTGATCATGCAGCGCCCACTGGTGAAGTCGCTGGTGTTGCAGCTGACGGCCGATGCGTTGCGGGCCGCCGGGTATGACCATCCGATGGGGCAGCGCTGGCGCGGCATCCAGGACATCGACCCGCGTGCGCTGACCCGCGACAGACTGCTGCGACTCGTCGACGAGGTCGACCCCGCCGCGATCCTGTCCGTCGTCCCGCACGGCACACCCAAGCAGATCGCCGAACAGATCGCGGCGTTCGGCCAGGCGGGCGCACGGGTCGTCTCGGTGCTCGACTACAGCGCCATGGCCGGACAGGACTACGCCGCTGCATCGCCGAACAAGGTGCGCGAGGTCGAGGACGCACTGCTGCGACTCGCAGGAAGCGCCCGATGACAACCCTCGACGTGGACGTCCTCGTCGCCGCAGCGCAGCGCGAGACCGGACTCAGCGACTTGGGTGACGACACCGTACCCGCGCGCGTGGCGCTGGTCGTCGACCGGATCAACGGCGCCCACCTCGACGACGCCGGCGTGCAGGCTGCCACGGAAACGATCACGGGATTGCTGACCAGCCGGCTGCGTTTCATCGCCGACCGTTCCCGCCTGCCCCTTGCCGCAGAACGGATCATCGCGCCGCTGTTCGCCACCGGTGAGCCACGTTCGGGGACGACGCTGCTGCACGCCCTGCTTGCCGAGGACAAGAATTCCCGCGCGTTGCGGTTCTGGGAGGTCATGTACCCCTCGCCGCCACCCGGGCCGGCCTACGCCGACGACCCGCGCCGGGCCCGGGCCGACGCGGACTGGCGCGAGATCCTCGACCGCATCCCCCCGTGGATCGTCAGTCACCCCTACAACGATCTGCTCGGCGATGGCCTGCCCGAGTGTGAACGCACCTGGGCCTTCGACTTCCGCGCGATGAACCCCAGCGCGTGGTGGCGCGTGCCGGTCACGATCCAGAACTTCGCCCAGGACCCTCACGCGCAATACACCCTGCACCGCATGATGCTGCAGCACATCCAATACACCCGTCCGCCGAAGCGCTGGGTACTCAAGGGTTTTCACGGCCGGCGTCTGCGAGCCCTGTTCGACACCTACCCGGATGCCCGCATCGTCTGGGTGCACCGCGACCCGGTGCAGGTGCTCGCCTCACAGATCGTGGCGTTCGGCCAGATCAACGAAAGCCTGGTCGGGACACTGGATTGGCGCCGGTACGGGCAGGCCACGATCGAGGGCTCGCGGGCGAACTTTCATGCCTACCTCACCGACCCGTTGGTCGACGACCCGCGTATCCACCACGTCCGCTACCGCGACTTCGTCGCCGACCCGGTCGCGACCATCGGCGGTTTCTACGACTTCGCCGGGGTGCCGTTCACGGACGCGACCGAGAAGGGGATGCGCGACTACCTCGCCACCAACCGCGGCGATCGGTATGGGAAGTTCCGCTACTCCACCGACGTCCTGCCCGTACCGGTGCACGACCTGCACAAGGAGTTCGCCGGCTACCGGGATCGGTTCGGCATCGACATCGAAGCGAGGCCCTGATGGCCTTCGGGGACACCACAGACGACGAGGCGCTGCGTGCGGCGTGGCACCACTTCTGCGACCGCCTCAAAGCGGCGGGCGACCTCGCCTTCAAGGACACCTCGCCGGACAACGCCCTGCAACGCGCTGATGCGTTCCGCTACCTGACCCAGAACCTCGGTCAGGCCTACGATCTCGCGCTGGAGACCCGGAACACCCGCTACCCGATGATCCACCCGTTCTGCGGGCCGAGCCGCAAGCTCGGCGGCGACAACGCCGATTTCGTCTACCTGCAGGCCTGGATCGACGGTGCGTCGACGTACCGGATCACCGGCGACCGCGGCACGGCGCGCTTCATCAACTTCACCGTGCAGGGGCCGCGTCCCGACAAGGACGTGTACTACGGCGCCGATCACCCGAACCTGCACGAGCCGTTCGGCGACACCCCCGAGGCGAACCTCACCGGCGACGACCTGGTCACCGAACCCGACGGCAGCTTCGTCCTGCACGTGGGAGGCGATCGGCGAGAACCGAATTGGCTGCCCACCACCCCGGGGTCGCGCAAACTGTTCCTGCGCCAGGGCTTCGACTCCTGGGCGGAACGCTCGGCGCAGTTCAGCATCGAACGCATCGACATGGATACGCCACGCCCGGTGCCGACGCCGCAGGACGTCATCGCCTCGATGCGCTGGGCCGGTGACTTCCTGACCGGGGCGATGACGGACTGGCCGGACCGCGAACTTCAGATCGGCTCACTGTTCGGCGAACCCGAACCCAACGTTTTTCCCGGCGCGCGGTTTTCGGGTACCGCAGAACAACGCGATGCACGGCGCGGCCGGCTCATCGTCACGATGCCATGGCGGCTCGAGCCGGACGAGGCGCTGATCGTCGAGTTCGCCGACCACGGCGAGTTCTGGATGCTGACCAACATGGGTGCATTCTGGAACAGCATGGACTATCTGTACCGGCCGGTGAGCTACACGCCGAGCAGATCGGTCGTCGACTCCGACGGGCGGGTGCGGCTGGTGTTGGCCCACGACGATCCCGGCGTGCACAACTGGATCGACACCCAACGGTTCGCCGAGGGTTATCTGACCATGCGTGTCATCGGAAGCCGGCAACTGCCCGAGGTGCGGACCGCGGTAGTCCCACGCGCGCAGGTGGACAGCGCCCTGCCGCCCGGCACCTGCCGCGTCACGCCCGACGAGCGGGCGGCGCAATTACGGGCCCGCTTCGATGCCCTCCGTCGCAGATACAGGATCTGACATGGACCCCACACTCGAGACGCTGGCCGCGTCGGCTTTCGACAACGTCTATCACGTCGGCCACCTGGTCCCCGATCTGCTGCCCGCGATGGAGTCGCTCACCGGCGCCATGCAGATCACCTGGGCGCCGCCGTTCGAGATGCGCAGCGGCTTCACCCGTCCAGACGGCTCCGCCGACGATCAGTCCGTGCGCATCGCGTTCTCGGCATCCGGCCCGCCGTACCTGGAGCTGATCGAGGTCGTCGGTGCGGCAGACTCGATCTTCGCCGCGCCGAAGCTCGGCGGGATGCACCACGTCGGCTACTACGCCCAGCGCTGGCGCGACGACGTCGCACGCCTGCAGGACGGCGGCTGGGAGCTGGAGCGCACCGGTGCCGGTGTGGCGTTCCTGCGTGACCCGCGCAGCGGACTTCGCGTGGAGGTGGTGAGCTTCAAGGGCCGCGATTTCCTCGGCCAGGTGCTCAACGGTGAGATGGCCAGGGCGCACCCCTTGACGGAACGTTCGTGACGGCACTGGCCCACACTGCGCAGGGGACGCTGCGCGGCGAGATCAACGACGACGTCGTCGTGTTCCGCGGCGTGCCCTACGCCGCCCCGCCGATCGGTGAGCGCCGTTGGCGTCCAGCGCAACTCGCGGAGAGGTGGGCGGGAATACGGGTTGCCACGGTATTCGGGCCCATCCCTCCGCAGGCCATCTCACCCGAGCGGCTGGCCAAGCGTGGTCTGACGATGAGCGAGGACTGCCTGACGCTCAACATCTGGACACCCGCAGTCGACGACGCCCGCCGCCCCGTGCTGGTCTTCCTGCACGGCGGCGGGCAGACCCAGGGGCACGGGTCCGCGGCCCTGCTCGACGGATCGCGCCTGGCCCGGCGCGGGGACGTCGTGGTGGTGACGGTGAACTTCCGCCTCGGGGCGCTGGGTTGCCTCTACGCGCCCGACTGGCACGGGTCCGGCTCCACCAATCTGGCACTGCGCGACCAGAAATGCGCGCTGTCGTGGGTGCGCGAGAACATCGGCGCATTCGGCGGTGACCCTGATGCCGTCACCGCCGCGGGACAGTCCTCCGGCGCGATCGCGGTGGCCACCCTGATGGCGAGCGGGTGCGACCTGTTCGACCGGGCCATTCTGCAGAGCGGCGGCCTCGAACGCGTTCGCTCCACCGCGGCCGCCTCAGCCGTCGCCGAGCAGTTCATCGGCACCGTCGGCCGCGCCGGCGAACCGAGCGTCGAGCAGATCCTTGCCGCGCAAGGCGGCATCGATCCCGGATTCGTGCCGCCGCAGGGCCCGTTCCATCCCTGCATCGACGGCGACGTCATCGCCGAACATCCGTTGGTGGTCGCCCGCACGCGTGCCATCCCGGCGATGCCCGTGCTCGCCGGGACGACCCGCGACGAGTGGCGCATCTTCGACGCGACGCTGGACCAGGATGTCGTCACCGAGCGGTACGTCCGGCAGCGGGCACAGGCACTCGCGGGGCAGGGCCACGATGTCGACGCCGTGCTGGCGGCCTACCGCGCCGACCACAATTCGCTGCGCGACCTCGCCAGCGCACTTGTCACCGACTACCATTTCACCGCGCCCACCGAGCAATTCGTGCGGGCACATGCCGAGCGCGGCAACGCGGTGTTTCGCTATGAGCTTCAGTGGCCGTCGCCGCGGCCCGGCCTGGGAGCCTGTCACGACTCATGCCTGCCGTTGGTCTTCGGCAACCTGGCCGCCGCGCCGGCGTTGGCCGGCGCCGACGACGCGGCGCGCCGCATGTCGGAGGCGATTCAGCAGCGGTGGCTGGAGTTCATCCGCGGCGGAGAGCCCTGGGAACGTTACGACGGTGCCGGCGGGCCGACGATGCTTTTGGGACCTGAGAGCGGTACCGCCAGGGGGCACCGCGCCGCGCAGCTGGCGATCTGGGAGGACCGCTATCCGGCATTCGGCTGATCCGCATCGCCGAGCAGGGCCCGGGCCGGTCACCTGCCCCACCTCTGAACGAAAGCTGTTGGCGCTCAGCGCTTCCTGAGCAGCACGGCCGGCGCGATGACCATCGCCATCACCGCGCCGAGCGCGGCCAGCCAGGTGAAACCGGCTGCCGCAACGATGAATCCGGAGGCGAGCCCGCCCCCGGCGCCCGCGACGGCGATGAACACGTCGACGGTGCCCTGGGTGCGCGCGCGGGTGGCCACCGGGGTGTTGTTCGTGATGGCCGTCGTCCCGGCCACCAACCCGAGGCTCCACCCGAACCCCAGCAGTGCCAGCGCGACGGCGAGCAGCGGCACCGACTGCGGCGGTGCGACGGCCGCGGTCACCCCGGCCGCCGCCAACACCGCCGCAGCGAGGATCCCGACGACCGTCACCCCGAAGCGGTCGACGAGCGCACCGGAGATCGGCGCGGGCAGGTACATCGCTGCCACATGGATCGAGATGACCAGCCCGGCGGCGGACAGGGCATGGTGATGGTGCTGCATGTGCACCGGGGTCATGGTCATGATGGCGACCATCACCAGCTGGGTGACCACCATGACCACTGCGCCGGCGACCACGGCGGCGCGGTTGACGGACGTCGGCCCGTCGTCGTCCTTCCGGTCGGGCGAGTCGCCGGCCACGTCCGGCTCGGGCAGCGACGCCGCCAACGTGAGCGGGTCAGGACGAAGCCACGTCGCGATGACGGCCGCCGCCGACCCGTAGGCCAGCGCCGCGAGCAGGAACGGCCCGGCCAGCCGCGGCACATCGATCGCCGCGGCGACGTCACCGAGCACGCCGACGAGATTCGGGCCGGCGACCGCGCCGACCGTGGTGGCCACCAGCACGGTGCTGATGGCCCGGGCGCGATGATCGGGCTGCGCCAGGTCAGCGCCGGCATAGCGGGCCTGCAGGTTGGTGGCGGTGCCCGAGCCGTACACCAGCAGCGCCACGAACAGCAGCGCCACGTTGTCGAGCACCGCTGCCGCGACGATGCCCAGACTGCCGATCGCGCCGGCCGCGTAGCCGGCCGCCAGCCCCGGGCGCCGGCCCCACCGCTGCGACAGCCGGCCCACCGCCAGCGCCGCGCCGGCGGACCCGAACGTGAACAACGCGCTGGGCAGGCCGGACCACCCTGTCGAGTCGAGCATGTCCTGGGCGAGCAGGGCGCCGACGGTGATCCCCGCGGCCAGGCCGGCTCCGCTGCACACCTGGGCGATGACCAGGACGGTGAGTGTGCGCTTCTGCGCGCGGGCGATGTGACCGAGCCCGCTCGCCGGATTCGCTGCGTCCGGTAGGCCGTCGGTGGTGGACACGCTCGGCTCCGGCCTAGGGCTCGCTGCCGGGCGGGGGAGTGCCGATCAGCACCGCGCTCAGCCGCGCCCCGTCGGGTCCGGCCCGCCACGCGTGATCCAGACCGGCGAGCACCACGAGATCACCGGCGTCGAGCGGGTGGGCACCGTCATCGAGCACCAGTTCGACGCTGCCGGAGAGGACCGTCTGCAGATCGAGGGTGTCGGTGTGGTGCATCGGGGTTTCCGAACCGGCGCCCAATTCGACCACCATCCACCGCGCCAGACCCGGCGCGAGGCCCTGGTCGATCAGCGGCGCCGACCCGCCGGCTCGGGCCGGCGGCGGGCAGGTGGCGGTGGCGAACGGGATGCCCATCGCGAATCCGGGGGCCAGCTGGTCGAGCGTCAACTCACCGTCACTGACGACGCAGGATCTGCCGTCCCCGTCGACTCCGGTGATCACCGTGCGCATGCGTCGTCCTCTCGTCGGTCCTTGCGGATCGTAGCGACGCCGCGGAGCTCAGTCGTCGTCCTTGCCCTTGCCGTGTCCCCGGCCGTTGCCGTTTCCGTTGCCCGTGCCGTTTTCGTTCTTCTTGCCCGGCCCCTCGCCGGTGAACGCGGGCCTCTGGGGCTGGTCG
>NZ_BLTG01000056.1 GCF_017312405.1 Mycobacterium sp. PO1
CGTTATGCGCTGTATTTGGGCGTGTCTCACTCGGATCCATGCGCCACCCCGTTACAGTGCCCGCAACCCTGACTACAGAAGGGCCGTTGAGGGGGACGCTTCCGGTGGATTTGTACTTCGCTGACTGGTCGCTGGTGTCGCGGCCGGACAGGTTGAAGGCGGTCGGCTCCGACGCCATCTCGACGCCACGAGTGCCCGACGGGACTCCGGTATTGGTGGACAATTCGATGCGCCCGGTGGAACCTTGGTGCACATTCCTGGGGCTGTACTCGCAAAATCTACGTCGGAACTCTGTTGTCTCCTACGCCCGCGACGCGCTCGAATTCGGCCGCTTCCTAGAGACGAGAGGCGTTGGGGTGCTAGATGTCTCGGAGTCCGACCTGGTGGCCTACCGGGCGGACCGATTCGCTTCCGGGGTCTCGCCGCGTTCGTGGGCTCGGCAATTGGTGGTGATTCGAGCTCTCTTCACGTACTTGTACGAAACCGGGCGCAGAGACAGTTTGCCGTGGATTCAGGTCGGTAGCCGGTCGGTGGTGACTCCGCGGATTCCTCGGACTGAGATGGATGTTCGGGCGCTTTCTCACGCGCAGTGGGTCGCGTTGCGCGATGTTGGGTTCGGCGGGGAGTTGCCCACGGGAGAGCTGGATCGCTCCTACCGCGGCAGGTCTACGGTCCGAAACGCGTGCGCCGCCGAGCTGGCACTGACCACGGGGATGAGGCTCACCGAATGGAGCACCCTGCTGGACGTCGAGGTCCGATCGGAGGGGGCTGGCACTTCACTCGTGCTGGAGGCATGCGCGAAGAACGGCCGTCGACGCCGAGTTTATGTTCCGGCATCCACCGTCCAGACAGTTGAGCTGTACCGAAACACGGAACGGAAATCGCTGGTGCGGAAGGCCCAGGCGAGCTTGCGCCGGAAACTGCCGAATATGGCGGTGGTCCACGACGTTGACCTGCCGGCGGGCAAGCTGGTCTACACGCTTAATGGTGACGAGCGGCGCGACGAGTTCGCGACGATTCCGCCAGAGACGCGACGCGTACTGGTGAAGGTGACTCCTGGCGGGATCGAGCCACTGTCGCTGTTCGTCGGTCGAGGCGGCGTGCCGCCATCGCAGCGGCGGTGGCACCAATACTTTGAGGAGGCCAACGACCGGCTGGCGAACTTCGAGGGCCAGGTTCCGATGATGTCGGTGGCGGTCACGCCACATGACTTGCGCCATACGTTTGCCGTGGTGATGTTGCGTAGCTTGCAGGCGCGTGCTGCGCAGCTCGAACGATCGCGTCCCAAGCACGGGTTCGGCACTATCAGCGAGCACATCATTCACAACCCTTTGTTGACTTTGCAGCGTCTGCTCGGGCATGCCAGCCCGTCCACGACGATGGTTTATCTGCGTTATGTCGATGAGTCAGACGAGCTCATTCAACGTGCCTTCGAGTCGTGGAGCGACAACGAACGTGACTACGCCAGTTACGTTCTCGCGCAAATCGAGGCACAACGGCCGTGAACGATTCCGACCGCCAGCCGCGTATTGTGACGTTTCCGCCGGGTGGTCCGCTGAAACAATCTCGAATTGATCCACGCCGGTATGTAGCGACAAGGCTCGTGGCTGAACTGGCTGACGCATGGAAGGAATGCGCCGAGACCGCATCGCTATCACCTGGCACAGTGTCCCGCCAATCCAGCGTGGTTCGTAGTGTCGGGAACTTCCTTACCGCCGACGCGGACAGATTCCTGACATTGTCCGGCGACGGCGCGGACGTGGCCCGGCGGCTACATGATTGGGAATCGGCGATGGTCGCCGAGTTCCCCCCGCCCAGCGTCCGAGCCAAAGACCTGGGCATGGAACTTCGCAATCAGGTCGCCCGCTACCTGCAGTCCAACGGGATCCCCGGAGGTGTGCTGGCGGACTGGGCGAACGGCCAGGTGTTAGACGGACGGCCATGGCAGGAACTCCCTCTCGACGAATTCAGCAACGACGAGCGCCTCCAACTCGAGCAGACCTGCCGGCAGATCGTGCGCGACACAGAGGACCGTCTGACGCGCGGCGACGCCCTACTTCGCGGCGGCCACGATCCGCGGATCCACGGGTGGAACAGCGTGGAGAACGTGCTGTGGGCTTTACGCAACGTGCCCTATAAGGATGAGTTCCACATCCATCTCGCCGGATCACGACGCCAACTGGATCCGCTAGAGATCGACCGCATGTCCGGAGTCTGGCGCGCCGCCGCGCGAATCAAGGCCCCACCACTGCTGACAGCCGTCGGCGCATTCCTGGCTCCCGATGCCGAGTACCTCCTGGCCATCCGGGTGTTACTGCATCTGCAGACCGGATGGTCGCCCGAAGAGAGCGCTCGACTCTGCCGCGAGGACATCGAGTTCGGCGTGGAGTCCGTGCGGGTTCGGGCGACAAAGGCGCGTGCCCAACGGATCCGATGGCACACTCTGGCCTCGCCGCGGGACCAGCCGTGGGGGTGGAAGGCCGGCGACCTTCTGCGGCGAGCTGCCCATGCCATGCGCCACGCCCACGCGCTGACGCCGGATCAACCGCTGTTCTGGGTGACCGGATGCCGGTCTGTCCGTGATCGGCTCGACCACGAGTATCCCCATTACGTGATCCGGGAGCACCACTTCGGAAAACTCAACACGCTGAAGAATCTGATTGAGCGCCACAGCCTCTCGATCAGCCAACCCCACGACATGCGCCGGCTCCGTAAGACGGTCAAGAGCGCACGCGCGGCTCTGCTGGGCACCCTCGCCGGCGCTGCCGGCGACGACCACACCGTCGAGGTCTTCCGCGACCACTACGCGCAAACCACGACCGTTCACACGATCGCCGCCCAGACGGTGCTGCGTGCGCAGCAGAAGGTCCTGCAACGCGCCTCACAGGGACCAACATTCGTGGCCGCGACGGCAGCCGAGGTCGCCGAATCACCGACAGATCCCGAGCTCGCCGAAATTGCCGCCACCGTCGCCGCGGAGACGCCCCCTGAGCAGGAACTGACGATCGCTGCTTGCCGAGATCCCTATGACGCACCGTTCATGGATCAGGGCTCGCTATGCCATGCCTCACCGTCGATGTGCTTGCAATGCCGTAACGCCATCGTGTTCCGCGATCACCTGCCGCGCCTGATCGCCTACCGAGAGGCACTGGACGCCATCGAGAACAACACGCCACCGAGGGTGTTCAGCGAGATCTACGGCCAGCAGAGAGTCAACATCGACGCCATCGTCGCCGAGTTCTTACCCGAGCAGATCGAGGCTGCCCGCCAGGCGGACATCCATCTGCACCGCCCGCTTGGACAAAGGGCCGAACAATGACCAATCCACCCCAGCCGCAGACTTGGCCGGCACTGACAGGCTTCGACCCCGACGAGCCAGTGTTACCTGCTGACCGCCGCGTGACCGACGGGCCTGACCCCCGATTCGGGGACCTCCCGCGCTGGGATCTCACCGCTAGCGGTCTCGCACCGAACCTCAATGCTGCACAGGCACATTTGCGTTTCGATGTGTATCCCGACGGGTGGGTGCCGGTCGCCAAGACCCTCGCGATGGCCATGCTGCAACCGGTCCACCCCGTTGTCAGACAAGCCGGAATCTATCGCTCCAATCGGCCCTACAAATTGAAGTCGATCCGACATGTCCTCACCGAATTGAGATACCTCGCGGAATGGGCCGCCACGGCCGGACTCAGCGAGGAGCTTTCAGCATGGACTCACGCTGACGGTGAGGCCTACCTCGCCTCGCGAAAGGCTCGATCCTTCTCTGCCGGCCGTAGCGCCAACGACCTCCTGCGCCACCTCGGTGATTTCCGGGGACTCCTGCCCAACGGCGGACTCTCCGTCCAGGTCAGCCCGTGGGCTGCGAGATCCAGCGGCGAAGTCAAGACGCCCGTCATCCCGCCGGAGACCTTCTGGCCACTGGTACGCGCCTGCTGGACCTACATCGACACTTTCGCCGCCGACATCACTGCTGCTCGCGATGAAATTACGCTCCTCGATACGCGTGGGCCCAAGTATCGGGAGGTCCGTCCCTCAACACGGGATATCGACGACGCGCTTGACGCCTGGCTGTCATCACCTGAAGCCTTTGTTCCCCTGCACATCTACACCTTGGGACGCGCACGGGCGGGAGACATCAACTGGGACGGCCTGGGTCTCTGCACGACACCTGGATTGAGCGGCACCAACTTCTACGGCAACCGCGGACCTGCTCGGCAACTTCGCGTCCGTCAGGCGATCGGCCAAGGCGTGCCCACTCGATACGGCTACAGCTCGGTCCAACCCGCGGCTGTTGAACGGCCCGACAGCACACACGGACCCTGGATAAGCGGCTTCGACCGCATCATCGTCAGCAAGGAACTCACCCAACTGCGCAACGCCGCATACATTTTCGTCGCGATCATGACGATGATGCGTGACAGCGAAGTTCAAAGCCTCGCCACCGGGGCCATCGGAACACATTACGGCGCCCCCGCCGTCACCAGCACACTGCACAAGATGCAACCACACGGTGGAACACCACAACGCTGGTGGGTAAGCGAACCAGTCGTGACGGCGTTAAAAGTCGCTGAACAAATCACCCTCGACGAGAACCGACTCTTCGGCGCTGTGCGCGAAAGCGTGCACCGCGACTTGACAGGATTCGACCAATACGAACAGATCCGATCGTTCGTCGCGTGGGTCAACGACCATTCACCCCAGAACGGTTTGGAGCGCATTCCCGCGACTCCGCTGGCGCCTCACATGTTTCGCCGCACCATGGCCGTGATCACCGCCAACGAGCCCGACGGCGAAATCGCGTTAGGAATCACGCTCAAACACAATGCCGTTCGCGCACTTGCCAACGCCACAACGAGTGGATACGCGGCGCCCACGCCTGAATGGGCCAAAGAATTCGAACACCACGCCAAGGAAGCGGCCGCCGGGGAACTCGTCGCTGACTGGGCACGTCACGCCCAAGGCGACCACGCTCTGCGCGGCCCCGGCGCAACAACCTTCGCCAACGGCCTCGCCGACATCACCGACCGCGCCAAGACCACCGTCGCCATCGGCAACGAACGCATGCTCCGAGCCCTGCTACGCGACGAATTCGCCACCATCCGACTCGGCACCCTCAACCACTGCCTCGGTGACCCCGCCAAAGCGCTATGCCTGGAAGGCGCATCCGCAGCCGTGAAAGCCGGCGGCCCGATCCCGAGCATGTGTCAACCCGCCACCTGCCGAAACTCGGTCATCACCGACCAACACCTGCCCATCTGGCTGCGCGAGGAATCCGACCTCGTCGACAAGCTCAAGGACAAGAGAATGGCACCCGTCCACCGCCAGCGCCTCGAAACCCAGCTCGCCGACGTCCGCAAAATCACCCACCAGGAGCCGAAGTGACCAGCGTCAGTCCGGCAACCGAGAAGAAGCTCCGCGACGCAATGGAGCGCCTGCTGGCGGGCAAGTCCAATCGGACCGACGGCCGGCTCACGAAAGCCAACTTGCACATCGAAGCCGGCGTCAGCCGCGCAACCATGAACCGTGCCACTGAGGTAATCGCAGACTGGAACGCCAGCGTCGGCAAGGAACCCGCTCCTCGTGACGCCGAGCTCGTTGGACTACAGGCCACGGTCACTGAACTCAAGAAGAGCGTCGCGAGGCTGCGCGAACACAACAGCGACCTCGAACGCAGAAACCGGGCCGCCGTCACCGTGATCGCAGAGCTCAACGCACAGCTTCAGGCCAGTCGGGGCGAGACTCCGATTGGCACCGTCACGCCTATACGGGACCGTGCAGCACGCAGACGAAGGTGATTATCGGCCAACCTCAGCGTTCTGCTGGACCGACGATAACGACTGCCCACTTCTCCTCCGTCTCCTCGCCGGCGTTCGCCAACCCAAGCCCGGCGCGCAACGGGCTTCACCCGCTATACCCGGTCAAAACCGGTCCAAATGGCTCTCTTCCCGATAAGCTCATCTCGCCCATGCACCGAGGTGTCGATTAGCTGTCAGCCAGGAGGTTCGCCCGTGCCCGAGCCGTGGCTGTCAGCCGACGACATTGCTACCCACCTTGGCGTCACCAAGGACACCGTGTACGCCTGGATCGCCGAGAAGGGCATGCCGGCTCACAAGCTGGGGCGCCTGTGGAAGTTCCAGGCAGCCGAGGTCGACGATTGGGTTCGTCGTAACGGGGCTACGGCCGCGGAGGACTGAACGTGCACATCATCGACAACGTCAACGATCTCCTCGGCGACGATCTCAAGGCTGAGGTGCAGGTTGGGTCGAAGCTGCGTATCGCTGCATCGACATTTTCCATCTTCGCGTTTGAGGCGCTGCGCAAGGAGTTGGAGCGAGTCGAAGAGCTCGAGTTCGTCTTCACCTCGCCGTCGTTTGTCGCCGCGGCGGCTACCGATCAGCTGCCCAAGGAACGCCGACAGTTCTTCATTCCGCCGGGGTCCAACGGGGAGTCGTCGCTCTACGGTTCTCAGTTCGAGATCCGTCTGCGCAACAAGCTGACGCAGCGGGCTATCGCGCGTGAATGTGCGGAGTGGGTGCGCCGAAAGGTTCGCTTCCGGTCGAACCGGACTGGTGCACCGATGCAGCAGTTCGCCGTTGTGGATGACAAGGTCGCCTACCAGCCGATCCAGGGGTTCACGTCTGCCGACCTTGGTTACGAGCGTGGGAACGCGGTGTCGAACGTCGTGACCAAGCTCGACGAAGCTCCCATGGCACGGCAATACGCCGCCCTGTTCGATCAGATCTGGAACAACCCCACGCAGCTCGAAGATGTCACCCAAGCGGTGTACGACCACATCGCGAGCGTGTACGCCGAAAACTCACCGGCGCGAATCTATTTCCTGATCCTGTACAACCTGTTCTCGGAGTTTCTCGAAGACGTCAGCGAGGACGTCCTGCCGAATGATCGCACCGGCTACCAGGAAACGCAGGTCTGGCAGAGCCTGTACAACTTCCAGCGGGACGCGGCGACGGGAATCATCAACAAACTGGAGACCTACAACGGCTGCATCCTCGCTGACAGCGTGGGACTCGGGAAGACCTTCACCGCGCTTGCAGTGATCAAGTACTACGAGCTGCGCAACAAGTCTGTCCTGGTGCTTGCACCGAAGAAGCTTGCGGAGAACTGGACCAACTACAACGCCAATCTGACCACCAATATTTTCGCTCGCGACCGGTTCAACTACGACGTCCTTGCTCACACCGATCTTTCCCGCACCAGAGGTGAATCGTTGGGGCTGCGGCTCGACCGAATCAATTGGGGCAACTACGACCTCGTCGTTATCGACGAGTCCCACAACTTCCGCAACGCCGACTACGCAGAAGAAAAAGAGTCGCGCTACCAGCGGCTGATGCGTCAAGTCATCCGCGAGGGCGTGAAGACCAAAGTGCTGATGCTGTCGGCCACACCGGTCAACAACCGCTTCAACGACCTGAAGAACCAACTCCAGCTTGCCTACGAAGGAAGGTCGGAGAACCTAAGCCAGCATCTCAACATCTCGACGACGGTCGAGAAAGTGTTCAGCGACGCGCAGCGCGTCTTCAACGAGTGGTCCAAGCTCGACCCCGAGGCGCGCACCACCGACCGTATCTTGCAGATGCTCGACTTCGACTTCTTCGAACTGCTCGACTCGGTCACCATCGCACGGTCCCGCAAGCACATTCAGGCGTTCTACGACACCACCGAGATCGGCACTTTCCCACAACGGCTCCCGCCGCGGTCGATTCGTGAGCCGCTCTCCGACCTCCCCGATGTGCCCGCATTCAACGAAATCTTCGGACAGCTTCAGGTGCTCACCCTGGCGGTCTACACGCCGCTGGCCTACGTATTCCCAAGCCGGATCGGTAAGTACGAAGATCTCTACAACGTCAAGGGCGGCACTGCGCGCTCCAATATCGGGCAGCTCGGCCGTGAGCAGGGCTTGAAAAAGCTCATGACGGTCAACCTGCTCAAGCGTTTGGAGAGTTCGGTCGAGGCGTTCCGGCTCACCCTCGCCAAAATTGAAGGGGCAGTCGACAACACTCTGATCCGGCTCAAGTCAAGAACGGGATCCTTGAACGACCTCAGCGTCGATTTCTCCGGCCTGGACCTCGATGTCGACGACGAGGATGACGCCAACGTCGAGGCCCTCTCGTTTGGCGAGAAGATAAAGATCGACCTCGACGACATCGACGTAGAATCCTGGCAGCGCGATCTCTGGAACGACCGCGAGACCCTCCGTGAATTACTCGACGAGATGCGCAGGGTCACACCGGATCACGACCTCAAGCTGCGGGAGCTCAAACGACTCATCGAGGACAAGGCCGCCAACCCCCTCAACCCGTTGAATCGCAAGGCACTGATCTTCTCGGCGTTCGCCGACACCGCCGAGTACCTCTACAAACAGCTCGCGCCGGCATTGAGCGACTCCGGGTTACACACCGCGCTCGTCACTGGCGGCGCCCACGCCGCGAAAACAACGCTGGGGACCGGCTACGACTTCCAGCAGGTCCTGACGTTGTTCTCGCCGAAGTCCAAACAACGCCACCTCACCATGCCCAAAGACACCGGCGAACTCGATGTGCTGATCGGCACCGACGTCATCAGCGAAGGCCAAAACCTCCAGGACTGTGACTATCTCGTCAACTACGACATTCATTGGAACCCGGTACGGATCATCCAACGATTCGGCCGCATCGACCGCATCGGCTCGACCAACGCCCAGATCCAGCTCGTGAACTTCTGGCCCGACATCTCCCTCGACGAATACATCAACCTAAAGGAACGCGTCGAGAACCGCATGGTCATCGCCGACCTCGCCGGCACCGCCGACGACAATGTCCTCACCCTTGAAGGCAGCGATGCCGCGTTCCGGAAGGAGCAGCTCCGCAAACTCCAAGACGAAGTCATCGAACTCGAAGATGTCCGCACCGGTGTGTCCATCACCGATCTCGGTCTCAACGACTTCCGCATGGACCTGCTGGGATACCTCAAGGAGTCCGGCGATCTGGCCACCGCGCCGAAGGGACTTCACGCCGTGCTCCCCGCAGACCCCTCAAGAGGCCTCCACCCCGGTGTGCTGTTCGCGCTGCGCAACGTCGACGCCAACGAGAACATCAATCGGGGCAACCGGCTTCACCCGCACTACCTGGTCTACCTCGACGACAACGGCAACGTCATCGCCGACCACACAGAGGCCAAACACCTGCTCGACCTGATTCGCACAGGATGCCGGCCCCATGAGGAACCCGTCACCGAGGTCACCCGCGTCTTCAACGCGGCCACGCACGAAGGTGCAGAGATGGGCAAGTACTCCGAATTGCTCACCGCAGCAATCCGATCCATGATCGACGTCACCGAAGAACGCGACATCGACAGCCTCTTCAGCGGAGGACACACGACCGCGCTCACCCAGGCAATCGCCGGCCTCGACGACTTCGAACTCACCGCATTCATCGCGATCGTCGACACCACCGAAGGAACCACATGACGGCCCTGCTCTACCGCTGGCCCGTCGCCGCCAAATTCGGTCGTACCGTCCCGAAGACCAAGTTCTACGAACACGGCACCGTCCCCAGTGCGGTGCGTGACAAATTCGTCACCGAGGTCCAGCGCATCACCTGGGCCTACAAGCTCGCCCAATCCACCATCAACCTGCCCGGCAACGCAGACGTCCCCGAAATCCAAGTCTTCCAGATCGATACAAAGGGCGACGATGTTGGCGAGTCCGTGCTCGCCGCCATCGACAAAGCGGTCAAGACCCCCATCATCTTCGAGATAGTCACGGGCGAAGGCGACGACCAGCGAGTCCGGATGGCTGCATCGCACAAACAGGCCGGCCCCGCTACGCCGAAGCTCGGCGCCTACTACACGACCGACTGGCAACCCCAGGACGCAGAGCGACAGCCACTACCCACAGCGATCAGCCTGCCGTCCCTGTACACCGCACTCCTTACGCCGCTGACCCCGGTATCAGCACGGCCAGGAGAGGAATTGTCAGACGTTGCTGCCAGACTCCAGGCCGTGCGCAAGCTCGAACGCGAGGTCGCCTCCCTTGAGCGCAAACTCCGCGCCGAGCCGCAACTCAACCGCAAGGTGGAGCTTCGGCGCGCCCTGAAAACGAAGCAAGCAGAACTGGAACAGCAGAGGTAGCAGGTGGAGAAACTTCGCATGACATCGCCCGACATGACCGAGGCCAATATTGACAAGCTCGCCGAGCTGTTCCCCAACGTCATCACCGAGAAGCTCGACGCCGAGGGGAATCCCAAGAAGGCCGTCGACTTCGACCTGCTGCGCCAGGAACTGTCAGATCATGTTGTCGAAGGCCCGCAGGAACGTTACCAACTCGACTGGCCCGGCAAGCGCGCAGCGTTGTTCATCGCTAACGCACCCATTGCGAAGACTCTTCGGCCCGCGCGTGAGGAGTCGGTCGACTTCGACGATGCGCATAACCTGTTCATTGAGGGCGATAGCCTCGATGCGCTCAAACTCCTCCAGGAGTCGTATCTCGGAAGAGCGGATGTGATCTACGTTGATCCGCCCTACAACTCCGGCGCTGATTGGGTCTACGCCGACGACTTCGCTGAGACGGCGGCCGAGTATCTGCTGCGCTCGGGCCAAGTGGATGGGCGCGGGGCTCGGCTAGTCGCGAATACCGAAGCGAACGGGAGATTTCACTCCGACTGGCTGAGCATGATGTATCCCCGATTGAAGCTGGCGCGCAACCTACTTTCGGAGACTGGCGTGCTCATCGCCGCGATCGATGATCGTGAGCACTCTGGGCTCAAGCAATTACTCGATCAGGTCTTTGGCGCTCAGAACTTCCTCGCGAATATCGTTTGGCAGGGCCGAGCGAAGAATGACGCGCGCTTTGCTGGGGGCGGCTTGGACTACATGCTCGTCTACGGTCGTGACCGGAATCGACTAATTGCCGACGACGTGCGCTGGAAGGAACCGAAAAGCGGCTATGGGCTGGTCGTCGCGGCAGTGCGTGATGCGTGGGCGCGTTCGGGCGAGGACGCTGCGAGGGCTACGGCAATTCTGCGTGAGTGGTGGAAGTCCAAGCCGGAGACTGAAAAGGGGCTCCAGTCGTACACCGAGATCGATGAATCTGGTCGCGCATTCCTCCGTGGACCACTCGCGAGTCCGAACCCCCGGGCGAATCTCCAGTACGAGCTACTCCATCCAGTTACAGGACGGCCTGTTCCGATGCACGAGAATGGCTGGCGCTACTCGCGGGAAACGATGGATCAGATGCTGGCAGAAGGACGAATCATCTTCGGTCCTGACGAGACGACGACACCGCGCCGCAAGATGTATCTGGACGAGCAGGAAGATCAGGCGATTCGTTCGCTCGTCGTACAGGAGCGTGCGAGTGCGACGGGAGCTTTGATCGATCTGATGGGCGCCGACGTCTTTGACAACCCCAAGGACATCGGCGTGCTGTGCAAGTGGATTAACGCCGTAACTCAAGGCAAGAAGGACGCTATGGTCCTCGACTTCTTTGGAGGTTCCGGTTCCACAGGGCACGCGGTGATGGCGCTGAATGCCCTCGATGGGGGACACCGGCGTTTCATCCTGGTTCAGCTTGATGAATCGGTGGCAGAGAGCTCAGGTGCAGCCCAGGCCGGATACACGACGATTGCGGAAGTAGCGAAGGAACGACTGCGGCGGGCGGGGGCCAAGCTCGTCGACGAGGCCGGGATTCTCGCGGACTCTGTCGCTCCAGGGTTTCGAGTTCTCAAGGTGGACACAACAAACTTGACGGACGTGCTGCGTACTCCCGACGAGACTGAGCAACAGACCCTTTCCGGCTTAGGGGACAGCGTGAAGCCGGACCGCTCGGGTGAGGATCTGCTGTTCCAGGTGTTGCTCGACTGGGGTCTCGAACTGACGATGCCCATCAGCGTGGAGAAGCTCGAGGGCCATGAGGTCTACCTCGTCGAGGACGACGCTCTCGTCGCCTGTTTCGATTCGGAAGTGAGCCCGGAGCTGGTGCGGGCGATCGCGAAGCGTGAGCCGCTGCGGGCGGTATTCCGCGACTCCGGTTTCGCCTCCGACGACGCTCGGATCAATGCGGAACAGATCTTCCATGAGATCTCCCCGGCGACGGATGTGAAGGCCATCTGACACTGATGAAGCTTCAGTTCAAGATTCAGCAGTATCAGACCGATGCCGTGGACGCGGTTGTCGAGGTCTTCGCCGGACAGCCGAAACATGATGGTGTTTCCTATCGGATCGATCCGGGCAGGGCGAAGCCGGCCACGGCTCCGATGCTTTTTGACCCGAGTGCGACTTCGGACTCGGGTCTGCGAAATGCCGAGATCGCGTTGACACCAACGCAGCGGCTAGAGAACGTTCAGCACGTTCAACGGTCGCGAAACCTGCCGCTGTCGGACAAGCTGGTGGACAGCAAAGCCGCTCCGGGTGCTCCTAATCTCGACGTCGAGATGGAAACCGGTACCGGTAAGACCTACGTCTACATCAAAACGATCATGGAACTGCACAAGCGGTACGGCTGGTCGAAATTCATCATCGTCGTCCCGTCGGTCGCAATTCGCGAGGGGGTGAAGAAGTCAATCGATTTGACGGCCGAGCACTTCCAGCAGACGTACGGCAGTAAGCCTCGGTCGTTCATCTACAACTCTGCCCAGCTGCATGAGTTGGAGCGGTTCAGCTCGGACGCCGGGGTGCAGGTGATGATCATCAACATTCAGGCGTTCAATTCGACGAGCAAGGATAACCGCCGCATCTACGACGAACTCGACGACTTCCAGTCGCGGCGTCCCATCGATGTCATCAGCGCAAACCGTCCCATCGTGATCATCGACGAACCGCAAAAGATCAGTGCACCAAAGTCATTGGAAGCACTGTCGCGATTCAATGCACTCATGGTGCTGCGCTACTCGGCAACTCACAAGGTCGAGCACACCAAAGTTCACCGCCTCGACGCGCTCGATGCCTACAACCAGAAGTTGGTCAAGAAGATTGCGGTGCGAGGCATCACTGTGAAGGGATTGGCCGGCACGACGGCTTACCTGTACCTCGATGCCATCGAGATCGCCAAGGGCGCAAAACCGCGGGCCCGCGTGGAGATCGAGGTACAGACCAAAGGTGGGCCGATCGCGCGCCAGGTTAAGCGCCTTGATGTGCGTACCAACCTCCATGACATCTCCAATGGCATCGAGGCGTACAAGGGCCTCTTCATCACCGACATCGACGCCAACCGCGACGTCATCGAACTCAGCAACGGTGATGTCGTCATCGCTGGACAGCTCTCTGACCGTGACGTCACCGAAGAAGCCAAGCGCCGCATTCAGATCCGTGAGGTGATTCGGGCGCACCTCGATAAGGAACGGGAGCTGTTCACCCAAGGCGTTAAGGTGCTATCGCTGTTCTTCATTGACGAGGTGGCGAAGTACCGCGATTACGACCGCGAGGACACGCTCGGCGACTATGCCCGGACCTTCGAGGAGGAGTACGCCGCGATCGTCGATGAGACTCTCGGCGAGCTCGAGTTCGACGTCGCATCCGCGGCATACCGGGCGTATCTTCGCCGCGACAACGTGCATGCCGTGCACGAGGGCTACTTCTCGATCGACAAGAAGACCAGGCATGCGGTCGACGGGCCAGTGCACACGACAGGTGACGAAAAGGGCCAATCCAAGGACGTCGACGCCTACGACCTGATCCTCAAGGACAAGGAGCGGTTGTTATCGCTGGCCGAGCCGGTTCGCTTCATCTTTTCCCACTCCGCCCTTCGGGAAGGCTGGGACAACCCCAACGTCTTCGTGATGGGCATGCTCAAGAAAAGCGATAACACCGTATCGCGGCGACAAGAGATCGGCCGCGGCCTGCGCTTGGCCGTCGACCAACATGGCGAACGTATGGACAACCCCGTCACGGTGCACGACATCAACGAGTTGACAGTTGTCACCGACGAGTCCTACACCGACTTCGTCGCAGGACTACAAAAGGAAATCTCCGACTCGCTGGCTGCGCGGCCACGCAAGGCAAGCGTGAAGTTCTTCACCGGCAAGACAATTCAGACCGAAGACGGCGAGTCGCTAGTCGAGGAAGCCCTCGCGCAGGCGCTCTATAAGTACCTGATCAAGAACGACTACCTGAACGAGGATGACACGCTTTCCGACGAGTACAAGGCAGCGAAAGAGGCTGGCACCCTGGCAGAGCCGACATCCGAGGCCCTGAAACCCGTGCTCAAGTTTCTGTTGCCCTTGGTCGACTCGCTGAACATCGATGTCCCGGCCCCAACCGACGACCGCAAGCCCAAGAAGATCCCGCTCAATGAGGCCAACTTCGCCAAGAAAGAGTTCCAGGCCCTGTGGCGCCGGATCAACCAGAAGGCCGTCTATCAGGTCGAGTTCGACTCATCCGAGCTCGTCACCAAGTGCATTCACGCACTCGACAAGCATCTCAAGGTCGCCGCGATGCAATACGTGGTCCAAGCTGGCACGCAGCGCGACGCCCTCGAAGCTGACGACCTCACCAGCGGCGCCGGGTTCGACGTGGCCAGCACTACAACCCACACCGCGACGGTGTCGGCCGCGTCCCAGGTCAGGTACGACCTACTCGGTGAAATCACGGAAAAAACTCAGCTCACCCGTCGTACGGCGGCGGCAATCCTCAGCGGAGTCACCCCGGAGACGTTTGCCAAATTCCGGCTCAATCCGGAGCAGTTCATCACCGAGGCCGCCCGACTCATCAACGAGCAGAAGGCAACAGCGATCGTCGAGCACCTGACCTACGACGCGCTCGAAGACCGTTTCGACACAGCGATTTTCACAGAGAACCAGACCAAGCAGGACCTCACCCACGCTGGCAACAAGCTGACCAAGCACATCTACGACTACGTCGTCACAGACTCCAAGGTCGAGCGCGACTTTGTCACCGAGCTCGATACCAGTCAGGAGGTTGCCGTCTACGCGAAGCTGCCACGCGGATTCTTCATTCCGACCCCCGTAGGTGACTACAACCCAGACTGGGCCATCGCGTTCACCGAGGGAACGGTCAAACACATCTACTTCGTCGCCGAGACCAAAGGCTCACTCTCGTCGCTTCAGCTCAAAGGAGTCGAGGACGCGAAGATCGAATGCGCCCGGAAGTTCTTCGCGTCGCTGAACGAGAAGAACGGCGAGAACGTCAAGTACGAGGTTGTCACCGACTACACCGAGCTGATGCAGCTCGTGACGACATGATCAGGGGTGTGTCCAAATGACGGAAAAGATGCTGGGATCTGTGGGCATCGTCGATTGCTGGCAATGCGAGATATCAGAACGTGTCGAATTGGTCTGCCAACGGCGCTGTGGGTGCTCGACCACGTGGCTCTTCTGACGATGGGAGGCAAGCCACCAGTATTCGGATTCTGCGACGGCCATCTTGTCGGTGCTCCCCGGTAAACTTCGCTGGTGATTTCACCGGCCAACCGGGCGCGGTGACGACACGCTCACCGAGGAGCACCGTGGCAGACACCAAGGTCATTTTCATCGCCTTCGCGATCGAGGACGAGCGTCAAAGGGACTTCCTGAAGGGTCAGTCCCTGCACCCCCGCACGCCCTTCGAGTTCATCGACATGTCGGTCAAGCAACCGTACGAGTCCGAGTGGAAAGACAAAGTGCGGACGCGGATCCGTCGCTCGGACGGAGTGATCGTGCTGGTGAGCAAGAACTCACTGACGTCCTCGGGGCAGAAGTGGGAGATCCAGTGCGCCAAAGATGAGGGCAAGCCGATCCGGGGGATCTGGGCGTATAAAGACGACCGCACCAACATTTCGGGGGTGCCCACGTACACGTGGAGCGATGAAAACATCAGCAACTTCATCGACTCCCTGTAGGTCGTCGTGCGGAAGGCGCTGATCGTCGGAATCGACCACTACCCATACATTGGGGACCTCAGCGGGGCGGTCAACGATGCCCACGCTGTGAAGAACGTTCTCGAGCGGAATGCCGACGGCACGCTGAATTTCCCCACCCCGCACCTGCTGGTCGGGACCGGCCCTGGGGCCGAGGTTACTAGGCTCGAACTCAAGGAATCGGTCCGGAAGCTTTTCGCCGATGACGCCGATATAGCACTCTTCTTCTTTGCCGGTCACGGATACATCGAAGACACCGGAGGCTTCCTTTGTGCCAGCGACTGCCAGTCAGGCGACGACGGTCTGTCGCTGGCAGAACTAATGTCCTTGGCCAACTCGTCGAAGGCAAAGAATAAGGTCATCATCCTGGACAGTTGTCACGCGGGCATTGCGGGAACAAGCGCCCTCAGCCAGAACGTTGCCGAGATTTCCGATGGTGTCACTATTCTCACCGCGTCGACCGCTGACCAGTACGCGATGGAGACGCCCGGAGGTGGATCAGGCGTTTTCACGAGCCTGTTCGTCGACGCTCTCAGTGGAGCTGCCGCGAACCTCGTAGGAGCAATTACTCCTGGAAGCGTCTATGCGCACATCGACCAATCGCTTGGGCCTTGGGCGCAACGCCCAGTTTTCAAGACCAACGTAAAGACCTTCATCTCATTGCGGGAGGCTACTGCGCCAATTGAACTGGCTGAGCTGCAGCAGCTGACTGACATATTCCCCTCTCCTACAACCGTATTCAGCCTCGATCCCAGCTACGAGCCGCACCGCTCCGGCTTCGAAGATCCTTCGGTTCCAGCGCCCGATCCGGCCCACACGGCTGTCTTCGCGGTACTGCAAAACTATGTCAAGGTCAACCTCGTGAGGCCCGTCGGTGCCCCACACATGTGGCACGCGGCGATGGGGTCACACGGCTGCGAGCTGACTGTACTTGGCCAGCACTATTGGAAACTCGTCGACGACGGCCTCATCTGATGTCCACCGAAAGAGATGTCCAGGCACGTCTGGACACGCCCGAACTCATGGAAAAGCTCGCCGCTATCGAGCATGAACGATGGGCTCATTGGCAGCAATACATGCATGACCAGTGCCAGCGTGCGAAGGACGGGTCTTTGATCATCCCCGCTCATTTAGCAAAGCGTTGGCAAACCCAGATCGAGACCCCCTACGAGAACTTGAGCGATTCGGAGAAGGATAGTGATCGTGAACAGGTGAGGCGCTACTTGCCGATCATCGGTGCGGCCATCAAGGCGCCCGCTGCGGAGGGGTAGGCGGCGCGATGCCCAGAGCTTCATGGAGACGTTGAAGCAGCAAGTTGACAATTACATGGAGGAAGCCAAGCGGGACAGAAGGAGGCTGGCTTCAAAGACAACACCCTGGGACAAGCCATCATCAACGAAGGAGCTGAAACGGCAAACCCCAGGATTCGCTCGCCTGACCTTGATTCGCCGGCATTGCTGTCTCGTGAGACGCCAAAATTTCGCATAAA
>NZ_BLTG01000057.1 GCF_017312405.1 Mycobacterium sp. PO1
CCTTATCGCGACAGTCCCGAAACACCCCGATCCACAGGTCTTGACAATTTCTCCCGCTGCCATCGGGGTCACCCTGGCCGGGGAACGCGACATCCTCGGCTTGTGGGCCGGCACCGGCGGGGAGGGCGCCAAGTTCTGGATGAGCGTGCTCACCGACCTACGCAACCGCGGCATCAAGGACACCTTCTTCGTCGTCTGCGACGGGCTCAAGGGACTGCCCGAGGTGGTGGGCAATGTGTGGCCGCAGGCGATCGTGCAGACGTGCATCATTCATCTGCTGCGCAACACTTTTCGCCTCACGCCCCGCAAGTACTGGGACGAGATCAAGCGCGACGTCAAGCCGATCTACACTGCGGTCAACGCGACCGCGGCTCGGGCGGCGTTCGACGAGCTGGCCGAGAAATGGGGGCAGCGCTACCCGGCAGTGATCCGGCTCTGGGGCAACGCCTGGGCGGAGTTCATTCCGTTCCTGGACTACGACGTGGAGATCCGGCGAGTGATCTGCTCGACGAACGCGATCGAGTCGCTCAACGCCCGCTACCGCCGCGCGATCAAGGCCCGCGGACACTTCCCCTCCGAGCAGGCGGCGCTCAAGTGCCTGTATCTGGTGACCCGATCACTGGACCCGACCGGTGTCGGCAGGGCACGATGGACGATGCGGTGGAAACCTGCCCTCAATGCGTTCGCGATCACCTTCGCCGACCGATTCCCGGCAGCCGAAACCTACTGATGAAAAACGCCGGAAACACCGTTAGCGAGATAGACCCTCGGTGAGGACCGCCGCGAACATCGGTTCGGCATTCCGTTGCTTCTCCATGCTGAGGAATGCGTCGATGGTGGCAATGAAGCCAGGCAAATCTGGGGCGCCGCTGGGCATTTCACTGTCGGCTTCCACTTTTGGGGACGTCATCAGCCGAGATTGCGGGCTAGCTCGGCGGCGGCGTCTGTGAGGGCAGTGCGAGCTTTGCGGATATCCGAAGGCCGGAATCGATAACTGGGCGCTGACGCATTGAGTGCCAGCCTCATCTGGGAACCTCCTACGGGTACGGCCACGGCGACAGACGCGACGCCTTCCTCACTTTCCTGGTTGCTGGTTGCAAACCCACTTTTCCTGACCTCTGCCAATTGAGCGCGCAGTTCGGTGAGGGTTCGCACGGAATGCTCGGTGAGTGGCTCCAAATGTGGGTCGGGATACAACTGGTCAAGCTCGTCATCGGATAGTCCGGCGAGTAGGACCTTACCTGTCGACGTGCAATGTGCAGGACGTGTAGTACCCAAACGCGATATCACTCGAACGGCAGAAGGGCTTTCGAGTGCCGCGATGAAGCGAACGAGTCTGCCGTCCAACGTTCCTACGTGCACGGTTTCTTGCAACGTGTCTGCGAGGTGGCGCAGAATCGGCGCGGCGGTGCGTGGTATGTCCATCCTGGAGTACACAGCGAACGCCACGTTTGTTAACGACGGTCCGGGCTGGTATGCCCTGCTGATCGGGTCTTGGCGGACAAACCCGCGGTACTGAAGCATCGATAACAGGCGATGCGCGGTCGACGAAGCGACGTGCAGGTACTCGCTGGCGTCAGTGAGCCGGATCTCAGAGCGGTCTCCTAGGAGGAGGATTAGGCGAAGAGCGTTGTCGACAGACTCGATCGGATATTGCGGAAGCTTTCCGGTGCTGTCATGCTCCATGCCTGCGACTGGAGGTTTCTGCATGACAGAGACCTTACCGCGGTAAAAGCCGATTGCAGCTCGAAGAATCGCGACGCTCGGGCGTCGGCGACGAAATGTCGCCTCCCGCGCAACACCTGGCAGCGCCGTCGGCCCGAGCGGTCCGCAGACTTGCTTCCCACGCGGCGTCGTCGTCGATGACCAGTCCAATTCGGGGGCGGCGCAGGATCTCCAACGAAATCTGCTCGGCCAGTACCGCTGGCAGCTGCTGGCATCCCACGCTTGCCCGCCCGTGCGCGGCCGTACCGGGCCGCGGTCGTTTCGTTACGGGCCATGTGCGCACTCGTGCAAATCCCCTTGGCAAGGAGACATACTGTCTCGCGCGGTGACCGCCGTAGTGGACGTTTCGTCGAAGGCAACGACGAGGGCCGCGCGGCAGTTGGACGTATAAGCAAGGCCGGTTGACTCCACCGGCAAATAGACGGCATACTCTCTGCTAGACAGAGTCGCCTTCTACACAACAGTGAAGGCGCCTTGGTAGAGGATCGGGTCCCGTCGCTGAGTCATGGAGTTGAAGATGCAGGATCACGGTGAGGTGTCGGCGGCAGTACGCACTGGCATGATTCCGGCGCACGTGTACAACGACAAGCAGATTTTCTCGCTCGAGAAGGAGCGGCTGTTCAGTCGGGCGTGGTTGTTCGTCGCGCACGAGTCCGAAATTCCGCAGCCGGGCGACTACGTGGTGAGGCAAGTGCTACAGGATTCGTTCATCGTCGCTCGTGATTCTTCAGGCGAGGTCCGGGTGATGTTCAATATGTGCCTCCATCGCGGTATGCAGATTTGTCGGGCGGAGATGGGGAACGCGTCGAATTTCAGATGCCCGTACCACGGGTGGTCTTACCGCAACGACGGCCGCATTATTGGCCTGCCGTTTCACCAAGAGGCCTATGGAGGGGACGCGGGGTTCAACAAGACGGGTCAGACCCTGTTGCCGGCGCCGAGTGTGGCCAGTTACAACGGGTTGATCTTCTTGTCGATGGATCCTGACGCAGAATCGCTTGAAGACTACCTGGGTGATTTCAGGTTCTACCTCGATTTCTACACCAAGCAGGGCCCCAACGGTCTCGAGGTACAGGGTCCTCAGCGTTGGCGGGTAAAAGCGAACTGGAAGATCGCAGCTGAGAATTTCGCCGGGGACATGTACCACACGCCGCAGACGCACACGTCGGTGGTCGAGATCGGCCTGTTCCGAGAGCCGAAGGCTCACAAGCGCAAAGACGGCGCAACCTATTGGGCGGGCAGAGGTGGGGGCACCACATACAAGCTGCCTGAGGGGAGTTTCGAAGACCGGATGAGCTATGTCGGCTACCCGGCGGAGATGATCAGTCGTGCCAAGGCGACCTGGACCGAGCAGCAGCGACAGGTGGTGGGCGCCGATGGGTTCATGATCTCGGCGGCGACGTGCTTTCCGAACATCAGTTTCGTGCACAACTGGCCGAAAGTCGAGGACGGCGAGCACGTCTTACCGTTCATTTCGATTCGGGTTTGGCAGCCCATTAGCGAGAACGAGACTGAGGTGCTGTCCTGGTTTGCGGTGGATTCTGATGCCCCGGAAGCGTTTAAGGCGGACTCATACAAGGCTTATTTGATGTGTTTCGGCTCGACGGGAATGTTCGAACAAGACGACGTCGAGAACTGGGTGTCGCTGACCAACACCGCGGGGGGTTCGATGGCCCGCCGACTGCGACTGAACAGCCGGATGGGGCTGCTCGCAGACGATGCCCGGGTGGTCGACACCCTAAGCAGCGCTCAGTTCCACGGGCCTGGATACGCTCAGGTGGGTTACAACGAGAACAATCAACGGGAATTATTGAGGCTCTGGGCTAACTACCTGGACATGCCGCCGCTGCGAGTCGACCCGGCGACGGTGCTCACCGACAACCCGCAAGGTATTGAGCCAATGGTGCAGACCAATGGCCGTGCCGTAGCCGGTAGCGACTCGGAGTCGGCTCCGACGTCGGTGATGCTGTGACCGCCCACAATCAGTGCACCGGGGGTCGACCCATGGCGCCATCGGTACTCGGTGCGCACGCGGCCCGCGCCCAACGTGTGGGGGACGCCTTGCCGTTCGACGATTCTCTCCACCTGGAGGCGCATCGCTTCCTCGTCAACGAGGCGTACCTTCTCGATGCCCAAGACTACGACAGGTGGCTGGGTGTACTTACCGAGGATATTCACTATTACATGCCGGTGCGGATCACCACCGCCGCCGGCGCTGGATTCGATAGCTCAGCAGGAATGGCGCATTTCGACGAGAACAAATACTCACTCAGTCGCCGCGTTGCCCGATTCGCCACCGAGCATGCCTGGACTGAAGATCCGCCGTCGCGCATGCGTCACTTCATCACCAACGTGCGCACATTCCTCACCGACGACGCCGACCACCTCGCGGTCGACAGCGCTGAGTTGTTGTTTCGCAGCCGCGGCGACGTCAATGAGTCCACGCTCCTTTCATGCGGTCGTGAGGATCTCCTACGTCGCGATGGCGACGCCCTCAAACTCGCCCGGCGCACAATCGCCGTCGATGAATCAGTGCTTCGAATGCAGAATCTGGCGGTATTCCTATGAGCTCGAACCAACCCGGCGAGGGCGCGCAGTCACCACGACAATCGGCGTGCGAGGAACTGTCGACGCTGCTGGCCGGGGCGACCGGCGATGTACTCAACATCGCCAACGAGTTTGCAGAGGTCGTCGTGCGCCGAGTGACCACTCGCAACGGAGCTCGGCTGTTGATTCAGGCGCCGAAATCGGCGCAGTGGGTGTCGCTGGATGCCTTGGAGATCGAAGCGTTGACCTGGCAGAACCCGGCCACCTTAGCGGCCATGGTGGGGAACGCAGGGGCTCCCTTGATTCTGGGCGACGAGGTATGACTAGCTGGCTGGCGGGCAAACGCGCGTTGATCGTCGGAGCAGGTTCGGGTATCGGTCGGGCCACTATCGACGCGTTCCTCAACGAGGATGCCCAGGTCGCCGTGCTCGAGTACGACAGCGATAAGTGCGCCGCGCTTCGCCAGCAGCTGCCCGACATCCCAGTAATCGAGGGCGATGCGACCACCCGCACCGCCAACGACGAAGCTGTGCAGGTCGCTGTCGACGCGTTCGGCGGACTCGACACATTGGTGAACTGCGTGGGGATCTTCGATTTCTACCGCCGTATTCAGGACATCCCCGCCGAGCGAATCGACCAGGCGTTCGACGAGATGTTTCGTATCAACGTCCTGAGTCATATCCACTCAGTGAAGGCAGCGGTGCCGGCACTGATGGGCCAGGGCGGCGCCTCAATCATCCTCACCGAGTCCGCCTCATCGTTTTATCCAGGACGCGGCGGCCTGCTGTATGTGGCGTCGAAGTTCGCGGTGCGTGGCCTCGTCACCGCACTGGCTCACGAACTCGCGCCACAGATCCGTGTGAACGGTGTCGCCCCAGGGGGAACGTTGAATACCGACCTGCGCGGACTCGACAGTCTCGACCTTGGCTCCCGCCGTCTTGATGCTGCACCCGACCGGGCCCGCGAATTGGCTGCTCGCACACCGCTGAACGTGGCCCTATCGGGTCACGACCACGCGTGGAGTTACGTCTTTCTCGCTTCGCACCGCTCCCGCGGGCTTACCGGCGAAACGATCCGCCCCGACGGCGGTTTCAGCCTCGGACCTGCACCCCAGCGCAATTGAACCCGACGAACACAGGGAAGGAAAGCACATGGACGGAGTCATAAAGGCTAACCACGCGGTATGTCAGGGATACGCGAACTGTGTCGTAGCCGCCGAGGACTACTTCGACATCGACGATCGGGGACTCGTGTTGGTCCGGAAGACGGAGGTCCCTTCCGCGGACAGGACGCGGGTCGAGGAGGCTGCGCGCAGCTGTCCGGTGGTCGCGTTGGAAGTTTTAGACGAATGACGTCGCGGGTCGTCATCGTCGGCAGTTCTGTCGGCGGGGTCCGCACGGCCCAGGCGCTGCGATCGGAAGGCTACGATGGCGACGTCGTCCTCGTGGGCGAGGAAACTGCACTGCCCTACGACAAACCGCCACTATCCAAAGCGTTGCTTGCGGGTACGAGTGACATCGCCGCTGCAACGTTACTCACCAGAGACGCAGCCGCCGCCGACGCCATCGAGCTTCGGCTCGGCCGCCGCGCGATCGGAGTTGATGTCGCAGCGTGTCAGGTGGAGTTCGCCGATGATGAGCCCCTGCACTACGACTACCTGGTGGTGGCCACCGGAGCGAGCGCGCGACCATCCCCGTGGGGCCAGGGACCGGGCGTTCATGTGCTACGCACCTTAGAGGACTGTCTGCGGCTAAGAGCCGACCTCGTCGCCGGTGCCCGCCTCGTGGTGATCGGGGCAGGATTTATCGGGGCCGAGGTCGCGTCAACCGCGCGGTCACTGGGTCTGCAAGTGACGGTTGTCGACCCGGTGCCGGTGCCGATGAGCCGGGTGCTGACCGAAGAGATCGGCGGGTGGTTCGTCGATTTGCACCGAGACCACGGAGTGCACACGCGATTCGGCGTCGGTGTCGAGAATATTGAGGGGGAGCGCGGCAACCTTAAGATCGGCCTCACGGACGGGACCGTCCTAGAAGCCGACACGGTGGTGGTGGGCATCGGCGCCGTTCCGAATGACGGCTGGCTGATGCCGTCGGGACTGGTCGTCGATGACGGCCTGGTCTGCGACGAGTTCTGCCGTGCAGTTACGTCACAAAACATCTACGCAGTCGGCGACGTGTCGCGTTGGTTTCATCGCGCCCGCGGCGTGACGATGCGCATCGAACACTGGACAAACGCGGTCGACCAGGCGTCTTGCGTCGCGCATAATATTTTGTATCCCGATGAATTGCGCTGCTACGAGCCCGTCGAGTACGTCTGGAGCGACCAGTACGACTGGAAGATCCAGTTTTGCGGCCAAACAACTCACCTAGGAGAGCCACTCGTCGTCGGAGATCGATTGTCCGACAATCGATTCACAGCGCTCTACCCCGATCGCGAGCAACGTTTGAGCGGCGCCGCGATCGTGAACTGGCCTCGAGCACTGATCGAGTGCAGGCGTGCACTGCTGGCCGGCAGCGATCTCGAAACTGTGCGGGGAAGGCTCGAACTGTTAACGAACCCACCCGACACCGCCGCGACGCGATCACCATAGTGCGGCCACACGTGGTTGGCCGCCGCATCAGACGTGGCACTGTACGTGCACCGAAGATGCTGGCTGCGGCGTCGCAATTTTAATTCGACAACGTCTCACCAGCGGGGAAAACGGCCCTCAAGATCAACACTTTGCCGTTATCTCGCCTCACCCGATCTCGAGTTGCTCCCCAGCGCCAACAGTGTCCTTATTGCGTTGCGGTCCTGAGGGGGACCCGATTGGTGGTCCAGTCGCTATGCGACTTTCGGTTGGTGGGTCGTGGCCCACTGTAGGGCAAGCTCGGCTGGGGTGAGTTCGCCGTGTGCGGTGTGGGGTCTGTTGGCGTTGTAGTCTCGGCGCCAGTCCTCGATGATTACCCGGGCCTCCAGCAGCGAATCGAAGCGCCACGAGTTGAGCAGTTCGTCGCGTAGTCGGCCGTTGAACGATTCGATGAAGGCGTTCTGCCACGGTGAGCCGGGATCGATGAAAAGTGAACCGGCACTGTTGAATCGGCACCAATCGGCCACAGCGTGCGCCACGAACTCTGGCCCGTTGTCGAAACGCACATAGTGCGGCGCCCCGTGGATGAGGGCCAGCCGATCGAGCACGGCGACGACACCGTCGGCGTTGATGGACCGGTCGACTTCGATGGCCAGGGCTTCCCGGGTGAACTCGTCGATGATGTTGAGCATCTTGATGGTGCGGCCGTCGGCGGTGGTGTCGAACTGGAAGTCCATCGCCCAGATGACGTTCGGACGGATCGGTGACATCGCGCCCACGGCCACCCCGATGCCGGTCAGCCGCTTCTTGCGGCGGCGCTGCGGGACCCGTAGGCCCTCTTCGCGCCAGAGCCGGCGGATGCGCTTGTTGTTGGCCTGCCAGCCCGCCCGGCGGGCCATCTTGGCAGCGCGGCGCCATCCCCAGCGAGGCCGGTCGGTGGAGAACCGGCGCAGCCAGGAACGTAGTTCGACTTCCTCGGTGGTGACCGGTGATGGCGTCAGGCGCATCGTGGAGCGGTGCAGGCCTACAACGGTGCAGGCGCGGCGTTCGGACACCCCGAACCGCTCACGCAGCATGGTCGCTGCGCGGCGTTTGCGGTTCGGGGTCAGAAGTTTCCCGACCCGATCTCCTTGAGCATGTCGATGTCGAGGGCCTGATTGGCCACCAGCTTCTTGAGCCGGGCGTTTTCGGCCTCGAGCTCCTTGAGCCGCTTGGCGTCGTTGGCCTTCATGCCGCCGTACTGCGCCACCCAGCGATGCCAGGTCGATTCCGCAATTTCCAGATGCCGGCACACCTCGGCCAGCTCCTGGCCCGAGGCGAGCAGCTTGTTGCCCTCGGCGAGCTTGCGGATGATCTGATCCGGGGTGTGCCGCCGGCGCTTGTTCGATGCCATGTCGTTGGTGATTCTTCCTGCCCGAGCATCCGGGCAACAGAGTCCCACAACGACTGGACCACTACAGGGGGCTCACCTCATACCGATCCGAGATGACTAGCGGAGCTGGCGCGACTCGGCGCGGGGGCCGCCGACGTGCTGGCTGAAGAAAGCCGACGTGCTGGCTGAAGAAAGATAGTCTTTCCGCAGATCGGCGCGCGAGCAGCTCAATGAACACGGTCGCAAGTCCATCCGGGAGCACCCGCGACCACCACGAATTGCGGCACCGGATGACCTGGATGGCGGCGGTGTCGGCGAATTCGTCTAGCAGGCTGCATAACTCGACCTTTCGCCCCGTTAGGGATACTGACCCAAGAGGTCAGCTCAGTGCGGCCCGTGCGGTATTGACGCAACCGGCGGATGCCGATAGTCTCTAATTGACAGAGTGCCATTCTGCTAACCAGAGAAGGTAGCTAATGTCCACCGCCGAGACTTCAGAACTCCGCGAATTTGACGTCGAGCTCGAGGCTGTCAACTTACGTGGGCAATGGATCTACGACGACATGCTGGAGAGCGTCGTCGGCGGGCCCAAGCCTGCGGGTGTTCCGTTTCTGTGGCGATGGCACGATGTTTACGCGAAGCTTCTGAAGTCGTGCGACGTGATGCCTGAAAGTTTGACGGCGCGACGCAATCTCTCGTTCATCAATCCGGATGCCCGGGGAACCACGCACACCATGAACATGGGTATGCAGATGCTCAAGCCCGGCGAGATTGCCTATGCGCACCGCCATACCATGGCGGCGCTGCGGTTCGCTATTCAAGGCGGCCCCGGCCTGGTGACTGTGGTGGATGGCGAGCCGTGTCAAATGGACACCTACGACCTGGTTCTGACCCCTCGCTGGACGTGGCACGACCATGAGAATGCCACCTCGGAGAACGTCGTTTGGCTCGACGTGCTGGATATCGGATTGGTGCTCGGGCTGAATGTGCCCTTCTATGAGTCCTACGGCGAGATGCGCCAACCTCAACGCGAGGACCCGGGAGAGCATCTCGCTGACCGGGGGGGCCTGCTGCGCCCGGCGTGGGAGCAGGTCAAGGCGGCGAACTTCCCGTACCGCTATCCTTGGCGTGACGTCGAGCGGCAGCTCCAGCGGATGGCGGGCCTTGCGGGCAGTCCTTACGACGGCGTAGTCCTGCGTTATGCGAACCCCGTTACCGGGGGATCGACTATGCCAACGCTGGATTGCTGGGTGCAGTTGCTGCGGCCGGGCCAGCGGACCGAGGCCCATCGCCACACGTCGAGTGCCGTGTATTTCGTCGTGCGTGGCGAAGGGACGACGGTCGTCGACGACGTGGAGCTTGACTGGGGGCCCCACGACAGTTTCGTGGTGCCTAACTGGAGCACCCATCACTTCGTCAACCGGTCGACGGAAGATGCCGTGCTGTTCTCGGTCAACGACATCCCTACATTGAAGGCTCTCGATCTCTACTACGAAGAGCCCGAGCTGTCTTTGGGGACGCAGCCATTTCCGCCGGTCCCCGCTAACCTCCGAGCCCGCTGACGTTTCACGAGAGAGGCAGTGCACGTGCGTGACACGAAGTTGACCGTTGATGACATCACCGGGGTCGTCGGCATTATCCCTACGCCCTCCATCCCGACGGCCGACCAACCGGGCACCGCGTTCTCCGTGGACCTCGATGAGGCGGCGAAGCTCGCCGACGCGATGGTCCGTGGCGGAGTGGATGTGCTTATGACCACAGGCACCTTCGGCGAGTGTGCCTCGCTGACGTGGGACGAGTTGCAGAGCTTTGTCGCCACCGTGGTCGACGCCGTCGCGGGACGTATCCCGGTTTTCGCCGGAGCGACGACGTTCAATACCCGAGATACGATCACGAGGGGTCGCCGGCTCGGCGAGCTCGGTGCCGATGGCCTGTTCGTGGGTCGTCCGATGTGGCTGCCCCTGGATGACGCCGGCATCGTGCGCTTCTACCGCGATGTGGCCGAGGCAGTGCCGAACATGGCATTGGTGGTCTACGACAACCCCGGCGCCTTCAAGGGAAAGATCGGGACGCCCGCCTACGAGGCACTTAGCCAGATACCCCAGGTCGTCGCTGCCAAGCATCTCGGGCTGCTCAGTGGCTCCGCCTTCCTTTCCGACCTCCGCGCCGTCGGCGGTCGTGTGCGGCTACTGCCGCTTGAGACTGACTGGTACTACTTTGCGCGGCTCTTCCCAGAAGAGGTCACCGCCTGCTGGTCGGGCAATGTGGCCTGCGGCCCTGCGCCAGTAACGCACTTGCGCGACCTAATCCGAGCCGGCCGCTGGGACGACTGCCAAGCGCTCACCGACGAACTGGAGGCCGCTCTCGCGACGCTGTACCCGGGCGGCAACTTCGCCGAATTCCTCAAGTACAGCATCCAGATCGACAACGCCCAATTCCAGGCGGCCGGTTTCATGCGCACGGGGCCCACCCGACCGCCGTACACCGAAGTGCCGGAGTCCTATTTGGCTGGCGGGCGCGAGGCGGGAAAGAACTGGGCCGCACTCCAGCAGCGCTATGCGTCACTTGCCGTCTCGAACCACTGAATCGCCTGAGGACAGCACGTGTTGGTGAAGACGTTGGGTTATGTGGGTGTGGAGTCTCCGGATGCGAAGGAGTGGTTGGCGTTCGGTCCGGAGGTTTTGGGGATGGAGGCGGTGGAGGCGGCCAGTGGGTCGGTCCTGTTGCGGATCGACGACGCGGATCACCGGATCGCCGTTCATCACGGGGACCGCAACCGGATGCTGTATGCGGGCTGGGATGTGGGCAGCGAGGAGGCGCTTGAGGCTGCCGGGGAGTTGCTGCACAAGCGGGGCATTGGGTTTGAGGTGGGAACCGAGGAGGACTGCGCAGCCCGCGGGGTGTAGGGCTCTTCGACGCTGTCGGATCCTGCGGGGT
>NZ_BLTG01000058.1 GCF_017312405.1 Mycobacterium sp. PO1
CCAGAGCCAGGACAGTTCACGCTGCCTCAAACGACACCTCGCCCGCACCGTCTACCGACGACTACACATCGACCAACACACCGGCCGAACACCCCAACACACCCACGCCAAAGCCGCAGCTTGACATAGGAGCAATGTGCGCGGGTATCACTTCCTGCACACGGCCATCGACGCTCACTCACGGCTGGCCTATAGCGAGATTCTCAGCGATGAACGCAAGGAAACCGCCGCAGCGTTTTGGCTGCGAGCCAACGCCTGGTTCAACCACATTGGCGGCTTTGCAGTGCGAACCATATTGACCGACAACGGATCCTGTTACCGGTCACACAAGTTCTGCGACGCTCTGGGTGACATCAAGCACCGGCGCACTCGACCCTACCGCCCGCAGACCAACGGCAAGGTCGAGCGATTCCACCGCACCCTGGCCGATGAGTGGGCCTACGCCCGGCTCTACCGCAGCGACGCCGAGCGCTGCGCCGAATAGACCATCTGGCTACACAACTACAATCATCACCGCGGCCACACAGCACTCAAGGGTCAACCACCCGCCAGCCGTGTACCTAACCTGTCAGGTCAGTACACCTAGCGCTCACTCGCTGCAAATGCCTTCATCACGGGGATGCTGCCCCCGGCGGGAGCGCCGCATCGTGGACGTTTCCCCAAGAGCATCCGAGAGGGCTGCGCGGCAGTCTCGACTAGTCAACGCCCTCGTTTGACTCCACCGGTAAGGAGACGGCATAATCTCTGCTAGACAGAGTCGCGTTCTACATAACAGTGAAGGCGCCTTGGTCGCGGATCGAGTCCAGTCGTTGAGTCATGGAGTTGAAGATGCAGGATCACGGTGAGGTGTTAGCGGCTGTACGCACTGGCATGATCCCGGCGCACGTGTATAACGACAAGCAAATTTTCTCGCTCGAGAAGGAGCGCCTGTTCAGTCGGGCGTGGTTGTTCGTGGCGCACGAGTCGGAGATTCCGCAGCCGGGGGACTACGTGGTCAGACAAGTGTTGCAGGATTCGTTCATCGTCGCTCGTGATTCTGCCGGCGAGATCCGGGTGATGTTCAATATGTGCCTCCATCGCGGTATGCAGGTTTGCCGGGCGGAAATGGGGAACGCGTCGAACTTCAGATGCCCGTACCACGGGTGGTCTTACCGCAATGACGGTCGCATTATTGGCCTGCCGTTTCACCAAGAGGCTTACGGAGGAGACGCCGGGTTTAACAAGACGGGGCAGACCTTGTTGCCCGCGCCGAGTGTGGCCAGCTACAACGGGTTGATCTTTCTGTCGATGGATCCTGACGCAGAATCGCTTGAAGACTATCTGGGTGATTTCAGGTTCTATCTCGATTTCTACACCAAGCAAGGCCCCAACGGTCTTGAGGTGCGAGGTCCGCAGCGTTGGCGGGTAAAAGCGAACTGGAAGATCGCAGCTGAAAATTTCGCCGGGGACATGTACCACACACCTCAGACGCACACGTCGGTGGTCGAGATCGGCCTGTTCCGAGAGCCGAAGGCTCACAAGCGCAAAGACGGCGCCACGTATTGGGCGGGTAGAGGTGGGGGCACCACATACAAGCTGCCCGAGGGGAGTTTCGAGGACCGGATGAGCTACGTGGGCTACCCGGCGGACATGATTAGTCGAGCCAAGGCCACCTGGACCGAGCAGCAGCAACAAGTCGTCGGCACCGACGGGTTCATGATCTCGGCCGCGACGTGTTTTCCCAACATCAGTTTCGTGCACAACTGGCCGAAAGTGGAGGACGGGGAGCACGTCTTGCCGTTCATTTCAATCCGGGTGTGGCAGCCAATCAGCGAGAACGAAACCGAGGTGCTGTCGTGGTTTGCGGTGGATTCTGATGCCCCGGCAGACTTTAAGGCGGACTCGTATAAGGCTTATTTGATGTGCTTCGGCTCGACGGGAATGTTCGAGCAAGACGATGTCGAGAACTGGGTGTCGCTGACCAACACGGCGGGGGGTTCCATGGCCCGCCGACTGCGGCTGAACAGCCGGATGGGGCTGCTCGCAGACGATGTACGGGTGGTCGACACCCTTAGCAGCGCTCAATTCCACGGGCCGGGATACGCTCAACTCGGTTACAACGAGAACAATCAACGGCAATTGTTGAGGCTCTGGGCCGACTACCTGGACATGCCGCCGCTTCGCGTCAACCCGGCTACGGTGCTCAGCGACAATCCGCATGGAATTGAACCAATGGTCCAGACCAACGGCGTGGCCGCCGCCGATATCGACTCGGGGTCCGCTCCGACGTCGGTGATGCTATGAGCGTTCACGATCACCAGCGCATTGGTCAATCCGCGGCTCCATCGGTGCTCGGGGCGCACGCGGCGCGCGCCCAACGCGTCGGCGACCCGTTACCGTTCGACGACCCTCGTCACCTCCAGGCGCATAGTTTCCTCGTCAACGAGGCGTACCTCCTCGATGCTCAAGACTACGACCGGTGGCTGGGTCTGCTCACAGAGGACATCCACTATTACATGCCGGTGCGGATCACCACCGCCGCGGGAGCCGGATTTGATAGCTCACCGGGAATGGCGCATTTCGACGAGAACAAATACTCACTTGAGCGCCGGGTTGCCCGTTTCGCCACCGAGCATGCCTGGACTGAGGAACCGCCATCGCGTCTGCGTCACTTCATCACCAATGTGCGCACATTCCTCAGCGACGATGCCGACCACCTCGTGGTCGACAGCGCTGAGTTGCTTTTCCGCAGCCGTGGCGACGTCAACGAGTCCACGCTCCTCTCATGTGGTCGTGAAGATCTTCTACGTCGCGATGGCAACGCGCTCAAACTCGCACGCCGAACAATCTGCGTCGATGAATCAGTGCTTCGAATGCAGAATCTGGCGGTCTTCCTATGAGCTCGAACGGATCCGGCGAGGGCGCGCAGTCGCCCCCACAACCGGCGTGCGAGGAACTGTCGACGCTGCTGGCCGGGGCGACCGGCGATGCACTTAACGTCGCCAACGAGTTCGCAGAGGTCGTCGTGCGCCGAGTGACCACTCGCAACGGAGCTCGGCTGTTGATTCAGGCGCCAAAATCGGCGCAGTGGGTGTCGCTGGATGCCTTAGAGATCGAGGCGTTGACCTGGCAGAACCCAGCCACCTTAGCGGCCATGGTGGGGAACGCAGGTACTCCCTTGATTCTGGGCGACGAGGTATGACTGGCTGGCTGGCGGGCAAACGCGCATTGATCGTCGGCGGAGGTTCGGGTATCGGTCGGGCCACCGTCGACGCGTTCTTGAACGAGGATGCCCAGGTCGCCGTGCTCGAGTACGACAGCGATAAGTGCGCGGCGCTGCGCCATCAGCTGCCCGACATCCCGGTAATCGAGGGTGATGGGACCACCCACACCGCCAACGACGAAGCTGTGCAGGTCGCTGCCGACGCGTTCGGCGGACTCGACACATTGGTGAACTGCGTGGGGATCTTCGATTTCTACCGTCGTATTCAGGACATCCCCGCCGAGCGAATCGACAAGGCGTTCGACGAGATGTTTCGTATCAACGTCCTGAGTCATATCCACTCAGTCAAGGCAGCAGTGCCGGCATTGATGGGCCAGGACGGCGCCTCGATCATCCTCACCGAGTCCGCTTCATCATTTTATCCAGGACGCGGCGGCCTGCTGTATGTCGCGTCGAAGTTCGCGGTGCGTGGCCTCGTCACCGCACTGGCTCACGAACTCGCGCCGAGGATCCGTGTGAACGGTGTTGCCCCAGGGGGAACGTTGAACACCGACCTGCGCGGACTCGACAGTCTCGACCTTGGCGCCAGCCGTCTGGATGCTGCACCCGACCGGGCCCGCGAATTGGCTGCTCGCACACCGCTCAACGTGGCCCTATCGGGTCACGACCACGCGTGGAGTTACGTCTTTCTCGCTTCGCACCGCTCCCGCGGGCTTACCGGCGAAACGATCCGCCCCGACGGCGGTTTCAGCCTCGGACCTGCACCCCAGCGCAATTGAACCCGACGAACATAGGGAAGGAAAGCACATGGACGGAGTCATAAAGGCTAACCACGCGGTATGTCAGGGATACGCGAACTGTGTCGTAGCCGCCGAGGACTACTTCGACATCGACGACCGGGGACTCGTGTTGGTCCGGAAGACGGAGGTCCCTTCCGCGGACAGGACCCGGGTCGAGGAGGCTGCGCGCAGCTGTCCGGTGGCAGCGTTGGAAGTCGTAGACGAATGACGTCACGGGTCGTCATCGTCGGCAGTTCTGTCGGCGGGGTCCGCACGGCCCAGGCGCTGCGATCGGAAGGCTACGACGGCGACGTCGTCCTGGTGGGCGAGGAAACTGCGCTGCCCTACGACAAGCCGCCATTATCCAAGGCATTGCTTGCGGGTACGAGTGACATCGCCGCTGTGACGTTACTCAGTAGAGACGCTGCCGCCGCCGACCGCATCGAGCTTCTCCTCGGCCGCCGCGCGATCGGAGTGGATGTCGCAGCGTGTCAGGTCGAGTTCGCCGATGATGAGCCCCTGCGTTATGACCACCTGGTGGTGGCCACCGGAGCCAGCGCGCGACCATCCCCGTGGGGCCACGGATCGGGCATTCATGTGCTCCGCACTCTGGAGGACTGTCTGCGGCTACGGGACGACCTTGTCGCCGGTGTCCGCCTCGTGGTGATCGGGGGAGGATTCATCGGGGCCGAAGTTGCGTCAACCGCCCGGTCAATGGGGGGGCAGGTGACCGTTGTCGACCCGGTGCCCGTTCCGATGAGCAGGGTTCTGACCGAAGAGATCGGCGAGTGGTTCATCGATTTGCACCGAAACCACGGAGTGCACACGCGCTTCGGTATCGGTGTCGAGAATATTGAGGGGGAGCGCGGCAACCTCAAGATCAGCCTCACGGACGGGACGGTCCTAGAAGCCGACACGGTGGTGGTGGGCATCGGCGCCGTTCCGAATGACGGCTGGCTGATGCCGTCGGGACTGCTAGTCGATGACGGCCTGGTCTGCGACGAGTTCTGTCGTGCAGTTACGTCACAAAACATCTACGCAGTCGGCGACGTGTCGCGTTGGTTCCATCGCGCCCGCGGCGTGACGATGCGCATCGAACACTGGACAAACGCGGTCGACCAGGCCTCTTGCGTCGCGCATAATATTTTGTATCCCGATGAATTGCGCTGCTACGAGCCCGTCGAGTACGTCTGGAGCGACCAGTACGACTGGAAGATTCAGGTCTGTGGCCAGACAACTCACCTAGGAGAGCCACTCGTCGTCGGAGATCGACTGTCCGACAATCGATTCACAGTCCTCTACCCGGATGGCGAGCAACGTCTTGGTGGCGCGGCGGTGGTGAACTGGCCTCGAGCACTGATCGAGTGCAGGCGTGCGCTGCAGGCCGGTAGCGATCTCGAAAGTGTGCGGGGAAGGCTCGAAGTGTTGACGAACCCACCCGATACCGCCGCAACGCGATCGCCATAGTCGGGCCACAAGTGGTTGCGCGCCGCATTGCAAGTGGGACTGGTTTCCCACCGGACATGCTCGCTGCGGCTTCGCCGCGTTCTTAGCTCGGAATGTCGCGGCTTTCTACCGCGCGAGGTCCTCGGTGGCCGCGGCGCGGTATTCAGGTTTCGGCCACCGCCCCGGCTCGGTGGACAGGCCGATACCGCGCCTTGGGCGCCGGCATCACGGATGAGTTGCCGCGACCGCATCGCTCCCCTAGACGGAACTCGGCTCGAAACGGAGTGGCCGATCATCGAGGTTCGGGGCTGCGCCGCTGGCGACCGACCCACATCGGTGACCTCTGGGACCCTATCGACAACACAACCTGTCGCAGCCGACACGGCGCCACGAGTCATGAAGAAGACCTCGGAGGTTGTTGAGCGTTCCTAGCTCACTTGGAGGTCTTCTTGTTCTCACCTCGCCACGCCGTCACCAACGGCGATGGTCAGTACGGTGAGGTTAGTACGCGGCACTTCCTGGTGTTGACGCAATCGGCCGGTCCCGATAATCTCTAAGTAACAGAGTAGTGTTCTGCAAAACAGAGAAGGTAGGTCTCATGTCGACCGCTGAGATTTCAGGGCTTCACGAATTCGACGCCGAGCTCGAGGCTGCCAACTTACGTGGACAATGGATCTACGACGACATGCTGGAGAGCGTCGTCGGCGGGCCCAAGCCTGCGGGTGTTCCCTTTCTGTGGCGATGGCAGGACGTTCACGCGAAGCTTCTGAAGTCGTGCGACGTGATGCCTGAAAGTTTGACGGCGCGACGCAATCTCTCGTTCATCAACCCGGATGCCCGAGGAACCACGCACACCATCAACATGGGTATGCAGATGCTCAAGCCCGGCGAGATTGCCTATGCGCACCGCCACACCATGGCGGCGCTCCGGTTCGCTATTCAAGGCGGCCCCGGCCTGGTGACTGTGGTGGATGGCGAGCCTTGTCAAATGGACACCTACGACCTGGTTCTGACCCCTCGCTGGACGTGGCATGACCATGAGAACGCCACCTCGGAGAACGTCGTTTGGCTCGACGTGCTGGATATCGGCCTAGTGCTCGGGCTGAATGTGCCCTTCTATGAGCCCTATGGCGAGATGCGCCAACCTCAACGCGAGGACCCGGGAGAGCATCTCGCTGACCGCGGTGGGATGCTGCGCCCGGCGTGGGAGCAGGTCAAGGCGGCGAACTTCCCGTACCGCTATCCTTGGCGTGACGTCGAGCGGCAGCTCCAGCGGATGGCGGGCCTTGCGGGCAGTCCCTACGACGGCGTAGTCCTGCGTTATGCGAACCCCGTTACCGGCGGATCGACTATGCCAACGCTGGATTGCTGGGTGCAGTTGCTGCGGCCGGGCCAGCAGACCGAGGCCCATCGCCACACGTCGAGTGCCGTGTATTTCGTCGTGCGCGGTGAGGGAACTACGGTTGTCGACGGGGTCGAACTCGACTGGGGGCCCCACGACAGCTTCGTGGTGCCCAACTGGAGCACCCATCACTTCGTCAACCGGTCGGCAGAAAATGCGTTGCTGTTCTCGGTCAACGACATCCCTACATTGAAGGCTCTCGATCTCTACTACGAAGAGCCCGAGCTGTCTTTGGGGACGCAGCCATTTCCGCCGGTCCCCGCTAACCTCCGAGCCCGCTGACGATTCACGAGAGAGGCAGTGCACGTGCGTGACACGAAGTTGACCGTCGATGACATCACCGGTGTCGTCGGCATTATCCCTACGCCCTCCATCCCGACGGCCGACCAACCGGGCACCGCGTTCTCCGTAGACCTCGATGAGGCGGCGAAGCTCGCCGACGCGATGGTCCGTGGCGGAGTGGATGTGCTCATGACCACAGGCACCTTCGGCGAGTGCGCCTCGCTGACGTGGGACGAGTTGCAGAGCTTTGTCGCCACCGTGGTCGACGCCGTCGCGGGACGTATCCCAGTTTTCGCCGGAGCGACGACGCTCAATACCCGCGATACGATCACGAGGGGTCGCCGGCTCGGCGAGCTCGGCGCCGATGGCCTGTTCGTGGGTCGTCCGATGTGGCTGCCCCTGGATGACGCCGGCATCGTGCGCTTCTACCGGGATGTGGCCGAGGCAGTGCCGAACATGGCATTGGTGGTCTACGACAACCCCGGCGCCTTCAAGGGAAAGATCGGGACGCCCGCCTACGAGGCACTCAGCCAGATACCCCAGGTCGTCGCTGCCAAGCATCTCGGGCTGCTCAGTGGCTCCGCCTTCCTTTCCGACCTCCGCGCGGTAAGCGGTCGCGTGCGGCTACTGCCGCTTGAGACTGACTGGTACTACTTTGCGCGGCTCTTCCCAGAAGAGGTCACCGCCTGCTGGTCGGGCAATGTGGCCTGCGGCCCTGCGCCAGTAACGCACTTGCGCAACCTAATCAGAGCCCGCCGCTGGGACGACTGCCAAGCGCTCACCGACGAACTCGAGGGGGCTCTTGAGACGCTGTACCCAGGCGGCAACTTCGCCGAATTCCTCAAGTACAGCATCCAGATCGACAACGCCCAATTCCAGGCGGCCGGTTTCATGCGCACGGGGCCCACCCGACCGCCGTACACCGAAGTGCCGGAGTCCTATTTGGCTGGCGGGCGCGAGGCCGGCAAGAACTGGGCCGCACTCCAGCAGCGCTATGCGTCACTTGCCGTCTCGAACCACTGAATCGCCTGAGGACAGCACATGTTGGTGAAGACGTTGGGTTATGTGGGTGTGGAGTCTCCGGATGCGAAGGAGTGGTTGGCGTTCGGTCCGGAGGTTTTGGGGATGGAGGCGGTGGAGGCGGCCAGTGGGTCGGTCCTGTTGCGGATCGACGACGCCGATCATCGTTTGGCTGTGCATCACGGGGACCGCAACCG
>NZ_BLTG01000059.1 GCF_017312405.1 Mycobacterium sp. PO1
ACCGCCGCTGCCGAACCGGCGCAACGCCGAGCTGTTCCTGCTCGGCTTCGCCGCCGTGATCACCACGGTTGCGCTACTGCTCGTCGAGGCCAACCAGGAGCAGGGCCTGCACTGGGACCTGGCCCAGTACACGGTCGCCTACCTGGCGCTGTTCGCCGGTGCGCACCTGGCGGTGCGCCGTTTCGCGCCCTACGCCGACCCGCTGCTGCTGCCCGTGGTCGCGCTGCTCAACGGGTTGGGTCTGGTGATGATCCACCGCCTGGACCTGGCCGCCGAGGAGAACCGCGCACAGGGGTTCGGCGGCACCGCCAACCAGCAGATGTTGTGGACCCTGGTCGGGGTGCTGGGCTTCTCGGCGGTGGTCATCCTGCTGCGCGATCACCGGATGCTGTCGCGCTACGGCTATCTGTGCGGGTTGACCGGGTTGATCCTGCTGGCGATCCCGGCGGTGCTGCCCCGGTCGATGTCGGAGCAGAACGGCGCGAAGATCTGGATCCAGTTCCCCGGCTTCTCGATTCAGCCCGCCGAGTTCTCCAAGATCCTGCTGCTGGTGTTCTTCGCCTCGGTGCTGGTGTCCAAACGCAACCTGTTCACCAGCGCGGGCAAGCACGTGCTCGGCATGGATCTGCCTCGGCCGCGCGACCTGGCCCCGCTGCTGGCCGCCTGGATCGCCTCCATCGGCGTGATGATCTTCGAGAAGGATCTCGGCACGTCGCTGCTGCTGTACGCATCGTTCCTGGTGATGGTGTACATCGCCACCGAACGATTCAGCTGGGTGGTGCTCGGCCTGGGCTTGTTCGCCGTCGCCAGCGTCGTCGCCTACTACGCGTTCGACCACGTCCGGGTGCGGGTGCAGACGTGGTGGGACCCCTTCGCCGACCCCGACGGGGCCGGCTACCAGATGGTGCAGTCGCTGTTCAGCTTCGCCACCGGCGGCATCTTCGGCACCGGACTGGGCAACGGCCAGCCGGGCACGATCCCGGCCGCCTCCACGGACTTCATCATCGCCGCCGTCGGTGAGGAGCTCGGGCTGGTCGGCCTGGCGGCGGTGCTGATGCTGTACACGATCCTGATCATCCGCGGCCTGCGCACCGCGATCGCCGTGCGGGACAGCTTCGGCAAGCTGCTGGCCGCCGGGCTCGCCGCGACGCTGGCGATCCAGCTGTTCATCGTCGTCGGCGGTGTCACCAACCTGATCCCGCTGACCGGGCTCACCACCCCGTGGCTGTCCTACGGCGGGTCCTCGCTGGTGGCCAACTATCTGCTGCTGGCGATCCTGGTCCGCATCTCCCACGCCGCGCGCCGTCCGATCGGCAGCACCGCACCCGGCGGGCCCATCGCGGCCGCCAGCACCGAGGTGATCGAGAAGGTATGAACACCTCGCTGCGCCGGATCTCGGTGATGATCATGGGCCTGGTCGTGCTGCTGCTGGCCAACGCCACCTTCACCCAGGTCTTCACCGCCAACAGCCTGCGTTCGGACCCCCGCAACCAGCGGGTGCTGCTCGACGAATACTCCCGCCAGCGCGGCCAGATCACCGCCGGCGGCCAGCTGCTGGCCTACTCGGTGTCCACCGGCGGACGGTTCCGGTTCCTGCGGGTCTACCCGGATCCGCTGGTCTACGCCCCGGTCACCGGGTTCTACTCGCTGAGCTACTCGAGCACCGGGCTGGAACGCGCCGAGGACTCGGTTCTCAACGGGTCCGATCAGCGGCTGTTCGCCCGCCGCCTGGCCGACTTCTTCACCGGCCGCGATCCCCGCGGCGGCAATGTGGACACCACCATCAACCCGGAGGTGCAGCAGGCCGCCTGGGACGCGATGCAGGAGGGGTGTTCGGGCCCCTGCCAGGGCTCGGTGGTGGCGCTCGAACCGTCCACCGGCAAGATCCTGGCGCTGGTGTCCTCGCCGTCCTATGACCCCAACCTGCTGGCCACCCACGACCTCGCCGAGCAGACCGAGGCCTGGCAGCGGCTGCGTGACGAGGCCGACTCACCACTGCTCAACCGCGCGATCTCCGAGACCTACCCGCCCGGGTCGACGTTCAAGGTTCTGACAACGGCCGCCGCCCTGCAGGCCGGCGCCACCCCCGACACCCAGGTGACCGCGCAGTCGGCGATCCCGCTGCCCGACAGCACCGCCACGCTGGAGAACTTCGGTGGCCGCCCCTGCGGTGGAGCCGAAACCGCCACGCTCGCTTACGCATTCGCCCATTCGTGCAACACGGCATTCGTCCAGCTGGGCATCGACACCGGAGCCGACGCGCTGCGCAGCACGGCCCGTTCCTTCGGTGTCGACGTCGAGCCGCCGTCGATTCCGTTACAGGTCGCCGAGTCCACCATCGGCCCGATCCCCGACGCGGCGGCGCTGGGCATGACGAGCATCGGTCAGAAAGACGTCGCGCTGACGCCGCTGCAGAACGCGATGGTCGCTGCGACGGTCGCCAACGACGGGGTCACGATGCGCCCGTATCTGGTCGAGAGCCTCCGCGGACCCGACCTCGCGACGATCGCCACCACAGAGCCGACGGAAGAGCGGCGAGCGGTCTCCGAGGATGTCGCGGATACACTTACGGACTTGATGGTCGCCGCCGAGCAGGTGACTCAGCAGAAGGGAGCCATCGCCGGCGTGCAGATCGCATCCAAGACCGGCACTGCGGAGCACGGTACGGATCCGCGCAACACGCCTCCGCATGCCTGGTACATCGCTTTTGCGCCCGCGCAGGCCCCCAAGGTCGCCGTCGCGGTGCTGGTGGAGAACGGTGGGAACCACCTGTCCGCCACCGGTGGTGCGCTGGCCGCCCCCATCGGGCGCGCCACCATCGCCGCTGCATTGCGGGAGGGCGCATGAGACGCGCCGGGGTTGCGACACGTCCCCGAGCCGGAGGCGAAAAAGCCAGCACCCGGGCCGGAGGCGAGAAATGAGTCCCCGCGTCGGTGTCACGCTGTCCGGGCGCTACCGGCTGCAGCGGCTGATCGCCACCGGCGGCATGGGCCAGGTCTGGGAAGGCGTGGACTCCCGGCTGGGCCGCCGGGTCGCCATCAAGGTCCTCAAGGCCGAATACTCCACCGACGCCGAGTTCGTCGAACGTTTCCGCGCCGAGGCCCGCACGGTCGCGATGCTCAACCACCCGGGCATCGCCGGGGTGTACGACTACGGCGAGACCGACATCGACGGCGAGGGCCGCACCGCCTACCTGGTGATGGAGCTGGTCAACGGTGAGCCGCTGAACTCGGTGCTCAAGCGCACCGGTCGGCTGTCGCTGCGGCACGCGCTGGACATGCTCGAACAGACCGGCCGGGCGCTGCAGGTCGCGCACACCGCCGGGCTCGTGCACCGCGACGTCAAGCCGGGCAACATCCTGATCACCCCCACCGGGCAGGTCAAACTGACCGACTTCGGTATCGCCAAGGCCGTCGACGCGGCCCCGGTCACCCAGACCGGCATGGTCATGGGCACCGCCCAGTACATCGCCCCCGAGCAGGCGCTGGGCCACGACGCCACCGCCGCCAGCGACGTGTACTCACTCGGCGTGGTCGGCTACGAGGCGGTGTCGGGCAAGCGGCCGTTCACCGGCGACGGCGCACTGACCGTGGCGATGAAGCACATCAAGGAGAACCCTCCCCCGCTGCCGGCCGACCTGCCACCCAACGTGCGCGAACTGATCGAGATCACCCTCGTGAAGAACCCGGGCATGCGGTACAAGTCCGGTGGCCCGTTCGCCGACGCGGTCGCCGCGGTGCGGGCCGGTCGCCGGCCACCGCGGCCCAACGCCGCGCCGTCGATCGGCCGGGCGGCGCCGACGGCGGTCCCGTCGGCCACCCAGGCCCGCGCGGTCCCCGCACCGCCGCCACGCGCGCGCGCCACCGGCAGCCACCGCCCCGCGCCGCCGGCCCGGCGCACCTTCTCGTCAGGCCAGCGCGCGCTGCTGTGGGCGGCCGGGGTGCTCGGTGCCCTGGCGATCGTCATCGCGATCCTGATCGTGCTCAACGCCCAGGATCGGCAGGACCGCGCCCCCAGCGGCGACGAGACGTCACAGACGACACCGGCGGAGTCGCCGGCGGCCGCACCCGCGCGCTTCGGCGATCATGGATTTCAGGGATACCGGGTATCCCGCCCGCTTGACGACGTCGGACCCCCGACGTCGATGTTGGACGCCTCAGAACAGATGTTGCGATGACGACCCCCCAGCACCTCTCCGACCGGTACGAACTCGGTGAGATCCTCGGCTTCGGCGGCATGTCCGAAGTCCACCTCGCACGCGACCTGCGGTTGCACCGCGACGTCGCGATCAAGGTGCTGCGCGCCGACCTGGCGCGCGACCCGAGCTTCTATCTGCGGTTCCGCCGCGAAGCGCAGAACGCGGCGGCCCTGAATCACCCCGCCATCGTCGCGGTGTACGACACCGGGGAGGCCGAGACACCCACCGGGCCGCTGCCCTACATCGTCATGGAGTACGTCGAGGGTGTGACGCTGCGCGACATCGTGCACACCGAGGGCCCGATGCCGGCCCAGCGGGCCATCGAGGTCATCGCCGACGCCTGCCAGGCCCTGAACTTCAGCCATCAGCACGGCATCATCCACCGCGACGTCAAACCCGCCAACATCATGATCAGCAAGTCGGGCGCGGTGAAGGTGATGGACTTCGGCATCGCCCGCGCGCTCGCCGACGCCGGCAACCCCGTCACCCAGACCGCCGCGGTGATCGGCACCGCGCAGTACCTCTCGCCCGAGCAGGCACGCGGCAACAAGGTCGACGCCCGCTCGGACGTGTACTCGCTGGGCTGCGTGCTCTACGAGATGCTCACCGGGGAACCGCCCTTCGTCGGGGATTCGCCGGTCGCGGTCGCCTACCAGCATGTCCGCGAAGACCCGGTGCCGCCGTCGACCCGCAACGGCGACATCTCCCCCGACCTGGACGCGGTCGTGCTCAAGGCGCTGGCCAAGAACCCCGACAACCGCTACCAGACCGCCGCGGAGATGCGCGCCGACCTGGTCAAGGTGCACAGCGGTGAGACGCCGGACGCCCCGAAGATCTTCACCGACGCCGAGCGGACGTCGATGCTGGCCGCATCGGCGCCCTCGGACCGCACCGAACCGATCGACCCCGTCGGCGGCCATCAGCCGCGCTACGTGGAACGCCCGCGCAGCGGCTCGGTCGCCCGCTGGGTGGTGGCGGTCGCCGTGCTGGCGGTGTTGACGGTGCTGGTCACCGTCGGCATCAACATGTTCGGCGGCGACACCCGCGAGGTGCAGGTGCCCGACGTCAGCGGGCAGGTCTCCGCCGACGCGATCGCTGCGCTGCAGAACCGGGGATTCTCCATCCGCACCCAGCAGCAGCCCGACTCCGAGGTGCCACCCGACCACGTCATCAGCACCGACCCGGAGGCCGACAGCTCGGTCGCCGCGGGCGACGAGATCACCGTCAACGTCTCGACCGGACCCGAGCAGCGCGAGGTGCCCGACGTCTCCGGCCTGACCTATGGCCAGGCGGTGGAGAAGCTCACCGACGCCGGCTTCGAACGGTTCCGGCAGACGACGTCGGAGTCCACCCCTGAGCAGAAGGACCGGGTGCTCTCCACCCTTCCGCCGGCCAATCAGACCTCGGCGATCACCAACGAGATCACCATCGTCGTCGGCCGCGGCCCGGCCACCGCCGTGGTGCCCGACTGCGTCGGCCAGACTCAGCAGACCTGCCAGGAGGTCTTGACGGCCTCGGGGTTCCTCAACACGGTGCCGGTGCAGGTCGACAGCACCACCTCGGCGGGACTGGTGGTCGGCTTGGAACCCGCGGCCGGACAGACGGTTCCGCAGGACACCGTCATCCAGATCCAGGTGTCACGCGGCAACCAGTTCGTGATGCCGGACCTGACCGGAATGTTCTGGACCGACGCCGAGCCGCGGCTGCGGGCGCTGGGCTGGACCGGGGTGCTGGACAAGGGCGCCGACGTCCAGAACAGCGGACAGCGGACCAACGCGGTGGTGAACCAGAGCCCGGCACCGGGCACGGGGGTCACCTACGGATCGAGGATCACGCTGAACTTCGCGTCGTAGCCGCGGCGACGGCGCCGGCGACTTCCTCCTCGAGTGCGCGGACCAGTTGCTCGGCCGGCGCGGCTCCGCAGAAGCCCAGCCAGTTGGCCAGCATGCGGTGACCGCCCTGGGTGAGGATCGATTCGGGATGGAACTGCACGCCGTGGATGGGCAGCTCGACGTGGCGGACCGCCATGATCACACCGCCGCCATCCATGCCGTCACGTCGTTCGCCGCCGACTGTGCGGGCGATGACCTCGAGTTCCGACGGCACCGTGTCGGGCAGGATCGTCAGCGAGTGGTAGCGGGTGGCGACGAACGGATCCGGCAGCCCGGCGAGTACACCCTGGTTGCTGTGATGTACCACGCTGGTCTTGCCGTGCAACAGTTCCGGCGCCCGGTCGACCGTCCCTCCGAACGCGACCCCGATCGCCTGGTGTCCCAAACAGACGCCCAGCAGCGGCGTGCGGGCGGCGGCGCAGGCGTGCACCAGCGGGATCGACGCGCCGGCGCGCTCCGGGGTGCCCGGCCCGGGGCTGAGCAGCACCCCATCGAACTCGGTGGCTGCAGCAGCGATATCGGAGGGGGTGCCCAGGCGGTCGTCGTCGTTACGCCACACCTGCGCGTCCACCCCGAGCTGGCCCAGATACTGGACCAGGTTGAACACGAAGCTGTCGTAGTTGTCGACGACCAACACCTGCATCGTCACAGGTTACCGCCCGGTTCGAGGCTGCGCGGGCGGCGGGCTCAGTCGCCGGCCTTGTCGCCGCCGGCCTTGTCGTTACTGCTCGAGTCGCTACCGCCCGAGTCGCTACCGGCCTTGTCGCTGTCGCCCGAGTCGCTGTCGGCCTTGTCGCTGTCGGTGGCATCGTCCGAGCCTTCAGTGCTTGCGGACTCGTCAGCGTCGGCGGATTCTTCCGAGTCGTCCGATTCTTCCGCGTCGTCGGCCTCGCGCGTGCCACGGATCTCGCTCGTGTCGTCGGCGTCGCTCTGATGGGCCTCGGACTCTTCGTTCCCGACCTCCGCCGCGACGTCTGTCTCCGCGAGGCCGCTGTCCGGGTCATCGGCAGCAGAGGACTGCGCGTCGTCGCCGTCGGGTGCGGCGTCAGCCGACGCGCTCACGCTCACCAGCTCGGCACCAGCAGAGTCCTCAGCTGACGGCTCGTCGGCTCCCGCGACCCGTCCGGGCGACTGCGACTCGCTCTCCCCCGTCTCCGTCGTCGTCTGATCGGGCTCGGCCACGGGATCCTGCAGGCTGGGCGGCGGGGTCCCGTTGCCCCAGTCCGCACCCTCCCCCTGCGGTGTGTAGGCCGGACGGTCGTAATCGCGTTCGACCAGCGGACGGTACTTGGCGTCGAGTTCGGCCAGGCGCTCGTCGGACACGAACGGCGCGAGCCAGCTGACCATCGGCAACGTCTCCGCCGGGATCAGCATGTACGTGGTGTTGCCCGCCTGGTACACCAGGTTGTCCGGATCGTTGACGTCGAGACCCTCGAAGTAGGCGAAGTGCCGGTTCGAGAACAGCGAGTTGACCGCAGAATAGAAGCCGAACCGCGTCGGGCTGTCGGCGACGCTGTCGTACTGCGCCACGACGTCGAGGTGGTCGTAAGGCTGGGTCTGCGGCAGGCCGGTCCCCGGTACCCGGCGGTTGTCGCCGCCGAATTTGTTCTCGGGATTGCCGAACGTGACCACCAGCACCACCCGCTCAGGGTCGGGGGCCAGCGTCGGATCCTCTTCCCACGTCCGCAGCCGGTTGTACACGCCGGCTGCACCCACCGAATAACCCGCCACGATGATCTCGCCCGGGGTCGAGTCGACCGCGTCCTGGATGCGGCGGGCACTTCCCGACGGCGTGATGGTGCCCCTCCCCAGAGACCGGCAGGTGTTCTCCTCGCAGAACGCGCCGCCGAAGGCGGACTGCGCTTCACCGCTCTGCCGCGTGGCACCCTCGGCGAACAACGCGGTCGCGGCCGCAGCGGTGGGCGGCGCGGCAAACGGAACCGCGAAAGGCGTCAACAGCGTGGCGATTCCGGCGACATATCCAGTCCGGCGATGAGAGTTCATGGGTTCCTCGACCAGTCGATCGGTGGGCACCGCGCAGCCGCCTTCGCGGCATCGTCACTGAGCCAGACGGGGTTGGACGCAAGTGTTCAGGGCGTGGTGCTGTTACCGCTTACGGCGAAGTACATGCCCGAGTCCTCTTCGCTGAAACATCGGACCGACTTCACCCTTCACGCGGGGAATAACCCGTTGGCCCCTGGCATTTTGCGACTACCAGGGACGCTGTCGCTCCCCGCCTCCCCAACCGTACCCATCGGGTCAGCAAATTCACCCGGCGCAGCCATTACGCAGTTGTGACGCTGACGGGCTCACTCGCGACCGCGCCCGTCACCCCTGACTCAGCTCTGGTCGCCGGCGGGATCCTCGGACTCGCGACGCGCGGAGGTGGGCGCTTCCCGGTCGGCGCGGTCCGCCTCGTCCTCGTCGGTGTCGATCCCCGGTTCGGGTTCGTCGGCGTCGGCGGCCTCGTCGGCCTCAGCAACGTCACCGGCGCCTTCCGGGAGGTCCACGTCGGCCCGGTGGTCGTCCGCGTCGTCGGGCGCGGTCGGGTCGTCGGCCCGCCGGTCGTCCGGGTGGTCGGCCAGCCGCTCGTCCGGCCGGTCGTCCGGGTGGTCGAAGCCGCCGGCGTCCGAGGCGTCTGGGTCGTCGATCACGGTCCCGTCATCGGCGCTTGGGTCGTCCGGGTACTCGGCGGCGTGTGCATCGTCGGTGTTTCCCCCGACGCTTCCCTCGACGATTCCCTCGCCGGCGATCACGCTGTCGGGGTCAGCTCCACCCGATAGCGCATCGTCGGCCGTGCGGCCCGGCTCATCCGTGGCCATCGGTGTGGCCGCCCCGGCGTCATCCACACCACCCGGGGAAGTCTCCACGGTCGGCGGCGGAGTGCCGTTGCCCCAATCCGCGCCCTCGCCCTGCGAAATGTAGTCCGGCCGGTCGTAGTCGCGTTCGACCAGCGGCCGGTACTTGGCGTCGAGCTCCGCCATGCGTTCGTCGGTGGTGAACCAGTCCATCCACTTGAGCATCGGAAGCACATCGGCCTTGATCAGCATGTAGGTGCTGCCGTCGGCATCCTGATAGACGAGGTAGTCCGGGTCGTTGATGTCGATGGGATCGAAGTAGTCCAGATGGCGGGCGAATGTCAGATTGATCATCGAATACCACCCCCATCGGGTGGGCCGGTCGGCGACGCTGTCGTACTGCATCGCCACGTCGAGGTGCTGGTAGGGCTGCGCCTCGGGAAGGCCGGCGTAGGAGTTCTTGCGGTCGTCCCCGCCGTACTTGTTCTCGGGGTTTCCGAACGTGACGATCAGTTTGAGCCGGTCGACGTCGGGAGCGATGGCCGGTTCGTTCTCCCAGGCCCGCATCCTGTCGTACACGGACGCCGCGCCGAGGGAGAACCCCATCACGATCAGCGGTCCCTGGGTGGCGTCGATGGCGTCCTGCATCTGTTGTGACCCCATCGCGACGCCGAACGGGTGGCGCGCATTCCTGATCGAGCGGCACGTGTTGTGCGCACAGAAGGCCCCGCTGAACGCGGTCTGGGCCGTCCCGGCAGGTTGGGCGGTGCCTTCGGCCACCAGAACCGTGGCCGCCGGTGCCGACGGGGCCCACGACAGCGCCAGTGCCGCCGACGTCGACAGGGTGGCGGCCAGTGCTCCCCGGCGCCCGCGCGGGGTGCGTCGGCGGTGCCGGCCGGCAGATCGGCTCCGGTTCACTGGGCGTTCATTTGAGCAAACGACATCGACAGACGCAAACATGGCATGGCCCTCCCCCGAAGCACAGCCGCAAGCGGACAATCGCGTTCAGAACAGGTCTTGCTGTCCGAACAGCGAAATTCTGTATATCAGGAGGAACACAGAAGCGCTAGGCGACAGCTAATTTTCGAAACCGTCGATTCAGTAGCCCAGCGGACCCATCGGCTCCGCGTACTCCATCCGGACCGGCTCGGTGTGGCCGACGAGCTCCACGTCGCGCTGCTCCTCGCTGTAGCCCAGCCCGAATCGATCGACGTAGCGCTTGTACAGCGTCACCATCGGCGCGGCCGCCAGCGCGTCCTGCATCGCCGCGGCATCACCGATCGCCGAGATGACATAGGGCGGACTGTAGGTGCGGCCGTTGAGCAACAGCGTGTTGCCCACACAGCGCGGCGCCGATGTCGCGATGATGCGCTGATCCTGCACCTGCACACCTTCGGCTCCCGCGCTCCACATGGCGTTGAGCACCGCTTCGATGTCCTGCTGGTGGACGACGAGGTCGTCGGGGGAGGCGTCGCGCGGAAACCGGCCCTGGGCGTCGCGTTGCGCATCGTCGAGCGTCACCACCAGGCCCGGGCCCCGCAACGGGGTCAACCCGGCGGCACCGGCCAGGGCATCTCCGCGGCGGGTGATCGCCTCCAGCGCCGCCGCCGACGACGGGGTGCCGCCGTGATGGTTGGCGATGGCGTCCGCGGCGGCGTCGCGTTCGGCGGTCAACCGGTCCACCGACTGCTGCGCCTCGCGCACCAGATCGACCAGCCGGGGAGCGTCACTGCCCCGGATCTCGTCGCCCCCCGAGACGCTGTGCGTCACCCCGAGCAGCAATCCCGCGGCCACACACACCGCCGGCACGCCCCAGCGCCACGCCGAGCGTGTCGGCCGCGGCGGCGTCGAGTCCGGCATGGGCTTCATCTCCTGGGAGCAGGTTCGCGGCTACGTTAGGCTTTGCCTACACATCGTCGCACCAACCGGTGGTTTTAGGACACCGGCGGCCGGTGCGACGCCGATCGTCCGAAGGTTCGCATGCCCAAGTCCAAGGTCCGTAAGAAGAACGACTTCACCATCAACCCGGTGAGCCGGACGCCGGTGAAGGTCAAGGCCGGTCCGTCGAGCATGTGGTTCGTCGTTCTCTTCGTTGGTCTGATGCTGCTCGGCCTGGTGTGGCTCATCGTGTTCCAGCTGGCCGGCAACGGTCCCGACGCTCCCAGCTTTCTGCAGTGGATGGCCGACCTCAATGTGTGGAACTACGCCATCGCGTTTGCCTTCATGATCACGGGTCTGCTGCTCACGATGCGGTGGCGGTGACCCGCGGCGGCCGCCGATTGAATTCATCTTGGTCGCTGCGCGTTACCGTCGGCGCTACCCGATCGTCACCAGATCACACGGTTGTGATTCATCCCCATTGGGGATAGCACTTGTGGATAACCCCGTTGTCCGCGGTAGGAGAGGGTGAAATGTCCGCCCAGCAAACTTCGTGGGGTCCGCCGACCGCGGGCCTCGTCGGGGCCGCGATTCTCGGTGTTTTCCTCGGCGTCAGCGCTGTGACGCTGGTCACAGACGTGCCGGGACGCATCTTGATCGGCCTTGCCGCGGTCGGTTTGCTGCTGTTTGCCGTCATGTCGTGGCGCGCTCGACCGAAACTGGCAATCGACGACGGCGCCTTGATCTACCGCGGCTGGTGGCGGCAGCGGGAACTCACCAAAGCTGACATCGCCCTGATCCGGATCACCGAGTTCCGCCGCATCGGGCGCAAGGTGCGCCTGCTGGAGATCGACACGACCGACGACCGACTGCTCGTCCTGAGCCGCTGGGACCTCGGCACCGACCCGTTGCACGTGCTCGACGCGCTCACCGAAACCGGATTCGCCCCCGGCCGGGCGTGAAGTCGGCGTGGTCGCCGACGCTGAGCGCCGACAACCACGCCGAAGTCGCTAGGAGATGGTGATCGACTCGATCACGACCGGATCCGTCGGGCGGTCGCCCCGGTCGGTCGGCGTCTTGGCGATCGCGTCGACGACCTTCTGCGACTCGGGATCGACGACCTCACCGAAGATGGTGTGCCGGCGGTTCAGGTGCGGCGTCTCGGTGACCGTGATGAAGAACTGCGAGCCGTTGGTGCCGGGCCCGGCGTTGGCCATGGCCAGCAGGTAGGGCTTGTCGAACTGCAGTTCGGGGTGGAACTCGTCGGCGAACTTGTAGCCCGCGTCGCCACGGCCGGTTCCCGTCGGGTCGCCGCCCTGGATCATGAATCCGTCGATCACCCGGTGAAAGATCACGCCGTCGTAGAACGGGCCCGACGAGCCGCCCGACGCGTTCTCGGTGCTGTAGTCCTTGGTGCCCTGAGCCAAGCCGACGAAGTTGGCCACGGTCTTGGGCGCGTGGTTACCGAACAAGGCGATCTTGATGTCGCCCCGGTTCGTGTGCAGGGTCGCGGTCGCGGTCTGAATAGGACTCGTCACGGGAAGTCAGTGTGCCACGCCCCCTCCCGGGCCCAACCGGGCACCGTGGAGTTCGGCGAGATGGCAGGCTGATAGGCGCGACACCGCCAGGTGTGAAAGAGGTGGACTATGCGCTCCAAGACCGAACTCCGACTGACCCCACGTCAGCGACTGAGCCGCGGGTTGAAGTACTCGACGATCGGTCCGGTCGACGTCACCAGGGGAGCGCTCGGAATCGGGGTGGATTCGGCCCGCTCGTCGGCGGCCTGGGTCGGCGACCGATACCGGCGCAGTGAACTGGCCAGACAACTCAAGGCCGAGCTGAACGCGGCGCAGGAGACCGTCGCCGCCGAGCTGGCCGCGGCACAGGAAGCGGTGGCGCAGCTGCCCGACACCCTCACCAAGGCGCGCCGGACCCGCTCTCGGCGCCGGACGCTGCTGATCGCCGGTGTCGGCGCGGTCGTCCTCGCCGGGGGAGCGGCGGCATTCGTGATCGTGCGGCGTTCCACCCAGCCGGAGCCGTCGGCGTTGGAGCCCAGCGTCGAAGTCACCCCCAAGCCGTAACGCGTCGCGCGCCATGACCGTCTCGGTGTTCGATCTGTTCTCCGTCGGTATCGGACCGTCGAGTTCGCACACCGTCGGGCCGATGCGGGCCGCACACCGCTTCGTCGACCAGCTGGTGGCCGAAGACCGGCTCACCGACGTGGCCCGCATCCGTGTCGAGCTCTACGGCTCACTCGGCGCCACCGGGGCCGGTCACGGCACGCCCGGCGCAGTCCTGCTCGGCCTCGAGGGTTTCGCTCCCGAGACGGTCGACCCCGCCGAGGCCCGGAACCGCGTCGACGCCATCCGCACAAACCGGCGGCTACGCCTGGCCGGAGAGCACCCGATCGAGTTCGACCCGGCCGCAGACGTCGTTCTGTCGTTGCGCGCCATGGAATTCCACAGCAACGGCATGGTGTTCACCGCGTTCGCCGGTGACGGGGGAGAGCTGCTGCGCAGGGTGTACTACTCGGTGGGCGGGGGATTCGTCCTCGCCGAGGGCGAAGCGACTGCTGCCACTCCGGCGGTGCCGCATCCGTTCACCACCGGCGCGGAACTGGTGAGTCTGGCCGTCGAGAACAACTGCCGGATCGCCGAGATCATGGCCCGCAACGAGGCGGCGCTCGGGCACGCGGAGCTCCGTGAGGGCCTCCTGCGCATCTGGGCGGTGATGCGCGAGTGCGTGGACAACGGACTCCACGCCGAAGGGGTGTTGCCCGGCGGTCTGCGGGTCCGTCGTCGGGCACCGGCGCTGGCGCAGGCACTCGAGGCCGATCCGACCGACCCGCTCTACGCGATGGACTGGGTGACCGTGTTCGCGCTCGCGGTCAACGAGGAGAACGCCGCAGGCGGCCGGGTTGTCACCGCACCCACCAACGGCGCCGCCGGCATCATTCCCGCTGTGCTGCACTACTACTGGCGCTTCGTCCCGGACGCCTGCGAGGACGGCGTCGTCGAGTTCCTGCTCACCGCCGCGGCCATCGGCCAGTTGTTCAAGACCAATGCCTCGATCTCCGGCGCGGAGGTCGGCTGCCAGGGGGAGGTGGGCTCGGCATGCTCGATGGCGGCCGCCGGGCTGGCCGCGGTGCTCGGTGGCACGCCGGCGCAGGTGGAGAACGCCGCCGAGATCGGCATCGAGCACAACCTCGGGCTGACCTGCGATCCCGTCGGCGGCCTGGTGCAGATCCCGTGTATCGAACGCAACGCCGTGGCCTCGGTCAAGGCGATCACCGCCGCGCGGATGGCGTTGCGCGGCGACGGAATCCATCACGTCAGCCTGGACACCGCGATCAAGACGATGCGCGACACCGGGGCCGACATGGCCGAGAAGTACAAGGAGACGTCACTGGGCGGGCTCGCCCTCAACGTCGTCGAATGCTGACGCACTTGTGGAGCCTAGGAGATTCGAACTCCTGACATCTGCCTTGCAAAGGCAGCGCTCTACCAACTGAGCTAAGGCCCCCGATCAGGAAGGAACATCGGTGAGGCGGCCCGGCAAGGTGTGCCACACCTCGGGTTCGTGCTGGGTCCGCCACACCACCGCGGCGGCCACAGCGACGCCGGCTGCGAGCAGGAACACCAACTTCATCGATGTGAACCTTTCCGTGGGGCTAGGAGGACTCGAACCTCCGACCTCTTCGTTATCAGCGAAGCGCTCTAACCGCCTGAGCTATAGCCCCGTGCACCACACGGGCCGAGCGACGAGATTACCGTACGGTGTCGCTGTCTCCCAAACCGTCAGTCGCGATCGGCGAGGGTCACCTCGACGCCGCCCACCAGGTCGGTGGTCAGGTTGTAGATGAACGCGCCGATCGTGGCCGCCGCCGTCAGCAGCACGATGTTGACCAAGCCGATCAGTGCCGCGCCGCCGAAGATCGTGCCGCTGGACACCAGCTCACCGCCGGAGGCGCCGCTGGCGCTGGTCAGCAGGTCACCGACGTTGCTGTTCAGCTTCGTCCAGACGCCCATCCCGCCGAGGACCAGATACAGGAACGCCACGGCTATCATCCACACGAAGAACAACGCCACCGACAGCAGCAGCGACACCTTCAGCGTGCTCCACGGGTCGATGCGGCGGATCTGCATGCTGGCCCGCACCGGACCCTTGTGCTGGCGGGTCGCGACCTGCACGCCCTTGTTCGGCTGTGGCGGGCGCTGCTCGACGCTGGGACGCTCGGCCGGTTTGCGCTGCTGCGCCGGACGCGGCATCGGACCGGACAGGTCGGGCAGCTCGCTGTTGTACTTGCCGCCTTCCGGCCTTGCGGCCTGCTCGGTGCGGTTGCCGTCGGGACGCCCCCCTTCAGGTCGGGGACCTTCCGGCCTCGACTCCGGACGGGCACCCTCGGGCCGCGCGTCCGGACGGGGAACCTCGGGCCGGGACTCCGGGCGGCCGGCCTCTGGCCTCGCACCTTCGGCCCGCCCGGCTTCCGGCCGGGCACTGTCGGGCCTGGCACTGTCCGGTCTCGCACTGTCGGGTCGGATCGTGTCGGTGCGCTCATTGCGGGAAGTGGTGTCGCCCTCGGCCGGGGAACCGCCCGCGATGAAGCGGTTCAGCCGCGCGTCCAGGCCCTGCTGCCCGCCGCCACGCCGGGCCTCACCGGCCGACCCGTCCGGCGTCTGCTGCTGGCGAGCGCGGGCTGCCGGCCCCCGCTGCCAGGGCGGGACGTCGCCGGACTCGGCGACATGCGCCGGCGACGACCCCGACTGCTGCGGCCCGCCGCGCGGCGCCTGGCCGCCCGACGAACCCGCGTCATGAGCAGAACCCGGCTCGTTGGGTGAGCTCACCTACGACTCCTCACTGGTCGGCGCGCCCGGGTCGGTGTTGACCTCGTCGGTGCTGTCGCCGGCTTCGGCGTTACGCGCGATCGCGATCAGTGTGTCGCCCTCACCCAGGTTCATCAAGCGAACGCCCTTGGTCTGGCGCCCGGCCTTCCGGACCTGTCGAGCACCGGTGCGGATCACCCCACCACCGGAGGTGATGGCGTACAGCTCGGTGTCGTTGTCGACGATCAGCGCTCCGACCAGCGTGCCACGCCGCCGGTCGAACTGGATCGTGAGCACACCCTTGCCGCCGCGGCCCTGCACCGGGTACTCCTCGATCGCGGTGCGCTTGGCGTACCCGCCCGACGTCGCGACCAGGAGATACGTGTCGTCGCGCACCACGTTGAGCGACAGCAGCGCGTCGTCGGTGTTGAACCGCATGCCCTGCACACCGGAGGTGGCCCGCCCCATCGGGCGCAGCACCTCGTCGGTGGCCGAGAAGCGGATCGACTGACCCTTGGCCGACACCAGCAGCAGGTCGTCGTCCGCCGAGCACAGCACCGCACCGACGAGCTCGTCACCGTCGCGCAGGTTCACCGCGACGATGCCGCCGGAGCGGTTGGAGTCGAAGTCGGTGAGCTTCGACTTCTTGACCAGTCCGTTGCGGGTGGCGAGCACGAGATAGGGCGCGTCTTCGTAGCTCTTGAGCTGGATGACCTGGGCGATGCGCTCCTCGGGCTGGAACGCCAGCAGGTTGGCCACATGCTGGCCCCGCGCGGTGCGGGAGGCCTCGGGCAGGTCATACGCCTTGGCCCGGTACACCCGGCCCTGCGTGGTGAAGAACAGGATCCAGTCGTGGGTGGAGCAGACGAAGAAGTGGTTGACGATGTCGTCCTGCTTGAGGCCGGCGCCCTGCACACCCTTGCCGCCGCGCTTCTGGCTGCGGTACAGGTCGGACTTGGTCCGCTTGGCGTAACCGGTCTCGGTGATCGTGACGACCACCTCTTCGCGGGCGATCAGGTCCTCGTCGGCGACATCTCCGTCGGCCGGGATGATCCGGGTGCGGCGCGCGTCACCGTGTTTGTCGACGATCTCCTTGAGTTCGTCGCGCACGATGGCCCGCTGGCGTTCCGGCTTGGCCAGGATGTCCTCGAGGTCGGCGATCTCGGCCTCGATCTTGGCCAGGTCGTCGACGATGCGCTGGCGTTCCAGGGCGGCCAGCCGGCGCAGCTGCATGTCCAGGATCGCCTGGGCCTGGATCTCGTCGACGTCGAGGAGCTCCATCAGGCCGGTGCGGGCGACGTCCGCGCTCTCCGAGGCCCGGATCAGCGCGATCACTTCGTCGAGCGCGTCGAGCGCCTTGACCAGGCCGCGCAGGATGTGGGCCCGTTCGTTGGCCTTCCGCAGCCGGTAGGTGGTCCGCCGGATGATGACGTCGAGTTGGTGATTGACGTAATGGCGGATCATCTGGTCCAGGCGCAGGGTGCGCGGGACGCCGTCGACGATCGAGAGCATGTTCGCGCCGAAGCTGGTCTGCAGCTGGGTGTGCTTGTAGAGGTTGTTCAGCACCACCTTGGCCACCGCGTCGCGCTTGATCTCGACGACGATGCGCAGACCGACCCGGTCGCTGGACTGGTCTTCGATGTTGGAGATCCCGGCCATCTTGCCGTCGCGGACCTGTTCGGCGATCGAGGTGATGAAGTTGTCGTGGTTGACCTGATAGGGCAACTCGGTGATGACGATCGCGGTGCGACCGCGCGAGTCCTCCTCGATTTCGACGACGCCACGCATCCGGATCGAACCGCGTCCGGTCTTGTAGGTGTCCTCGATGCCCTGGGACCCGACGATCAGGCCATGGGTGGGGAAGTCCGGACCCTTCACGCGATCGCAGACCGCGGCCAGGGTGGCTTCCTCGTCAGCCTCGTGGTTGTCCAGGCACCAGTACACCGCCTCGGCGAGCTCACCGAGGTTGTGCGGCGGGATGTTGGTGGCCATGCCGACGGCGATACCGCCGGAACCATTGGCCAGCAGGTTCGGGAAGCGGCTCGGCAGAACCGTCGGCTCCTGAACACGTCCGTCGTAGTTCGGGACGAAATCGACTGTCTCCTCGTCGATTTCGCGCAGCATCTCCATGGCCAGGGGAGTCAGCCGCGCCTCGGTGTAACGCATCGCGGCCGGCGGATCGTTGCCCGGCGAACCGAAGTTGCCCTGCCCGTCCACCAGGGGATAGCGCAACGACCACGGCTGCGCCATCCGCACCAGGGTGTCGTAGATCGAGGCGTCGCCGTGCGGGTGGTAGTTACCCATCGTCTCGGCGACCGAGCGGGCCGACTTCGCGTGGGACCGGTCCGGGCGGAACCCGGAATCGAACATCGCGTAGAGCACCCGGCGGTGCACCGGCTTGAGACCGTCCCGCACCTCGGGCAGCGCACGCCCGACGATGACGCTCATCGCATAGTCGATGTAGCTGCGCTGCATCTCCTGCTGGATGTCGACCGGTTCGATGCGGTCGCCGGCTTCGTCGCCGGGAGGCAACGTGGTGTCAGTCATAGAGTTTTCCCTGGCCCTATCGCAGAATCAGTAACTAAACGTCAAGGAAGCGAACGTCTTTAGCATTTCGGGTGATGAAGCTGCGGCGCGCTTCGACGTCCTCGCCCATCAAGATGGAGAACAGTTCGTCGGCGGCCGCCGCGTCGTCGAGGGTGACTTGGCGCAGCACCCGCACCGACGGATCCATCGTGGTCTCCCACAGTTCCTTGGCATCCATCTCACCCAGACCCTTGTAGCGCTGGATACCGTCGTCGACGTTGATCTTCTTGCCGGCCTCGCGTCCGGCTTTGAGCAGACCGTCGCGCTCGCGGTCGGAATAGGCGAACTCCGGCTCGCTGCGCTGCCATTTGAGCTTGTAGAGCGGCGGCGCCGCCAGGAAGATGTGCCCGTTTTCCACCAGTGGCTTCATGAACCGGAACAACAGCGTCAGCAGCAACGTCGAGATGTGCTGCCCATCGACGTCGGCGTCGGCCATCAGCACGATCTTGTGGTAGCGCAGCTTGGCGAGGTCGAACTCGTCGTGGATGCCGGTGCCCAGCGCGGTGATGATCGCTTGGACCTCGGTGTTCTTCAGCACCCGGTCGATGCGGGCTTTCTCGACGTTGATGATCTTGCCGCGCAATGGAAGGATCGCCTGGAACATCGAGTCGCGGCCGCTCTTGGCCGAGCCGCCGGCGGAATCACCCTCCACCACATACAGTTCCGACTTCCGGGGATCGGTGGAGCGGCAGTCGGCCAGCTTGCCGGGCAGACCGCCGATGTCGGTGGCGCTCTTGCGCCGCACCAACTCCCGTGCCTTGCGGGCGGCCAGCCGGGCCTGGGCCGATGAGACCGCCTTGTTCACCACCGTTTTCGCCTCGGCGGGGTTGGCTTCGAACCAGTGACTGAGCTGCTCGTTGCAGATCCGCTGGACGAAGGACTTCACCTCGGTGTTGCCGAGTTTGGTCTTGGTCTGACCCTCGAACTGCGGCTGGGAGACCTTGACCGAGATGACCGCCGCCAGCCCCTCCCGGATGTCGTCGCCGGTGAGGTTGGCGTCTTTTTCCTTGAGCAGCTTCTTGTCTTTGGCGTACTTGTTCACCACGGAGGTGAGTGCGGTACGAAAACCTTCTTCGTGCGTACCACCTTCGTGGGTGTTGATCGTGTTGGCGAACGTGTGGACCGATTCGGAGTAGCCGGCGTTCCACTGCATCGCGACCTCGACCTCGTGGCCGTCGCCCTTGCCCTCGAAGTCGATGATGCTGGGCTGGATCGCGGTCTTGGTGCGGTTGATGTGCTTGACGAAGTCGGTCAACCCGCCGGGGTAGTGGAAGACGCGATGCTTCACCTTGTGCGGGGCGGTCGCCTCGGCGGCCTTCTCCTCGGCGGTCTTGGGCGCTTCGGCGGTGTCGCTGACCACCTCGTCGGTGATCTCTTCGGCGGCCACCCGCTCGTCGGTGAGCTCGATGGTCAGTCCCTTGTTCAGGAACGCCATCTCCTGCAGGCGACGCGCGATGGTCTCGAAGTCGTAGACGGTGGTCTCGAAGATGTCCGGATCGGCCCAGAATCGGATGGTGGTGCCGGTCTTCTTGGTCTTCTCACCCTGCTTGAGGGTGCCCGGAATCGACTTGTCGTAGGTCTGGAACCACTCGTAGCCGTCCTTGCGGATGTCGGCTTCCAACCGCGTCGACAGCGCGTTGACGACCGAGACGCCGACGCCGTGCAGACCACCGGAGACCTGGTAGGCGCCCTCTTCGAATTTGCCGCCGGCGTGCAGCACGGTCATCACGACGTCGACGGTGGGGATGCCGGTGGAGTGCATGGCCACCGGGATACCGCGGCCGTCGTCGGTGACCTGGACGCCGCCGTCTTCGAGAATGCGCACATCGACCTTGGTGGCGAACCCGGCCATCGCTTCGTCGACGGCGTTGTCGACCACCTCCCAGATCAGGTGGTGCAGACCGCGCTCCCCGGTGGAACCGATGTACATACCCGGACGTTTACGTACCGCTTCCAGGCCTTCGAGGACCTTGATCGCATCGGCGCCGTACTCGCTCGGAGCATTCTTCTTCTGGGCAGCCACGTTGGACGCGTCTCCTTGGATGTTTCGCAGGCAAGCGATCGAGCACCGCTCGCAGGTCTTCGTACAGTCTACCGTTACCGACCGTCAGGACCGATTCTGTGGCGGCGTTTCCACACACCTAATCGCGCCGTGCACGGAATTTCTCGATTCAGGATAGGTCTTGACGCCTCGGAAACACTGCGCTCGCGTCCTGGTGGCTCTCAGGCGCAGCTCCCGGAACTCACCCGTAGGTGTCGCGGGGACCGCGGCCGCGCACGCTGTAGCGGCCCTTCTGCCAGGAAGGACCGACCGGTCCCTGGATCTTCAACGATGTCACGACGCCGTCGCCGACAGCTGCCGCGATCTTGGCCAGCAGCTGCGATTGCACCAATCGCAACTGGGTGGCCCACGCCGTGGACTCCGCCGACACGGTCAACACCCCCTCGTGCAGTGAGGTCGGGGAGGCGTGGGCGGCGATCTGATCGCCGACCACTGACCGCCACCGGCCGAACACCGCCCCTTGGGCGACCCGGTTCGACCATCCCCGGCTGCGCGCCAGTTCGTTGGTGACATTGCCGAACAGTTGCGGGTCGCGACCGTCCGGGCCCGGACCCGACCAGCGCCGCCGCCCGCCACCGGCGACCCGCCTCGGCGGCGGCGCGCTGCGGCCGTGCCCCACGTTCTTCCCCTGCTGGCGCGCCGCGCCCCGGGCCTCCTCGAGGGTGCGGCGCACCAGATCCATACCCGACAAGTGGGACAGATGTGCCGGCGGGCCGGCGGCGGCGCCCTCGCTGTCGTCCGGTTCGTCGCTCACTGCTGCACCTCCGAGATCCGGCCGGCATCCGTGTCCCGCATGGTGATGTCGATGCGCCGCGCGTCCCAGTCGGCCGGGATGTCCTCGGCGACCGCGGCGGTGACCAGCACCTGCTCGGCCGACGCGGCGACCTGAGCCAGTGCCTCGCGGCGTGCGGTGTCCAGTTCGGCGAACACGTCGTCGAGCAGCAACACCGGATCGCTACCTTCGGCTCGCAGCAACTCGTAGGCCGCCAACCTCAACGACAATGCCATGGACCACGATTCACCGTGGCTGGCGAACCCTTTGGCGACCTGCTCGCCCAGTCTGAGCTCGAGGTCGTCACGGTGTGGACCCACCAGACAGACCCCCCGCTCCAGTTCGGCGGACCGGCGCCGACTCAGCTCGTCGAGCAACGCCGCCTCCAGCACCTCGACATCGGCGTTACCCGCGGCGGCCTCGTGCTCGACCACCTCCACGCGGCTGCGGTACCGCACCGACGCAGGCCGCGACGCTGGCGCGAGCAACTGATAAGCCTTCTCGACCTCCGGAGCCAACTCGTTGACGAGATCGATTCGGGCAGCGATCAATTGGGCGCCGTGGGCGGCGAGGTGACCATCCCACACGTCCAGGGTTTGCAGGGCACTGTCATCACCGCGGAACCTGGCACCTGCGGCGGTCTTGAGCAACGCTGTGCGCTGGCGCACCACTTTGTCGTAGTCCGCGCGGACCCCGGCGATCCTCGGCCGCCGCGTGGTGGCCAATTCGTCGAGATAGCGCCGCCGTTCTGCCGGGTCGCCACGGACGAGGGCAAGATCTTCCGGGGCGAACAACACCGCGCGCAGAACACCGAGCACCTCGCGGGCAGACCGGACCGGTGAGCGGTTGAGCCTGGCTTTGTTCGCCCGACCGGAGGTGATGTCCAGATCCACGGCCAACTCGCGGCCCTCGTTGACGACGATCGTCGAGATGATCGCCCGGTCAGCACCGACCCTGATCAACGGCGCGTCCGTGGCCACCCGGTGGGAATTCAGAGTCGCTGAATACCACAGTGCTTCAACAAGATTGGTCTTACCGTAGCCGTTGGGACCCACGAACACCGTCCGCCCCGGAGCGAGCTCGAGCTCGACTCGCGGCCACGACCGGAAATCGGTCAAGACGAGGTGGCGGACGTACACCGATCTTCTCGCTCAGCCGGATTCGCTGATCCGCTTCACCGCGTGTCCGCCGAACTGGTTACGCAGAGCCGAGACCGCCTTCATGGTGGGGGAGTCGTCCTGCCGGGACAGGAATCGCGCGAACAGTGACGCGGCGATGCCGGGCACCGGCACCCGCAACCTGATCGCTTCCTCCACCGTCCAGCGACCCTCACCGGAATCCTCGGTGTAGCCGCTGATCTCGGCGAGATTCGGGTCTTCCTTGAGCGCCTTGGCCAGCAGCTGCTGCAACCACGACCGCACCACTGTGCCGTTCGTCCACGCTTGGTAGACCGCCTGCGGATTCTGAACCAGCTCTTCGGCGGCCAGCATCTCGTAGCCCTCGGCATAGGCAGTCATCAGCGCGTACTCGACCCCGTTGTGCACCATCTTGGCGAAGTGACCGGCACCGACCGGGCCGGCATGGACGAACCCGTCCTCACGGGGTCCGGGCGGGCGCAGCGTGTCGAAAATCGGCATGACGCGCTCGACGTCGGCCTCGGAACCACCCACCATCAGGCCATAGCCTTCAGTCAGCCCCCAGATACCACCCGACACCCCGGCGTCGATGAATCCAATTCCCTTGTTGGCCAACAAGTGTGCGTGAGGCTGGTCCTCGGTGTAACGAGAGTTGCCGCCGTCGATCACCAGATCGCCCTTCTCGAGCACCCCGGCCAAACCGACGATGGTCTCGTTGGTGACCGTGCCGGAGGGCACCATCACCCAGACGACTCGGGGAGAGGGCAACTTCTCGGCCAGTTCCTCCAGCGACGCGACATCGGAAACTTCGGGCCGCGGGTCGTACCCGACGACCTCATGGCCGCCGTCGCGCAGGCGCGCGCGCATGTTGAACCCCATTTTTCCCAGGCCAACCAGACCCAGCTGCATGTCAACGCCCCTTTTCGTGTGTTCGCACCGGTCAGCCGGGAAGGCGAACCGGCATCAACAGGTAGACATAGTCGGTCTGCGACGCCGGGAACGGCCCGGCGCCGGTGGCTGCGGCGTCGTCGTCGCCGGCCGGACGCAACACCGCCGGCCGACTCGGTGTGGTGAACCCGAATGTCACGCGATCGGCGTGCAACGAACCGAGGCCGTCGGTCAGATAGGTCGGGTTGAACGCGATGGTGAGCGGTTCACCGGCGAATTCGACGGGTAGGTCTTCCTCGGCGCGACCGACGTCGTCGGCGCCTGCGGACAGCCGGAGCACACCGTCGGCGAATTCCATCCGAACCTGCGCGCCGCGGTCGGCGACCAGGGCCACACGCTTGATGGCTTCGGTGAGCTCGGCCACGCCCAAGGTGGCCATCGCGGTGTGTTCGGTCGGCAGCAGCTGGCGGAACTTGGGGAACTCCGCATCGAGCAGCCGGGTGGTGCTGCGCTTGCCCTTGCTGCGGATACCGAGCAGACCTTCCTTGCCGACCGCCGGACCGGAGCCGAGAGACAGGTGCACGTCGGCGCCGTCCGCGCCGGCCTTGGCTGCTTCGGACAACGTTTTGGCGGGGACGAGCACTGCGGCCTCGACGCCGGCGGCGTCGGTGGACCAGGTCAGCTCCCGGACGGCCAGGCGGAACCGGTCGGTGGCGGCCAAAACCACTTTCTCGCCGGAGATCTCGACCCTGATGCCGGTCAGCATGGGCAGCGTGTCGTCGCGCCCCGCCGCGACCGCGACCTGGCCGATGGCCTCGGCGAACAGCTCGGAGGACACGACTCCGGTCTCGTCGGGCAGGGTGGGCAGCGTCGGGTAATCCTCGACCGCCATGGTGGGCAGCGAGAAACGTGCACTTCCGCAGCTCAACGCGACCCGCGTGCCCTCGACGCTGACGTCGACCGGCTTGGCCGGCAGCGCGCGCACGATGTCGCTGAGCAACCGTCCGGACACCAAAACGCTTCCCGGAGAAGCGATCTCGGCCGGAATCTGCACCTCGGCGGAGACCTCGTAGTCGAACCCGGAGATCGTCAGTCCCTCGTCGGTGCCGGTGAGCAGCACGCCGGCCAGCACCGGGACCGTCGGCCGGGACGGCAGATTGCGCGCGACCCAGGCAACCGCATCGGCGAAGTCTTCGCGGGCCAGTCGAAATTTCAAATCCGTGAGACCAGCCGTTGTCGTCGCCACGTTCATAGCGTCCCTTCGATGCACACCCCGATAAAGCGTCAATCAGCGGTTTTCCCGCCACCGCACGTGCGCCCGGGCGGGCACAGTGCAGCGAGCGCAACGGCTGTCGATGAACCACCGTAGAGCTTTCCGTCTCAACTTGAAAGCTAATCCATCCCGCCGACATCGGCGACGTTCGGGGCTCTGGGAAGGCCTGTGAGCACGGTGTCCCCAAGACGCTTCTTCTAGAAGAAATTGATGTATTGAGATCAGTAACAGTAGTAGGTGTTGTGCACACTGGGGACAACGTGGTGTCGGCGCTGGCCAGCGGGGTCGTCGACCTGTGAGCAGGGTGTGGATATCAACGGCGCCCTTGGTGACGGGTTGGGGACGGCGCGGTGGTTGTGGACGCGCCTTGGGGTGAATCGCACGGTTGACCTCAGGTAGTGCACAGTGCGGTGCACAGCCTGGTGCTGTGACAGGTGGGGCGGTGGGTACAGAAGTTTTTCTGTCGTTTTCGGCCTGGGCGGCATCGCGGAGCCCGCTGGGGGAGCGGGCGCCCGTCGCGAGGGTGGTGGCTGGACGAGTCGGCGTGCCGTCGGAGGGCGGGTGAAGGCGTCATGCGGTGCGCTGTGTCAGCTGAGTGCGGCGCGCGCTGTGTGAGCTGAGTGCGGGGCGCGCGCTGTCAGCTGGTGCCTCCGTTGGGAGAACGGATGGGCGATCCGGGGAGCGTGCGGGCGCACCGGCAAGGCCACGATCATGTCGTGCGGGCGCCGCCGCGGCGGTGCAGAACAGGTCGCGCGTTCAGCGCTTGGCGCGCTGGCGGATCCGCGTGGTGAGCTCTTTGACGTGGTCGAACACCTCGCGTCGTTCGGCCATCTCGGCGCGAATCTTCTTCTCGGCGTACATGACCGTGGTGTGGTCGCGCCCGAATGCCTGACCGATCTTCGGCAGGGACAGGTCGGTGAGTTCGCGGCACAGATACATCGCGATCTGGCGGGACTGTGCCAACGCACGCGTCTTGCCCGGCCCTCGCAGTTCGTCGACGCTGGTCTCGAAGTACTCGGCGGTGGCGGCCATGATGGCCGCGGTGCTGATCTGCATCGTGGTGGGGTCGGAGATGAGATCGCGCAGCACGATCTCGGCCAGCGACTTGTCGATGGGGGTCTTGTTCAGAGACGCGAACGCGGTGACCCTGATGAGCGCGCCCTCGAGCTCGCGGATGTTGCGCTCGATGCGGCTGGCGATCAACTCCAGGACATCACCGGGTACGTCGAGGCGGTCCATCTGAGCCTTCTTGCGCAGAATGGCGATCCGCGTCTCCAGCTCCGGCGGCTGGACATCGGTGATCAGGCCCCACTCGAAGCGGGTGCGCAGCCGGTCCTCGAGGGTGGCCAGCTGCTTCGGCGGCCGGTCGGAGGAGATGACGATCTGCTTGTTCGCGTTGTGCAGGGTGTTGAACGTGTGGAAGAACTCTTCCTGGATACCGTCTTTGCCCTCGATGAACTGGATGTCGTCGACAAGCAGGACATCGATGTCGCGGTAGGTGCGTTTGAACGACGCCCGACGGTCATCGCGCAGCGAGTTGATGAAGTCGTTGGTGAATTCCTCGGTCGAGACGTACTTGACCCGCATCCCCGGGAACAGCCGCTGGGCGTAATTGCCGGCCGCGTGCAGGAGGTGGGTCTTACCCAGACCGGACTCTCCCCAGATGAACAGCGGGTTGTAGGCCCGGGCGGGCGCTTCGGCGATCGCCAGCGACGCCGCGTGGGCGAAGCGGTTGGATGCGCCGATGACGAACGTGTCGAAGGTGTAGCGCCGGTTGAGGGTGACACCTGAGGCGTCGTCGCCGGCCGAGTTCGCCGCGCGGTTGGCGAAATACGACGGCCAGTTCTCCTCGGCGCTGGCGCGTGCGGCCAGGTCGTCGTCGACATCGTCGTCGCTGTCGTCGAAGGAGGTGCCGTCCGCACCGTCGCCGGTCATGGTTTCGGGATCGAGCGCGGTCATGGTCGACGCCGCGCTGGTCCGCCCGTTGTGTCCGTCTCGACCAGGCTCGTCGGCGGACGCGGTGGCGGGATCGGCGATCCGGACGCCGAGTTCGACGCGCTGACCCAGTTGGCGACTGAGCGCGGCCACGATCGGTTCGCGGAGGTGTCGTTCGATCTCGTTCTGGACGAACGGCGTGGGCACCGACAGCAGGGCGAACCCCTCGGTCAGCACCAGCGGCTGCACGAGCTTGAGCCAGGCCCGCTGTTGCGGGGTCAGCGTGCGACCACCCGCGCCCGGTGAGCCGTTCAGCTCGGTGACGACGTTGTTCCAGATGGTGACGAAGGGGGGGTCGGGGTCAGCGCTCACAGACACTTAACCCCCTCGGGGCCGACGCGAGGGTCGACCTGACGAACGACGACGAATTGTCCACAAAGTTATCCACAGACTGTGGATAGGGGACGCCCGTCGTCGTTGTGTTGTCTACCGGCGCGAACGCTCCACACCGGAGCGCGTCACAGATGATCATCCAGTGGGCTCGCGGCGGAGGAGGCGTCCTCGCTTCGTTGTCGTTCGCCGATCCGTTGTGGAATCGGCATTGCCAGAAGCTAACAGTTTTCTCTCCGAGTGCCAACAGTTCTGCAACATTCCGAGGGCCGTGAACGTGTCGACGTCGGGTGCGGAGATCGCCACTGGCCCAATAGTTCCAGACAAGCGTGACAGGTGGGTCCGGTGTGATGACGGTGACAGTGATCGGGGCGCTGACCGTAGGTTTGACCGAGCGAAATCTCGTCAGTACCCTCGAACAGTCGCCCGCAAGTGGTGATACGGCTGCGACCCGGTGCCACCGGGGACCGCGCCGGCAAGAGTGACGAGCTTACCAACGGCCGTCCGCGTCGCGCTTGGCATGACCGACATCATGCGGGCTGGCGCGTGGCGGTCAAACGCAACAAGGAGTGACTGACGTGGCCAAGGGCAAGCGGACCTTTCAGCCCAACAACCGTCGCCGCGCGCGCGTGCACGGGTTCCGGCTGCGGATGCGCACCCGCGCCGGGCGGGCCATCGTCTCGGATCGGCGCCGCAAGGGCCGTCGCTCGCTGACTGCGTGATCCGGTCCAAGGTCTGACGCGGTGCTTCCGGCTCGGAACCGGATGACGCGGTCGGCCGAGTTCGGTGCCACAGTCAGTCAGGGGATCCGGGCCGCTCAGCCCGACCTCGTCGTATACCGGTTGCGTTCTGACCAGACCGGTGACCCCGGACCGCGGATCGGCCTGGTCGTCTCCAAAGCGGTGGGTAATGCGGTGCAACGTCACCGGGTGTCCCGGCAGCTGCGCCATGTGGCGCGCACCGTCATGGATGAGCTGACCCCCGCGGACCGCATAGTCATCCGGGCACTGCCCGGCAGTCGGCACGCGTTGTCGCTTCGGCTCGAACAGGAACTGCGCACCGCGCTCGCACGGATCTCGGCCCGAGCGGGGGCCGGCGCATGAGCGTGCGATCGGCGCCGGTGCGCGCGCTGGTCTTTCTCATCCAGCTCTACCGCCACACCATCTCTCCGCTGCGACTGCCGACCTGTCGGTTCACCCCCACCTGCAGCCAGTACGCCGTCGATGCGTTGAGCGAGTACGGCTTGCTGCGCGGCGGATGGCTGGCCCTGGTGCGACTGGGGAAGTGCGGTCCATGGCATAACGGAGGATGGGACCCGATCCCGGAGCGGGACGGGCAACCGGACAACCACAGTGAGGCCGCCGACCCGTACGGCGAAGGCGTCACCGAACACCGGGTCAGCCCGGACCACCAAGGGAAGAGTCAGCCGCGTGTTTAATTTCTTCAGCCTCGACATCATCTACTACCCGGTGTCGGGGATCATGTGGGTCTGGTACAAGGTCTTCGCCTTCCTTCTGGGTCCCACGAACTTCTTCGCGTGGGCGCTGTCCGTGATGTTCCTGGTGTTCACGCTGCGCGCGATTCTGTACAAGCCGTTCGTCCGGCAGATCCGCACCACCCGGCAGATGCAGGAGCTGCAACCCCAGATCAAGGCGCTGCAGAAGAAGTACGGCAAGGATCGCCAGCGGATGGCGCTGGAGATGCAGAAGCTGCAGCGCGAGCACGGGTTCAACCCGATCCTGGGTTGTCTGCCGATGCTTGCTCAGATCCCGGTGTTCCTGGGCCTCTATCACGTTCTGCGGTCGTTCAACCGGACCGGCGGCATCGGGTTCGGTCATCTCAACCTGAGTGTCGAGGAGAACGCGCAACTCGCGAACTACTTCTTCAGCGCCGAGGATGTCCGCCACTTCCTGGACGCCAATCTGTTCGGGGCACCGCTCGGGGCCTACATGACCCAGTCTGCGGGTCTGGAGGCATTCACCGAATTCAACCGGACTGCGGTGATCGCGGTGGGCGTGCCGATCATGATCGCGGCCGGTATCGCCACCTACTTCAACAGCCGCGCCTCGGTCGCGAGGCAGAGCCCGGAGGCGGCCGCCAATCCACAGACCGCGCTGATGAACAAGCTGGCGCTGTACGTCTTCCCGCTCGGTGTGGTGGTCGGTGGGCCGTTCCTGCCTCTGGCGATCATCCTGTACTGGTTCGCGAACAACATCTGGACCTTCGGTCAGCAGCACTACGTGTTCGGCAAGATCGAGAAGGAAGAAGAGCAGAAGAAGCTCGAGGCCATCGAGCGGCGGGCGGCCAACGCTCCGGCGCCGGGCGCCAAGCCTCGTAAGAAGAAGGCCGATTCGGCTGGTGTCGCCAACAGCGGTTCCGCCGCGGTCGACGGTACGGAACCCGAGAGCAACGGTGCGGCCAAGGCGGACTCGAACGAGAGTGCGCCCGCGACCAACACCGACTCCGCGGCCAAGTCTGCGGCGCGGAACGGGGCGGTGAACCGAACCCCGAAGCCGGGAGCCCGGCCGAAGAAACGGAAACGTTGACGCGCAGGCGAGCGCGAATGAGAAAGAGGTACGCATGACGAAGTTCGAGACCGCACCTGATGGCGGAGTCGCTGAAACAGTTCAGGATGGCGGAGCCGCCGAAACGGTTGAGGGTGCCGGCGCCACCGGAACCGCCGACACCGATCGTGGAGCCACGGACACAGCTGATGCCGGCGCCACGAGTGCGGCTGACGACAGTGACGGCGCGGCGGGGTCCGGGGACGCTGCGGGCGCCGACGGGGGAGACGAGATGGACGACCCGCTGGTGGCCGAAGGCGAGATCGCCGGTGACTATCTGGAAGAGCTGCTGGATCTCCTTGACTTCGATGGAGACATCGATCTGGACGTCGAAGGGGACCGCGCGGTCGTCAGCATCGACGGCGGGACCGACCTGACGAAGTTGGTCGGCCGTAAGGGCGAGGTGCTCGACGCGCTTCAGGAGCTGACTCGTCTGGCGGTGCACCAGAAGACCGGCGAGCGCAGTCGTCTGATGCTCGACATCGCGCAGTGGCGGCAGCGCCGGCGCGAGGAGCTGACGGCGTTGGGTGAGAAGGTGGCGCGGCGCGTCCTGGAGACCGGGGAGCGGGAAGAGCTATCCCCGATGACTCCGTTCGAACGCAAGATCGTGCATGACGCCGTGGCCGCGGTCAGCGGCGTGCACAGCGAGAGCGAGGGTGTGGAGCCCTCTCGTCGCGTCGTCGTCCTGGTCGACTGACCCAGAGTTACATCCATGTAGTTCGTCCATCGCGCGTTCGGTCGGAGGATGTTTCACGTGAAACGTGCCGAGGTTGCGCCGCCGCCCGTCGCGGTGGACGCGGTGTTCGGTGCTGCCGCCGACGCGGCGGTGCGCTACACCGAGATCCTGGCTGGAGCCGGAGTGGAGCGCGGATTGTTGGGTCCGCGTGAAGTGGCACGATTATGGGACCGTCACGTACTCAACAGCGCGGTGGTCGGCGAGATGCTCGAGTCCGGCGAGAAGGTGGCGGACATCGGGAGTGGAGCCGGCCTGCCCGGGATACCGTTGGCCCTGGCGCGGCCAGACGTGCGGGTCACGCTGATCGAACCGCTCCTGCGGCGGAGCGACTTTCTGCGGGAAGTCGTCGAGGAGCTCGGCATCCAATGTGTGGTCATTCGTGGCCGGGCCGAAGACCGGTCGGTCCGCGACGAGGTGGGGGAGGTCGACGTCGTCGTGTCCCGCGCCGTGGCATCCCTGGACAAGCTGACGCGCTGGAGTTGTCCTCTGCTTCGCACCGGTGGCCGCATGCTGGCGATCAAGGGAGAGCGCGCCGAGGATGAGGTACGTGAGCACGCGCGGGCGATGGCGTCGCTCGGCATGACCGATGTGAAGGTGAAGAGATGTGGGGCGCAATACGTGGACCCGCCCGCAACCGTGGTCGTAGGGTTCCGGAGTATGACGCGAGGGAAGCAGCCGCCAGCGGGAAGGAACCCCAAGTGACGTCGATTCCCGGAGAGCCGACCGGCGCTCCGACGGATGTTTCACGTGAAACCTGGGACAGCCAGGACGTGGATACGCCGATCGGGGCGGAGGCTGAGCGCGCCGTCCGGATGATGCACGCGGCCCAGGGACAGCTGCCCCGGCCGGCCCGCCAGCGAGTGTTCACCATCGCCAATCAGAAGGGCGGAGTCGGGAAGACCACGACCGCGGTCAACATCGCATCGGCACTGGCCCTGCAAGGCATGCGCGTCCTGGTCATTGATCTCGATCCCCAGGGCAACGCCAGCACCGCGTTGGGCATCGAACATCGTCCCGGGACGGCCTCGTCATACGAGGTGTTGCTCGGCGACATCGACGTCGGCGAGGCCGTACAGCAGAGCCCGCACAACGAACGGCTGTTCTGCATCCCCGCCACCATCGATCTGGCCGGTGCCGAGATCGAGTTGGTGAGCATGGTCGCCCGGGAAGGGCGACTGCGCACCGCGCTGTCCGAACTCGAGCAGTACGACTTCGACTATGTGTTCATCGATTGCCCGCCGTCGCTGGGTCTGCTGACCATCAACGCCTTGGTCGCCGCACCGGAGGTCCTGATCCCCATTCAGTGCGAGTACTACGCGCTCGAGGGTGTGGGGCAGCTGCTTCGCAACATCGAGATGGTCAAGGCCCACCTGAACCCAGCTCTTGATGTCACCACCGTCGTGCTCACGATGTACGACGGGCGGACCAAGTTGGCGGACCAGGTCGCGATGGATGTTCGTGCACACTTCGGCGACAAGGTGCTGCAGACGGTGATTCCGCGCAGCGTGAAGGTGTCAGAGGCGCCGGGCTACGGAATGTCGATCATCGATTACGACCCAGGCTCGCGCGGAGCGATGAGCTACCTGGACGCCAGCCGGGAGTTGGCCTACCGAGGAGCGGGAGGGCAGACGCGGTGAGCGTCGAACGGCGTGGATCCTTGGTGAGGAGAAGGGGTAATCGATGAACAACCCGGCGCGTAAACGCAGCGGGCTCGGCCGCGGGCTGGCGTCACTGATCCCGACGGGCCCGGCGGAAGACGGTGAACCGTCGACCTTCGGTCCGCGGATGGGATCGGCAGCTGCCGACGTGGTGCTCGGTGGACCGACCGTGACGCCGCAGCCGGAGGAGTCCAACCCGGCCGGTGCGGTCTATCGGGAGATCGATCCCGCGCAGATCGAGCCCAATCCGCGTCAGCCGCGCCAGGTGTTCGACGAGGAGTCACTCGCTGAGCTGGTGCACTCCATCCGCGAGTTCGGATTGATGCAGCCGATCGTCGTGCGGGCCGCCCCGACGAATCAGGACGATGCAACCGGAGCCCCGCGCTATCAGCTGGTGATGGGGGAGCGCCGTTGGCGTGCAGCCCAGGAAGCCGGCGTCGCGACGATTCCGGCGATTGTGCGGGAGACCGCCGACGACAGCATGCTGCGCGACGCGCTGCTGGAGAACATCCACCGCGTCCAGCTGAACCCCCTCGAAGAGGCCGCCGCGTATCAACAGTTGCTCGACGAGTTCGGCGTCACCCACGATGAACTCGCGTCGCGGATCGGACGGTCCCGGCCGCTGATCACGAACATGATCCGGCTGCTGCGGCTGCCCATCGCCGTGCAGCGCCGTGTCGCCGCCGGCGTTCTGTCCGCTGGGCATGCGCGGGCGCTGCTGTCGCTCGAAGGCGGTCCGGAGGTGCAGGAGGAGCTCGCCGCCCGGATCGTTGCCGAGGGTCTGTCGGTGCGTGCCACCGAGGAAGCCGTGACACTGGCGAACCGGGATGGGAATGCACCGCCCTCCGCACCGCGACGTAAGCCGATCCAGATGCCGGGTCTGCAGGATGTCGCCGAACAGCTGTCGTCGGCCTTTGACACCCGGGTGACGGTGAGCCTGGGGAAGCGCAAGGGCAAGATCGTGGTCGAATTCGGTTCGGTCGACGATCTGCAACGCATCGTCGACTTGATGAACGCGTCGTCGCGATGACCTACCACCCGTGCGAATTACGTCACTGTGACACAGCCCGGCGAACGGGACCGACGCATCGCGCGGTGCGCGGCAAACGCATTGCCGGTCAACACAATTGGATTCAGGCCACGCGCAACGGCCCGAATCCGGGCCGCCGCGGCTCCCTGCGGTCGGCGCCTTCTATCCTGGAGTGGCAACAGTCCATTTCGGAACGGCGACAAGACCCGGGGGTGTAGTGGCCGCTCGCATCACGCCTCTTCGGCTCGAAGCTTTCGAGCAGTTGCCGAAGCATGCACGGCGTTGCGTGTACTGGGAGGTCGACCCGCTCACCGTCGGTGCGGAGGGCCAGCTGTCGGACCCCGAGTTCGAGAAGGAAGCGTGGCTGTCGATGGTCATGCTCGAATGGGGTTCGTGCGGGCAGTTGGCCGTCGACATCCAGGAGGTCGCCGTAGGCGAGGATCCCGCACCCGACACCGGTGATGAGCCATGCCTGGGGTACGTCTTCTACGCCCCGCCGCGGTCGGTGCCGCGGGCCGGACGCTTTCCCACCGGCCCGGTGAGTGCCGACGCGGTGTTACTGACATCGCTGGGCATCGACCCCGGCGAGGCGGCGCAGGAGTTGTCCCGCACGCTGATCGCCGCCGTGGTCGCAGACCTGGTGCGGCGCGGTGTCCGCGCGCTGGAGGCCTTCGGGCGGACTGCGGAGGTCGCCGCGCTGAGCGATCCCGCCCAGCGGCCGGCCGATGTCGTCCCGGTGATGGAAGCGCTGGGGGACTGCTCGGTGGAGCAATGCGTGCTCGACAGCGATCTGCTGCTCGACGCCGGTTTCGTCGTCGTGTCTCACCACACCTATTTCCCCCGGCTGCGTTTGGAGCTCGAGCAGGGCCTCGGCTGGAAGGCCGACGTGGAGGCAGCGCTGGAGCGACTGCTGCAGAGCGCCCAACTGCAAATGGTCGGCTCGGGGTCGTCGTCCGTGGAGTTCGCCTGACCCGAACCGGGCGCGAGAGCTCGTGAGGACAAGGGACGGTCGGGTAGGCATCGTGATCCGCCGGGCCCGAGAATTCGCGGCGTCAGGAACGGCGCCTGGGCGAGAAGGAAAACCGGGGCAGTGAGACATCCGGGCGCCGAAAAACGTTGCGGCTCAAGCGATCGGTCCCGCAGAACGGTGGCCACCGGCGCGAGCGGTCAGCCCTGGCGGGCCTGTTCCACGGACAATTCGTGGGCCAGCAACTCGGCGAAGGTGAACGTGCCGGTGGGACGGTCGTTCTTGCCGAGCAGATAGAGCCGCTTCACCGCGGCGAGGATGCCCTCGGCGAGGGAATCACGCGACTCGGCGGACACCAGCGTGGCGCGGTCGCCGGGATTGGTGACGTAACCGACGTCGACCTGGACGGTCGGCATCCGGGTCAACCGGAGCAGATCCCAGGTCCGGCCGTGCACGCGGCAGTCGCGTAATCCGGTGCGGGCCACGACCTCTCGCTGGATGAAATCGGCGAGGTTACGTCCGATCGTGGACACCGAGCCGTGCGAGTTGCCGAAATGGAAGGACGCCACGCCGTTGGCCGCCGGACTGGGTTGGGTCGCGCAGCGCAGGCTGATCATCAGATCGGCGCCGACGGTGTTGGCGGTGCCGGCGCGCTCGGCGTCAGTGGGGGAGCGGTGGGCCGGACGGGACAGAAACGTCTCCATGCCGATCGCGGTCATCCGGCCTTCGAGGCGACTGGCCAAGTCCCACAGGATGTCTGCTTCGCTGATGGGGCCGGCGGGCCCGTTCATGATGAGCCCGTGGTCGTCGCCGCCGCGCCCCGGATCGATGATGATCCGCTTGCCGGACAGGCGGGGCCCGGAGCTGCGCACCAGCTCCTCCTCGCGGATGGCGTGCGGTGAACCACCGGTCACCCGCGAGCCCAGGAAGTACAGGGACCGCAACGTTTCCGGGCCGCAGATGCCGTCGGGATACAACCCGTACTCACGTTGATACGACGACAGCGCATTGTGCGTCTGCAGACCGAAGTGGCCGTCCACCAAGCCGGTGTAGAACCCGAGATCCTGCAGGCGTGCCTGCAACGTCGCCACGTCGTCGCCGTACATCGGTGCGCCGAACTGGTGGTTGAGGGTGCGGGCACCGAGACGGTAGGAGGCCTCTTTGAGGGCGCGGTAGGTGGCTTCACCGACGATGCCGTCCACCAGCAGACCGCGATGCTGCTGGAACGCGCGCACGGAGTGGTCGAGGTCATCGTCGAAGACGTCGACCGCGACGTGCCTGCCGGTGGTGAGATCGTCGTCGGGATTGTCGATCATGCCCAGGGCCGCCAACGCGGCCCGGATCTCGGTGACCGCACCCCCGCGGTCACCGCGACGCAAGCTCGACATAGCCGTAATTGTCTCAGAAGAGCAGCGCAATCCGGAAAACGTCGGCGCGTTGTTCCGGCCCGCGGCGGCGGCCGCCGCCGCAGCTGAGTCCGCTGTCAGACCAGGTCAGCGAGTTCGCGCAGCAGCGCGGCCTTGCCCTTGGCGCCGACTATGCGCTTGACCGGCTCGCCGTCCTTGAACAAGATCATCGTCGGGATCGACACCACCTGGAAGTCCCTCGCGGTGGCCGGGTTCTCGTCGACGTCGAGCTTGGCGACCGTCAGTGAGCCCGCCTTCTCCGAGGCGATCTCCTCCAGGACCGGGGCGACCATCTTGCACGGTCCGCACCAGGTGGCCCAGAAGTCGACCAGGACCGGTGTGCTCGAGGACAGCACGTCCTGGGAGAACGAGTCGTCGGTCACCGCAACGGTGGCTGCCTCCGTGCCGGAATCGGTCATTGCTGTGCTCCTATCAGGTCGCTGCCGTCGGCGGTGGTCGGGGTGGGGGGAGCGGTTGGGGTCTCGTCGTGGTCGGCCAGCCAGCGTTCGGCGTCGATCGAGGCCGAACATCCGGTGCCGGCCGCGGTGATGGCCTGCCGGTAGGTGTGATCCACCAGGTCGCCAGCGGCGAACACCCCGTCCACCGAGGTGTAGGTGGTCCGTCCGCGGGTCTTGACGTAACCCTCGTCGTCCAGGTCGATCTGTCCACGGACCAACTCGGAGCGCGGGTCGTGCCCGATGGCGACGAACACGCCGGTGACGGCCAGCTCGGATTCTTCGCCGGTGACGGTGTTGCGCAACCGGATGCCGCTGACCTTGGGGTCGCCCTCGATGGCGGTGACGGCCGTGTTGGTCAGGATGGTGATCTTGTCGTTGGCCTGGGCGCGTTCGAGCATGATCCGAGAGGCGCGGAACTCGTCGCGGCGGTGGATGAGCGTGACGCTGCGGGCGAACCGGGTCAGGAAGGTGGCCTCCTCCATGGCCGAGTCGCCGCCGCCGACCACGGCGATGTCCTGGTCGCGGAAGAAGAAGCCGTCGCAGGTGGCGCAAGTGCTGACCCCCATGCCGAGCAGGCTGTCCTCGCCCGGCACGCCGAGATGGCGGGCCGCGGCACCCATGGCCAGGATGACCGAGCGGGCGTGATGGGTTTCGTCGCCGACGGTGACGGTCTTGACCGGTCCGGTCAGATCGACCGCGTCGACATCTTCCATGCGCAGGTCGGCGCCGAAGCGCAGGGCCTGCTCACGCATCTGGTCCATGAGTTCGGGGCCCATGATGCCGTCTTTGAAGCCGGGGTAGTTCTCGACCTCGGTGGTGGTCATCAGCGCGCCGCCGAATTGGCTGCCCTCGAAGACCAGGGGCTTGAGCTGGGCGCGCGCGGCGTACACGGCGGCGGTGTAACCGGCCGGACCGGAGCCGATGACGATGACGTCATGGATGGTGGGTGAGGAGGTCATGCGAGCCTTTCTGCCTGCGGCACGGGTTCTAACAACAGGGTATGCCCGGGTGTTCCCGCAGACCTGCCCAGTGGGGGTGTCGGTGGGTTCACGGCAGGTCCAGACTCCGGCGTGCGAGCAGGCCGGTGTCGGCGGCACTGCAGGTGGAGGCGACGACGACGGCGGTGGCCCGGTCGGGGACCTCGTCGGGAAGAACCAGCACCACGGCAGGACGGCCGGCGACCCGGTCGGTCCGCGCGCCGAGCACCGGTCCGCCGGGGGAGTGGCCTAGCCCGGCCAGGCAGGAGGCGAGCCGCCGCGGATCGGTCAACGGGCCCAGGTCGGCCGGCGCGGACAGCAGCGCGCGTAACTCGGTCTCGGGGACCGGGAAGTCGTCGGGCGCGGCGGTGATCTGCGAGGCGGTCGGTCCGGCCGGGAACGACGGACCCGGCTCGCGGGTGAGGGTCACGGCGCCTATCGCGACCGCCGCGGTGGCGGCCAGCAGCCCGCCTCCGACCGCCACCCGCTGGGGACGGCTGAGGCTGGGCCGGGCGATGCGGTGTTCGGGCGTGCTGGACGCCGCACGCACTGCGGCACCGACCCGGGCGGTGACGTCGGGCGGCGGAACGGGCGCGCCGGACGGATCGCTGCCGAGCCGGGCCAGCTCACCCCGCACCGCGTCGAGGTGGGCGAGGGTGCGCGTGGCTTCGGGATCGTCGCAGGCGCGGCGCCGGATGCGGGCTGCGGTGGCGTCGTCGAGCAGTCCGGCCTGCAGGTCGGCCAGCACCGCGGCGGTGAGTTCGGGCGGATCGGTGCCGGGGTCACGGCCCGCGTGACCGTCCATGGCTGCCCCCGGCTGCTCGTCGACTCCTGCGAACCGTTCGAGGCTAACCGACCGCGGTCACCCGGCGGGGGCACCGGCGGCCAGCCCGTCCAGCGCGCCCGCCAGTTTGGCGCGGGCCCGTGAGCAGCGGCTCTTCACCGTGCCCTCGGGCACACCCAGGATCAGCGCCGTCTCGGCGACTGTGTAGCCCTGCATGTCGACCGCGACGACCGCGGCTCGCTGCTCGACAGGCAGGCCCAGCAGCGCGCGCTCGACGACGAGAGCGGTGACGAGCCGACCGGTCGGGTCGGTAGCCGGACCGGCGTGCTCCTCGAGTACCTCGCACGAATGCACCCGGTTGCGCCGCAGCCGGTCCAGGCAGGCGTTGACGACGATGCGATACAGCCAGCTGCTGACCGTGGAGTCGTGGCGGAACCGGTGCGCGGATCGGTGCGCGGCGAGCATGGCGTCCTGCAGCGCGTCGGCGGCGTCGTCGGGGTTGCGGCTGGTCAGCGTCGCCAACCGGTAGAGCTGCCGATGGTGGCGGTGGAACAGCTCCTCGAATGCGTATCGGTCGCCGCGGACATGCGCGTCGAGCAACTCGGCGTCACTGAGCAGTTCAACGTCACTGAGCAGTTCAACGTCACTGAGCGGTTCAACGTCACCGAGCGGTTCAACGTCACCGAGCAGCCGTTCCCTGCGATGTGCACGTGCCCCGAAGATCCCCACAGCCGAACACTAAGGGCACCGACAGGGGGTGTCGGACACCAGTTTCTGGCGTCCACGCTCATCTGCGCCGACCCCGGTGCGGTGCTGGGGATGGACCCGGTCAGGACGCCGCGCGCAGCGTGATCTCGGCGATGTCGGAGCGGCTCTCCCCGCCGACGTTTCCGAGCTTGGTGATCCACACCAGCACGTGTGACGTCGGTGCCGCGTCCTCGACGTCGATGGTGTTGGACCCCGGTCGAAGCGCAGTGGGCTGGGTCAGTGCGGTGGTGTCGTCCAGCGAGGACGGGGTGGCGGTGGACGACGAGCGGATCTGCACGGACGTGCCGGTGCTGTTGAGGTTGATCGTCACCGATCCCAGCGTCGCCGGCTCCGGCAGCTGCAGCATCAGGCCCAACCCGTTCTTGAAGTTCGGGAACGGCTCCGGGTCGCTGTAGGTGTCGGTGGGCCACACCGTGCTCGGGTCGCCGTCGATGGCGAGCTCGGCCAGATCGGGCGCGTCGGCCTCACCTTCGGGGGAGAACACGGTGACCGAGCTGGGTTCGATCACCTGCCCGGCGGTCTGCGGCTCACTGGTCTGTTCCGAGGATTCGGTGGGCGAGTTCAGGCCGAGTTCGTCGCCGCCCAGACCGTCGTCGACGTCGCCGAAGATGTTGCTGAGCACCGTGCCCATCAGCACCACGAACAACACGAGCACGGCAGCGCCGACGCTCAGGCCGATGATCAGGCCCTTGCGGCGTCGCGCTTCGGCCTCGGGGTCGGGCTCGGGCTTCCAGTCCTCGGCGGCGGGTTCGGGCGCGGCCTCGACGGGGGCGAGGTGGTCGGTGCGGTCGGCGACCGCGGTGGCCTGCTGCAGCAGGTTCAGCAGGGTGCCGGCGCTGCGGATCGCCCCGCCGTCCTGGACGGCCCGGATGGCCGCGGCCGAGATCTGGAACGGGATGTCGCGGTCCACCGTCTTGGGTTCGACGGGCTGGCCGGCGGCGTCGCGGTCGGCCTGCGCCAAGCCGCTGGGCTCACCGCGTTCGGGCAGTGGCCAGCGGTTGACCAGCAGGGCGTACAGCGCGGCGCCGATCCCGCGGATGTCGTTCTCGGGGGTGGCGTCGGGCAGCGTCGCCGGAAACGCCAGCGCGACGTCGCCGTCGATGCTGACCCGGATCCGGCTGGGGTGATCCACCGACAACGCGACGCCCTGCCGGTGCGCGACGTCGGCGGCCGCGGCCAGGGACTGCACGGCCCGGGCACCGCCGATCGGGGAGGGCGCGGTGTCGGCGACCTCGACCAGCGATCCGCCCCGGATCCACTCCGAGACGACCAGGCCTCCGGAGCCGCTGCTGACGACGTCGAGGACACGCGCCACACCGGGCATGTCGATGCGTCCGAGTCGCTGGGTGCGGGACAGGATCTCCTGCACCTCGTGGTCGGGCATCGTGCCGTCGGGGTCGACGAACGTCAGGGCGACCTGTCGGTCCAGCGCGGTGTCCAGGGCCTGCCAGAACTGCAGGTTGGCGGGTCCGCCGTGAAAAACCAGCAGCCGGTAGCGGCCGGCGGCGATCGTCGCGCCGGGAATGAGGTGGACGTCGTCGCCGGACAACGGCGTCTCGACGGTCTGTTCGCGCGGGGATTCGAACGCCACCGGTTCGCGGGTCGGGTCACCGGCGTAGTCGTTCGCGGGCCGGCGACCCTCCGATGCCGACACCGGATCGGGCTTCGCGGCGGCGGGCACGTCCGGCTGGAAGTCGTCGGCCGCGGGACCGGTCGGCCGGGAGAGACGAGTGGTTTCAGGGCTGTCCGCGGAATCGTGATCGGCCGGAGAACCGTTTGCGGGTCTGTCGCTCACCGCGGATCCTCTCCCCCTCCTCCAGTCGTCGGCGACGTCGGCCGAAGGTCCGCGCTGCACCGGATCGGGCTGCTGGTGGCGGTGCGGCGAGGACGAACTCTTGCGATCAGGGTACGTGAGGGACCGCCCGGATCGTGGCGGGACGGACGGTAGAGCGCGGGCAGGCGGGGTTGCCCGGCGGGATCCGAGGCGGCGGCGCACCAGCGCCAGTGCGGCCTCGGCCTCGGGTACCCGGGCCGCGAGCAGCACCCCGACGATGACGGGCACCATGATCAGGCCCAGGACGGTCAACCGCAGCAGGGAACCCCCGCCGCCCCACTGATCGGTCAGCACCTCCAGACCGAGCACGCGATCGGCGATGTGTGCGAGCAGGCCCCCGCCCAACGACGCGGTGATGGTGACCAGGATGGTTCGGACCACGTCGAGGCTGAGCAGGTGCCCGTCCGGTGGATTCAGCCGTGACCGCAGCAAAAAGTGGCCGACCGCGGCCCCGGCGAGGAAGCCCAGCCCGTTGGCCAGACCCAGGTAGCCGGCGACCAGCTTCGGGTCGTCGGTCAGGTGCGGCGCCGCCACCGACGCCGCGATCTTCACCGCGGTGATCACGACGATCAGCACTATCGGCGTCCACGGCTCCTCGCGGGCGTAGAAGACCCTCAGCTGCAACAGCAGCAGGGTGTAGGGGATCAGCGTGAACGCCGACAGGGAGATGGCGACGCCGAGGTAGCCCGCGTCGGCTGCCCCGAAGTTCCCGTAGGAGAACAGGGCGCTGCCGATCGCGGGCCCGCCGACGGTCATCATCGCGACGATCGGGATCAGCGTGACCATGGTCAGGCGGGTGGCCAGCGACAGGTCGGCCAGCACTGCGGGGCCGTTCTCGGCGGCCGCGTTGCGGGACAGCCGCGGCATCACCACGGTCAGCACGGTGACGCCGATGATGCCGAACGGCAGCTGCAGGATCAGCCACGTGTAGTTGTAGATCGCCGGCCCCGAATCGGCTGCGCCGGCAGCGATCCGGTTGCCCACCACCAGACCTGCCTGGCTGATGAGCACATAGAGCACCATCGCCAGCGCCATCATCCCGAACTTCTTGAGCCGGTCGTCGATACCCCACAGCGGCCGCATGCTGACGTGGCGGGCGCGCAGCGCCACGAACACCACGGCGGCCTGGGTGATGACACCCAGCGTCGTACCGATGCCGAGCACCAGCAGTTTGGCGGTGCCCATCGCGACCGGGTCGACGGACAGCTCGCCCGGGACGAGCGCGAACAGCCCGAGCGTAACCAGGGCGACCATGTTGTTGACCACCGGCGCCCAGGCCGGCGGGCCGAACACGTTGCGGGTGTTGAGGATCGCCATGAACACCGATGACAGCCCGTAGAAGATGATCTGCGGCAGCAGCAGATACGCGAACGCGGTGGTGAGCGGGCGGTTGACCTCCGGATCCGACCCCAGCATCAGGTTCACCAGCTGCGGCGCCGCCACGATCGACACGGCCGTGACGGCCAGCAGCAGCGTCGTGGCCAGCGTGAGGAGGCGGCGCACGAACGCCGCTCCGCCGTCGGGGTCGTCGCGTTCGGCGCGGGCGAGCACGGGCACGAAGATGGCGGTGAACGTGGCCTCCAGCACCAGCGCCGCGATCAGGTTGGGCAGCTGGTTGGCGACGGTGAAGGCACTGAGCAGCGGCCCGCCGAGCAGGATGGCCAGCAGCACCATCCGGGCGAACCCGGTGAGCCGGCTGACCAGCGTGGCGATCGCCATCCCCCAGGAGCGCGACACGACCGCCGAATCGGACAGCTCGGGGCGCGGCGCGGGACCGTTCGCGGTGCGCCGTACCGAATCACTCACCGGTGCCACCGGTGGTCGTCGAGGTGCGTCGCCCGCGGGAACCGTCGCGACCGCGGGTGGCCCGGTCCGCCCTGTCCCCGGTGTCACGGTCCCCGGTCTCGTGGCCGTCGTCGCTGTCGTCCCATGCCAGCGCGACCTCGATCGGGTCCGGGCGGTCCAGGTCCGCGCGGTCGGGCTGACCGCGGAACCGGTGCCACAGTCGCCGGCCCACCAGCAGCACCAGCACCACCCCGCCGGTCAGCGTGATGAAGAACAGCACCTTGCCGTAGGCGTTGGAGTGCACCGACAACCGCACCGGTTCGCCGAGTGGCAGACCGTCGGCGGTGCGGAGCGCGACGTCGACCGCCACCCGTTGGGTGAAGTGCACCTCGATCGGCACCTTCAGCGGCAGGAATCCCGGCGGCAGCACGATCTCGCCCATGTCGGTGACCGTCATGCCCGGCGGTGCGTCGATGTCGAGCCGGACCCGGATCGGCACGGGCAGGTCGTTGCGCAGCGCCAGCGGCAGCGGGCTGCGCTCGGTGGCGAGCGTGTAGGAGCCGCTCGGATTGACGATGGTGACGGCGTTGAACAGGTCCTCGACGGTGCGCCCGACAGTGGTGAGTCGCTGCTGGGCCAGACCGTTGCGGGCGTCGGGCGGCACGGACTGACTCAGCGCCCGCAACAGATCCTCGCGCAGCGGATCGGTGTAGCTGAACCCGGTGAGGCCGGTGCGCTCATCGGTGGTCAACGCGGAGGTCAGCCCCCACAACCGGCCCGTCACGGCGGCGATTCCGGAGATCACGCCGTCGTCGAAGCGGCCTCGCGGATTGCCCGGCACTCCGCGCGGCAGCGGGGCCGTCTCCGCCGTCGCGGCCGCGTCGGCGATGACCTCGGGCAGCGGGCGCGGCTCGGCGAGACCGGAGCGGATGCTGCTGGCGAGGGCGGTGAGGATCGCCTGGGCGTCGTCGGCGCTGAGATTCCACACCAGCGGCGGCATCAGGATCTGCTCGCGCGGCGCCAGGTCGGGATTGAGTGAGCGCCACAGCAGGGCGCCGAGCGCGTCCTGGCGGCGGGCCACGGCGGAATCCTGTTTGAGCGGGATGTCCAGCGACGGTTCCAGATAAGTCGGTGTCTCCGGGTTGGTGCCTGCGCCGCCGAGCGCCGCCCCGACGGCGGGGTCGAACAGCGCCGCGGTGACACCGGGGGTGAACCGCACCGGCACCGCGTCGGCGGTGGCGGGGGTGTCGTCCACCGCATCTCCGGGGCCGGCCAGTGGCGCGGCCCCGATGGCGACGGTCCCGGCGGGACCGTAGACGTCGGACAACAGGCGCACCGCGGGCGCGGTGACCGGGCCGTCGCCGATCAGCGTGGCGCCGCGGATCGCGGTGGTGCCGAGCAGGCGGTCGACGATGTCGGCGCCGGTGGTGGTTGCGATCGTCGACAGGCCCGGGTCGCCCACCCGGCGCAGCGCGTCGAGGTCGGCCTGGGCGTACACCGTCGGCGCGACGCACATGCGCTGGGCCAATGTCGTCAGTCGGGCGAGCCAGTCGGTGGCGGCCTGCTGGCCGGTGCCCGGATGCGTCGGGGTGCCCGCGCCCGCGTCGGCGGCGTCGTTGACGACGTAGCCGGCCGTCATGGCGCTGACGGTCACCAGCAGATCGGGATCCACCGCCAGGCACAGCGCGCGGGTCACCTCGCCGGCGGGATCGACCTCCAGACTGGTCGCGAACTCCACCGCCGACAGCATGGTGTCCAGCCGTCCACCCGGGGCCAGCGACGTCGCGAGCTCGTCGTCGATGAGCCGAACCGGAGCAGTGCCGCCGGGCTGTCCGCCGGCCAGCCGGGGCCGGTCGGCCAGCGGCCAGAACATCGTCAGGCCCACCGGGCGGGTGGTGTCCGGCGGTATCGCCGACTCCAGCGTGTTCGCCCCGGACCGTTCGGCCCCGGCCTCGGGCGGAACACCCATGACCGGCAGCAGGAAGCGGGTGTCGTCGAGCCGGGCCGGCGCGCCGTAGTCGGGGGTGCCGTTGACGTTGACCAGGACCGGGTAGACGCCGGGGTCGTCGATGTCCAGCGACGCGTAGGTGGCGGACCGTACCGGGGCGGCCAGCCGGAACGGCACCTCCTGGCCGCGGGCCATCTCCGGGGCGACGGTGATGAAGTCCGACACCGGTTGGTACTGGTCGAGGTTGCCGGACAGATCCGTGCGCAGCGACGTCGAGGCCGTCACCGCCGGCGCGTGTTCGAGCCGGACCACCACATCGCGCACCGGCCGGTCACCGATGTTGCTGACGGTGCCGGTGACCGTCACCAGGGGTTCGCTGGTGGTCGTCATGACATCCGGGGTCACGGTGTCGATGGTCAGCCGCAGGAACTGGTCGGCCGCGGGCTGGGCGTGCGCAGCGACCGCTCCGGTGGGCGCCACGGCGAACGACAGCGCCAGGACCGCGGTGGCCAGCCGCAGCCATGCCCGGTGTGCCCGCCTCGTCACGGTCCTTGTCCGCAGCCGTTCGTCCGCCGGCCGTTCTGGGGTTGTGCGGTGGGGTCGGGTCGGTGTCTGCGGGTGTGCGAATGGGTCTGGCCGCGCCGGCGCGGTGTTGTCGTCGGCAACGGCGGCAACGCCTCGAGCCCCTCGGTGTGCAGGGTGTCGATCAGCTGGTCGGCGACCGCGGCCAGCCGCCGTTCGTCGGCGTAGGCCAGTTTGGCGGGCAGCTCGTGCAGCGGCACCCAGGCCACTTCGGTGACCTCGATGTCCTCGTCGGAGAGCTCACCGTCGAGAAACCTCATCAGGTAATGGTGCACGGTCTTGTGCACGCGTCGGCCCTCGGTGACGAACCAGTAGTCGATGCTGCCCAGGGCGGCGAGCACGCTGCCCTGGATGCCGGTTTCCTCGGCGACCTCGCGGATCGCGGTCTGTTCGGCCGTCTCACCCATCTCGATGTGGCCCTTGGGCAGCGACCACAGCATGCGGCCGCGACGGTCGACGCGCCCGATCAGCGCGGCGACCTGGCGGTCCTTGGGCCCGTCGATCCCGTCGATCACCAGCCCGCCGGCCGACGTCTCGTGCACGGTGCGCAGCCGGTCCGGGGGTCGGCGGGGTCGCGATTTCTGGGCTTTGGGGGAGGG
>NZ_BLTG01000060.1 GCF_017312405.1 Mycobacterium sp. PO1
ACACAGGGCTACTCATCGGCGGGTCTCCTGCTCACGCGATTGGGTGGTGGACGGTGACGAGTTTGGTGCCGTCCGGGAATGTCGCCTCCACCTGGACGTCTTCCAGCATCTCGGGAATCCCGTCCATCACGTCTGCGCGAGCGAGAACTTCGCGTCCGCTGGTCATCAGCTCGGCCACCGTCCGGCCGTCGCGGGCGCCCTCGAGGATGTGGTCGGTGATCAGCGCTACCGCTTCGGGGTGGTTGAGCTTGAGACCGCGGGCCTGACGGCGGCGGGCGAGTTCGGCGGCATACGAAAGGAGCAGCCGTTCCTGTTCATGCGGGGTCAGTCGCATAGTGGGCGATACTGCCACGCCGAGCCGGTGAGCGCTCGGGCGAGCAACCGGCACACGCACCCGCACTGGGGCGGGGAAGCGGGTCAGCGGCCGTTCACTCGTCGGCGATGTTCTGCAGCCGTACCTGTCCCCGCGCGACGGCACGCCCGGCGTCGTCGGTGATCGTGATCAGCCACAACTGCTGGCGGCGGCCTCGGTGGATGGGCGTGGACTGGGCGCTGACCGTGCCCCCGCGAATCGCGCGCAGGAAGTCGGTGTTGTTGTTGACACCGACCACGGTGCCACCACCGTTCTCGGACAGCCACACGTGCCCCGACACACTGGCCATGCTCTCGATCACGGCACAGTAGACGCCGCCGTGCACGATGCCCCACGGTTGAAGCAGTTTGTCGGTGATCGGCAACGTGGCCCGGCCGCCGTCGGGGGTCATCTCCACATAGGTCAGGCCCAGTTCGGCGTCGAAACCGTTGCCGAGCCCAGGGGGAAGATCAGTCACCGCTTGTGTCTACACCGCGGCCCGGCCGGTGCGGTCTCGGGGGTGGGGTGAACGTGAGGACGGGCCCCACGCTGAGCGTGGGGCCCGTCCTGTGGATGGACCGGGGGTTTCTGCAGCCCTCAGAAACTCCGGCTCGGTCCGGTGGTTCACGGTGCGACCGTTGCCATCAGCATAGGCAAGGCTGCCCTAATTAATCAAGGCCTTCCCCGTGGCTGTTCGATTCGTTCCGCGCACTGGCACGCCGAAGCTGACCAGCGCATCCAATACCGCCTGGCTGCGGCGCATGCTGGTGATCTCGCTCGCGCCCGACAGCAGCGGAATCTGGGTCGCTGCACCGACCACGGCGCCGCCGACGATATGCCACATGGCCGAGGTCGTCATGGCTCCCCCGCTGACGTCGGCGAGCTGGGCGAAAAGCGGTGCGAGCGCTCGGTGGCTGCGATGGGCGATCCAGGTTGTCAGCGCGGCTTCGTTGGGCAGCGCGACGATGCCGTGCTGGGCGGGTCGACCCGCCCCGAGGCGCGGGCGGGCGGCGAAATGCGGGTCATCGGGCAGGGCCCGCAGCGTCGGATCGACCACTCCTACCCAGTCGATGGCGCCTTCGGAATCGACATGGACCCACAGGTTCTCGAGACCCGTGTCCCACGCTCGTCCCTCGAGCACGAGCAGCGGGACGACCCGGCCGACCACCACGTGGGCGAAGGTGGCCGCCAGTTGCTGCGCCACCGCGTATGGGCTGTCGGTTTCGGCGACGCCCGCGTCGAACATGGCTTGGAGGCGACCGGCGGTGAGGGCTTCGGTGAGTGGCCACCACCGTCGACGGGACAGGTCGCCCATGACCGCCACGCCGTAGACGCGGGGGCACTCCGGATAGAGCTCGCGCAGCCGGCGGCTCGACTCGTGGATGGGCAAGGCGTGCCTGATCGCCATGCTCGCGATGAGCGGGTCGTCGACGAGGACAGTCACGGAACCTCCAATCGTGGCAGCGGGGTTAGGTTAGCCTTACTATAGTCATCGACCATGAAGGAGCTACCCCCTGTGACCGGACTCACAAGCCGCCGTGGAGGCGCGCGAGTGCCTGCCGCACCCGGATTCGGCGGCGAGCGCGTGGAGGCGGTAGCAGTCAAGATGGATACGACAATCGGTAGTAATCGCGTAGTACGCTTTGACCTACAGCGGGTAGGAGATGAACCGAAGATGGCCAAGCTGACACGGCTCGGGGACCTGGAACGGTCCGTGATGGACCATTTGTGGTCGGCCCGCGAGCCTCAGACGGTGCGTCAGGTGCACGAGGCCCTCGCTGCCCACCGCGACCTCGCGTACACCACGATCATGACGGTGCTGCAGCGCCTGGCGAAGAAGAACCTGGTGGTGCAGCACCGCGACGACCGCGCCCACCGGTACGCCCCCACCCACGGCCGCGACGAACTCGTCGCCGGGCTCATGGTCGACGCGCTGGACCAGGCCGCAGACTCGGGCAGCCGCGAGGCGGCTCTCGTCCACTTCGTCGAGCGCGTGGGCGTCGACGAGGTCGATGCGCTGCGCCGCGCACTGGCCGAACTGGAAGACAAGAACCGTGATGATCCGCCCGCTGGCGGTCCGGGCATCGCCTGAGGGACACTGGCAGCGTGTCCGCGCTGGCCTTCACCATCGTCGCCCTGCTGCTCTCGGGGCCGGTGCCTGCGTTGCTCGCGCGGGCGCGATGGCCGATGCGGGCCCCACGCGCAGCGATCGTGCTGTGGCAGTCGGTGGCGCTGGCCGCGGTGCTCTCGGCGTTCTCGGCTGGGCTCGCCATCGCCAGCCGGCTCTTCCGGCCGGGCTCTGACGGGCGACCCACGGCGACATTGACCGGTGCCGTCGACACCCTGGGGTGGCCGTTGTGGACGCTGCACGTCGCGGTGCTGACCCTCACGCTGCTGATCGGTGCCCGATTGACCGCGTCGGTGCTCAACGTCGCCATCGCGACCCGCCGCCGACGTGCACATCACCGAATGGTCGTCGACCTGGTGTCCTCCCCGGGGCGGGCCGTGCCTGCGCTGCGCACCCGCTGTAGCGCTCCGGTGCCCGGCCACGGGCTGCGCATCCTCGATGTCGACCAGCCGCTGGCCTACTGCCTGCCAGGGGTTCGCAGCCGCGTGGTGCTCAGCGAAGGTGCTCTGAACACACTGTCCGATCAGGAGATCGCGGCGATCCTCTCCCACGAGCGAGCTCACCTTCGCGCCCGCCACGACCTGGTCCTGGAGATGTTCACGGCCGTCCACGCGGCGTTCCCGCGCCTGGTGCGCAGCGGCAATGCCCTGACCGCGGTCCGGCTGCTGATCGAGTTGCTCGCCGACGACGCCGCCGTCCGCAACACCGGCCCCACCCCGCTCGCGCGGGCTTTGGTGGCCTGCGCATCGGCGCGCGCGCCCCGCGGCGCGCTGGCCGCAGGCGGCCCGACGACCGTGGTCCGGGTGCAACGACTGGCCGGTGCGCCGAACAGCCGGGTCGTCGCGGCCGGGGCCTACACCGCCGCAGTGGCCAATCTCGTCGTTCCCACCGTCGCGGTGGCCGTGCCCTGGCTGACAGAACTCCATCGACTCTTCATCGCGTAGATGTTGAACACCCCGTACCCGTGGTCTTCTCGTCCACGTCATCCCCGTCCACGTGATCGACGTGATCACTGCGTGAACGTGGTCAGTACGCAAGAGTGGTCGAGGTGACCGCGTCCTCCGTCCGCACCATCCGCCAACGAAAGGCTGCTGCATGAGCGACTCTGCTTCTCCTGCCACCGGGACCGCCCAGATCGGAGTGACCGGGCTGGCCGTGATGGGGTCGAACATCGCGCGCAATTTCGCCCGGCACGGCTACACGGTCGCACTGCACAACCGCTCCGTGGCCAAGACCGACGCCCTGCTTGCCGAGCACAGTGCCGACGGCAACTTCGTGCGCAGCGAGACCATCGCCGAATTCCTCGACGCGCTGGAGAAGCCGCGGCGTGTGCTCATCATGGTCAAGGCGGGTGAGCCCACCGACGCGGTCATCAACGAACTCGCCGACGCCATGGACGACGGCGACATCATCATCGACGGTGGCAATGCGCTGTACACCGACACGATCCGGCGCGAGAAGGCGATGCGGGAGCGCGGACTGCATTTCGTCGGCGCGGGTATCTCCGGTGGTGAGGAAGGGGCCCTCAACGGCCCGTCGATCATGCCGGGCGGGCCCGCGGAGTCCTACAAGTCGCTCGGGCCGCTGCTCGAGGAGATCTCCGCTCACGTGGACGGCGTGCCCTGCTGCACGCACATCGGCCCCGACGGCGCCGGCCATTTCGTCAAGATGGTGCACAACGGCATCGAGTACTCCGACATGCAGCTGATCGGTGAGGCCTACCAGTTGCTGCGCGACGCCCTCGGCATGAGCGCCACCCAGATCGCCGACGTCTTCGACGAATGGAACTCCGGGGACCTGGACAGCTTCCTGGTCGAGATCACCGCCAAGGTGCTGCGCCAGATCGACGCCAAGACCGGCAAGCCGCTGGTCGATGTGATCCTCGACGAGGCCGAGCAGAAAGGCACCGGCCGCTGGACGGTGAAGTCCGCCCTCGATCTGGGGGTCCCCGTCACCGGCATCGCCGAAGCGGTCTTCGCCCGTGCGCTGTCCGGGTCGGTGACGCAACGTACCGCCACGACCGGGCTGGCGTCCGGCGACCTCGGCGGTAAACCCGGCGACGCCGGGCAGTTCGTCGAGGACATCCGCCAGGCGCTCTACGCGTCGAAGATCATCGCCTACGCGCAGGGTTTCAACCAGATCCAGGCCGGCAGCGCCGAGTACGACTGGAACATCGCACCGGGCGACATGGCACGGATCTGGCGCGGTGGCTGCATCATCCGTGCCAAGTTCCTCAACCGCATCACCGAGGCGTTCGACGAGGATCCCGACCTGCCGTCGTTGATCGTCGCCCCGTACTTCCGCTCGGCGATCGAGGCGGCCATCGACAGCTGGCGCCGTGTCGTGGTCACCGCGACCCAGCTGGGCATCCCCATTCCCGGCTTCTCGTCGGCGCTGTCGTACTACGACGGGCTGCGGACCGAGCGGCTGCCGGCGGCCCTGACCCAGGGGTTGCGCGACTTCTTCGGCGCCCACACCTACGGCCGTATCGACGCCGACCGGGACAAGCGCTTCCACACCCTGTGGAGTGGCGACCTCAGCGAGGTGGAGGCCTGACGCTCCTGCGACAAGCCTGTCCGCGCCGAGTCTGCGGCGAGATCGTCGTGAGCCCGCAGAGTGCGATCTCCGCGCAGACTCGACGATCCACCGGCGCATAGACTCGACGGCGATGAAGTTCCTCGACGGCCACCGGCCGCCTTATGACCTGACCTACGACGACGTCTTCATCGTGCCGGGGCGCTCGGACGTGCCGTCGCGCTTCGACGTCGACCTGTCCACGGTGGACGGATCGGGGACGACGATCCCGGTGGTCGTGGCCAACATGACCGCCGTGGCCGGCAAGCGCATGGCCGAGACGGTGGCGCGCCGGGGTGGAATCGTCGTTCTGCCCCAAGACCTTCCGCTGGTGGCGGTCAAGCACACCGTCGACTTCGTCAAGAGCCGCGACCTCGTGGTGGACACCCCGGTCACGCTGGCCCCGGACGCCTCGGTCTCCGATGCCCTCGCCCTGATCCACAAGCGGGCCCACGGGGCCGCGGTCGTCGTCTTCGAGAACCGCCCCATCGGACTCGTCACGGAGGCGACCTGCCGCGGCGTGGACCGGTTCACCCGGGTACGGGACGTGGCGACGCCGGACTTCGTCTCCGCTCCGGTCGGTACCGATCCGCGCAAGGTGTTCGACCTGCTCGAACACGCCCACATCGACGTGGCGGTGCTCACCGAAGCCGATGGTGGTCTCGCCGGCGTGCTCACCCGCCTGGGCGCGGTCCGGGCCGGCATCTACACCCCCGCAGTCGACCGAGACGGCCGGCTGCGCGTCGCGGCTGCGGTCGGTATCAACGGTGACGTCGCCTCCAAGGCCCGCGACCTCGCCGAGGCCGGTGTCGACCTCCTGGTCATCGACACCGCACACGGCCATCAGCAGCGGATGATCGACGCGGTGGAGGCGGTCTCCAGCCTGGAGCTCGGTGTGCCTCTGGCCGCCGGGAACGTCGTCTCCGCGGCCGGAACCCGCGATCTGATCAACGCCGGGGCCTCCATCGTCAAGGTCGGAGTCGGGCCGGGCGCGATGTGCACCACCCGGATGATGACCGGCGTGGGTCGCCCGCAGTTCTCGGCCGTCGTCGAATGCTCGGCTGCCGCACGAGAACTCGACGGTCACGTGTGGGCCGACGGCGGTGTGCGGCACCCGCGCGACGTCGCGCTGGCATTGGCTGCCGGTGCCTCGAACGTCATGATCGGATCCTGGTTCTCCGGCACCTACGAGTCCCCGGGCGACCTGCTGCACGATCGCGACGACCAGCCCTACAAGGAGAGCTACGGCATGGCGTCCAAGCGTGCGGTCGCCGCGCGAACCGCGGCCGACAGCCCGTTCGACCGGGCCCGCAAGGCGCTGTTCGAGGAGGGCATCTCGACCTCGCGGATGAATCTCGATCCAGCTCGCGGCGGCGTCGAGGACCTCATCGACCACATCACGTCGGGGGTACGCAGCACCTGCACCTACGTCGGTGCCCACACGCTGCCCGAACTGCACGAGAACGTGGTTCTCGGCGTCCAGTCCGCCGCCGGATTCGCCGAGGGGCATCCGCTTCCCACCGGATGGTGAGCCGGCAGCCCTGACCCGGTGCCGCGTTGTGCTGGTGTTTGGGGTCGGACGTATTCGGCTAGCATGTGGAGGACTTCGGACGGCTGCCCGAGATCTGCGCACGAGCCGATCCGAAGCGTTGCGTAATTCGAAGAAAGGGATCAGGTGCCGCAGGCACTGGACGGCGGCCCGTCCGAGCCGGTTGTGATCGCCGAACCGGCCGATCACGAACCCGCCGAGGCCGAACCCTCCTCTAGTCAGCCGGGCGTATGGCCCGGCTTCCCCGGTGACGTCGCGGGAGCGATTCGATGAACGCCGCCATGACGGTGCTGTCGCTGGTGGCGTTCGTACTGCTCACCGCAGGGACCGCGGTGTTCGTCGCCGCCGAATTCTCCCTCACCGCGCTGGAACGCAGCACCGTCGAAGCCAACGTCCGCAGCGGTGACCGGCGCGACCAGATGGTGCAGCGCGCTCACCGGACACTGTCCACCCAGCTTTCCGGCGCCCAGGTCGGCATCTCCATCACCACACTGGCCACCGGTTTCCTGGCCGAACCCGTCGTCGCCCGGCTCATCGCCCCCGGACTGACCGCACTAGGCCTGCCCGAGCAATTCGTCAGCGGTGTCGCCCTCGCGCTGGCCATCTTGATCGCCACCTCGCTGTCGATGGTGTTCGGCGAATTGGTTCCGAAGAACCTCGCCGTGGCCCGCCCGGTGCCGACCGCGCGCTGGTCAGCCGGGCCGCAGCTGCTGTTCTCGCTGGTGTTCACCCCCCTGATCCGGCTGACCAACGGCACCGCGAACTGGATCCTGCGCCGGATGGGTATCGAACCCGCCGAAGAGTTGCGCTCGGCCCGCTCCCCGCAGGAGCTGGTGTCGTTGGTGCGCACCTCCGCGCGCAGCGGCTCGTTGGATCCCGTCACCGCCGTGCTGGTGGACCGCTCGCTGCAGTTCGGTGTCCGCACCGCCGAAGAACTGATGACGCCCCGCTCGATGATCGAATCGCTGGAAGCCGACGACACCGTGGCCGACCTCAGCGAGGCGGCCGTACGCACCGGGCATTCCCGCTTCCCCGTCATCCGGGGCGACCTCGACGAGACCATCGGCATGGTGCACGTCAAACAGGTCTTCGCCGTCCCGCACGCTCAGCGCTCGGCGACCCGGTTGTCCGATCTGGCCCAGCCGGTGACCAAGGTGCCTTCCACCCTCGACGGTGATGCCGTGATGTCGGAGGTTCGCGCGAACGGCCTGCAGACCGCTCTGGTCGTCGACGAGTACGGCGGCACCGCGGGCATGGTGACCGTGGAGGACCTCATCGAGGAGATCGTCGGCGACGTCCGCGACGAACACGACGTCGAACCACCCGACGTCGTGCAGGCCGGCCGGGACTGGCACGTCTCCGGGCTGCTGCGCATCGACGAAGTCGCCGAGGGCACGGCCTTCCGCGCGCCCGAAGGCGACTACGAGACCATTGGCGGGTTGGTCCTGGAGAAACTCGGCCACATCCCCGAGGAAGGTGAATCGGTGGAGCTGACCGCCTTCGACCCGGACGGGATGGTCGAAGACCCGATTCGCTGGCGGGCCACCGTGGTCACGATGGACGGCCGTCGCATCGACACTCTGCGGTTGACCGAACTCGGCCGGGGAGGTGAGCACCAGGATGGGTGACATCTTCGGGGTCCTGCTCACCTTCGTGCTGCTCGCGGCCAACGCGTTCTTCGTCGGCTCGGAGTTCGCGTTGATCTCCGCGCGGCGCGACCGGCTCGAGGCGCTGGCCGAGCAGGGCAAGAAGAGCGCCGTCACGGTCATCCGGGCCGGCGAGAATCTGTCGCTGATGCTGGCCGGAGCCCAGCTGGGCATCACGATCTGCTCGATCCTGCTCGGCCGGGTGGCCGAGCCCGCGGTCGCGCATCTGCTCGAAGAGCCGTTCGGGCTGCTGGGCATCCCCGACGCGCTGTTGCACACGGTGTCGTTCGTCGTGGCGCTGTCGATCGTGGTGACGCTGCACGTGCTGCTCGGCGAGATGGTGCCCAAGAACATCGCCATCGCCGGTCCCGAGTCCACCGCGATGCTGCTCATCCCGATCTACCTGGTGTACATCCGTCTCGCGCGCCCGTTCATCGCGTTCTACAACTGGTGTGCCAACACCACGCTGCGAGCGTTCGGGGTGGAACCCAAAGACGAACTCGACGTCACCGTCTCCACCGTCGAACTGTCGGAGATGATCGCCGAATCGCTGTCCGAGGGGCTGCTGGACCCCGAGGAACACAGCAGGCTCACCCGGGCGCTGCAGATCCGCAACCGCGTGGTCAACGACGTCGCGCTGCCCCTGGCCCAGATCCGCGCCGTCCCCGTCGCCCACGTCGGTGCGGGACCCACCGTGGGAGCCATCGAACAGGCACTGGTCGAGACGGGCTACTCACGCTTCCCCGTCGCCGACCCCGACGGCGCCTTCGTCGGCTACCTGCACATCAAGGATGTGCTGCCGCACGTCGACGATGCCCGCAACGGGCAGACCGTGCTCAGTTCCGACATGATCCGCCCGCTACCCCGCGTGCCTGCGTCGTTGCCGCTGCCCGACGGGCTGACCCGGCTGCGCCGCAACAACGCTCACCTGGCGCTCGTCACCGACGCCGACGGTGCCGTCACCGCGGTGGTCGCGCTCGAAGATCTCGTCGAGGACCTGGTGGGCACGGTGCGTGACGGCACCCACCGTGTTTGATTCGCGGCTCGCCGCGGGGCTCGATTCTCGGCTCGCCGAGGGCGACTGGCTCGAGCGCGAGCGCGCCCACCTCACCCGCGTCGACGCCTTTCTGCAACCCCACCTCGCCCGGCGGCGGGCCGGTGTCGCCCATCCGGTGTACGACTTCCTCTTCACCTACTACAGCCTGCGGCCGCGCCAACTGCGCGTGTGGCACCCCGGATTCGGCGTCGTGCTGGGCGGCCCCGGCGCCCGGCGTTACCTGTCGCGCGCCGGCTACACCCAGACGAACGATGGGGTCACGGTCAGTCGTGAATATCTTCACGGGCGCGCGGACACTGTGAGATTCATCGCCGACCTGCTGGCCGCGACCGCGGCGCGACCTCCGCGGTTCAACTGCTTCGGATTGCACGAATGGGCCATGGTGTACCGGTCGCCGACCCCGCGACACCAGAGCGTTCCGCTGCGGCTGGGTGCTGACGGAACCGATGCGGTGGTCGAATCGATGCCGTTGCGGTGCACGCATTTCGACGCCTACCGGTTCTTCACCGAACCCGCCGCGCGCCGCAATGCGTCGCACCTGACCCGCTCCGGCCAGGTCGACGCCGAACAGCCCGGCTGCGTCCACGCGGGGATGGACCTCTACAAATGGGCGTTCAAGCTCGGTCCCCTCGTCGAATCCGAGCTCGTCCTGGCGTGCCTGGACCTTGCCGTCGACGCCCGCGTGCTGGACATGAGGGCCAGCCCCTACGATCTTCGGGGCTACGGATTCGCGCCGATCGCCGTCGAGACCTCCGGTGGTCGGCGCGAGTACGCGCGAGGACAGCTCGAGCTGACCGAGCGGGCCGGACCGTTGCGGGCCGCGCTGCTGGACCGGTGCACCGAACTCGTGGGCACCGCCACCGGCGAATAGGCCTGTTACCGGTGGGTAAGCTGGTTCGACGACACTGCAGACGGCATGGCGCCCCGGGCGCGCGTGCAGGCTAGGGAGGAATCATGACCGAGCGCGTGACGGTGGGTAACCTGCGTGTCGCCCCGGTGCTGTACGACTTCGTCAACAACGAGGCGCTGCCGGGCACCGACATCGATCCGGACACCTTCTGGTCCGGTGTGGACAAGGTCGTGGCCGACCTGACGCCGAAGAACCAGGAACTGCTGGCCCGCCGCGACGATTTGCAGGCGCAGATCGACAAATGGCACCGCGCCCGGGTCATCGGCGGGTTCTCCGCCGACGAGTACAAGCAGTTCCTCGTCGACATCGGCTATCTGGAGCCCGAACCGGACGACTTCACCATCTCCACCGCCGGCGTCGACGACGAGATCACCACGACTGCCGGTCCGCAGCTGGTCGTCCCCATCCTCAACGCGCGCTTCGCCCTCAACGCCGCGAACGCGCGGTGGGGGTCGCTGTACGACGCGCTCTACGGCACCGACGTGATCTCCGAGGAGGACGGCGCGGAGCCCGGCACCAGCTACAACCCGGTGCGTGGTGACAAGGTGATCGCCTACGCGCGCCGCTTCCTCGACGGAGCGGTTCCGCTGGCGTCGGGCTCATGGTCGGACATCACCGGTGTCACGGTGGCCGACGGCGCGGTTGCCGCCGGCCTCGACGACGGCGGTTCCGTGGGGCTGCAGGCACCTGAACAGTTCGTCGGCTACCTCGGCGACGCCGAATCGCCCACCGCCGTGCTGCTGGTCAACAACGGCCTGCACGTCGAGATCCTCGTCGACCCCGACTCCCCCATCGGTTCCACCGACAAGGCCGGCATCAAGGACGTCGTGCTGGAGTCCGCGATCACCACCATCATGGACTTCGAGGACTCCGTCGCCGCGGTCGACGCCGACGACAAGGTCGTCGGATACCGCAACTGGCTCGGCCTCAACCGCGGCGACCTCAGCGAAGAGGTCAGCAAGGGCGACAAGACGTTCACCCGGGTGCTCAACGAGGACCGCACCTACACCGGTGCCGACGGTGGCGAGGTGACGCTGCCCGGGCGCAGCCTGATGTTCGTGCGCAACGTCGGGCACCTGATGACCAACGACGCCATCACCGACTCCGAGGGTCACGAGGTGCCCGAAGGCATTCAGGACGCGCTGTTCACCAGCCTGATCGCCATCCACGGGCTGCGCAGTGGCGCCGACAACGACGGGGCCAACGGCCCGCTGGTCAACAGCCGCACCGGCTCCATCTACATCGTCAAGCCCAAGATGCACGGACCGGACGAAGTCGCGTTCACGTGCGAACTGTTCAGCCGCGTCGAGGATGTGCTCGGCCTGCCGCAGAACACCCTCAAGGTCGGCATCATGGACGAGGAGCGCCGCACCACGGTCAACCTCAAGGCCTGCATCAAAGCCGCCGCCGACCGTGTGGTGTTCATCAACACCGGATTCCTGGACCGCACCGGCGACGAGATCCACACGTCGATGGACGCCGGCCCGATGATCCGCAAGGGTGCGATGAAGTCCACCGACTGGATCAAGGCCTACGAGAACCAGAACGTCGACATCGGTCTGGAAACCGGATTCTCCGGGCGGGCTCAGATCGGCAAGGGCATGTGGGCGATGACCGAGTTGATGGCCGACATGGTCGAGCAGAAGATCGGTCAGCCCAAGGCCGGCGCGACCACCGCGTGGGTGCCCTCGCCGACTGCGGCGACCCTGCACGCCATGCATTACCACGAGGTCGACGTCTACGCGGTGCATCGGGAACTGGCCGGTGAGAAACGGTCTTCGGTCGACGAGCTGCTGACGATTCCGTTGGCCAAGGAGCTCGCCTGGGCCCCGGAGGAGATCCGCGAGGAGGTCGACAACAACTGTCAGTCGATCCTCGGGTACGTGGTGCGCTGGATCGACGCCGGCGTCGGTTGCTCCAAAGTCCCCGACATCCACGATGTCGCATTGATGGAGGACCGCGCGACCCTGCGGATCTCCAGCCAGCTGCTCGCCAACTGGTTGCGCCACGGTGTGATCACCGAAGACGACGTCAAGGCGAGCCTGCGCCGGATGGCCGCGGTGGTCGACGAGCAGAACGCCAAGGATCCGGAATTCCGGCCGATGGCATCCGACCCCGAGAACAACATCGCTCTGCAAGCGGCGCAGGAGCTCATCCTGGCCGGCGGGGAGCAGCCCAACGGCTACACCGAGCCGATCCTGCACCGCCGTCGCCGAGAGTTCAAGGCAGCAAACAACGTTGGCTGACGCAGGCATTCCAGCTCTGATGATCGCAGTGACCCCGAAAGATCGTGGGCGGCTTGGTGGCCGCTCACGTCGAGGCCGACGAGGTATGGGAAGACATGGGCAGACATAGCCTTCCCGACCCGGACGATCCGGACGAGTCGGGACGCCAACCCGAAGAGCCGCCCACCGAGCGGTTCGGTTTCGGAACCGATCCGGCCACGGGTCCCGGTTCCGCCGACGACGACGAGTCGCGGGGTTACGCCGACGACGAGTCGCGAGGTTACGCCGACGACGAGTCGCGGGGTTACGCCGATGACGGGTCGCGGGGTTACGCCGACGATCAACCGAGCGGCGAGGTCGACGAATACGGGTATCCCACTGCGTCCGCGGCCCACGACCCACCGCCGCCTCCGCCACCGCGCTCGGGCCCCCAGCACACCGGGGACTGGGACGGTGGTGAGTGGACCGGAAGCCACCGCGCCGTCACCCCGGCCCGGCGCGGCGTCAGCATCGGCGTCATCGTCGCGCTGGTCAGCGTCGTCGTCGTGGTCGGCGCGGTCATCCTGTGGCGGTTCTTCGGTGACGCGCTGTCGAGCCGGTCGGATGTGGCTGCCGCGCGCTGCGTGGAGGGCGAGGTGTCCGTCGCGGTCGTCGCCGACCCCGCCATCGCCGATCCGGTCAGCACCTTGGCGCAGCGCTACAACGAAACCGCCGACCCCGTCGGCGACCGCTGCGTCAACGTGAGCGTGCAGCCCGCCGACTCCGGCCAGGTGTTGAACGGCCTGACCGGTGAGTGGCCGGCCGATCTGGGTGAGCGCCCCGCCCTGTGGATCCCGGCGAGTTCGTTGTCGGCGGACCGGTTGGAGGCCGCCGCGGGCGCGGAGAGCATCAGTGACAGCCGTCCGCTGGTGAGCTCGCCGGTGGTGTTGGCGGTGCCTCCCGCCTTGCAGGAGGCGCTGGGCGAGCAGAACTGGGGCACCCTGCCCGGGCTCCAGACCGACCCCGCCGGCCTCGACAAGCTCGGACTGCTGGGCTGGGGTGGACTGCGCCTGGTGCTGCCTCTCGACCAGGACAGCGACGCGTCCTTCCTCGCCGCCGAGGCCGTGGCGACCGCGGCGGCACCGCCGGATGCCCCCGCCACCGCGGGAATGGGAGCGGTCAGCACGCTGATGGGCGCAGAACCGGACCTGGCCGACGCCGCGGCGGGCACGGCGTTCGACGCCATGCTGGATGCCGCCGACCCGTCCACCGCCGCGGTGCACGCCGTGGTGACCACCGAACAACGTCTGTTCCAGCGCGCCGCGGAGATGCCCGACGCGGGCTCGGCGCTGGCTTCCTGGCTGCCGCCGGGGCCCACTGCGGTCGCGGACTTCCCGACCGTGCTCCTCGACGGCGACTGGTTGGCCCAGGAACAGGTCGCCGGCGCGAGCGAGTTCGCGCGGTTCCTGCGTAAGCCCGAGCAGTCCGCCGACTTCGCGGCCGCGGGATTCCGCGTCGACGGTGCCGAGCCTCCGTCCAGCGATGTGGTCGACTTCGGCCCGCTCGGGGCGCCGCTGAATGTCGGGGACGCTGCGCTGCGCGCCAGCATCGCCGACACGCTGGCCAGCCCGGCGCAGAGCCCTGCTGTCACTGTCATGCTCGACCAGTCGATGCCCACCGACGAGGGCGGTCGGCCGCGTCTGACCAACGTCGTCGACGCGCTGACCGCACGTCTGCAGGCATTGCCGCCCGACTCATCGGTCGGGTTGTGGACATTCGACGGTGTCGCCGGGCGATCGGAGATCAACGCAGGTCCGCTGTCCGAGCCGGTGGACGGGCGGCCGCGTTCGGAGGCGCTGAACGCTTCGCTGAGTGCCCAGACGGCATCCAACGGAGGGGCGGTGTCGTTCACCACGCTGCGCCTGGCGTATACCGATGCCTACGCCGATTACCGTGAGGGACAGCCGAACTCGGTGCTGGTGATCACTGCCGGGCCGCACACCGACCAGACACTGGGCGGGGAGGGGCTGCAGCAGTACATCAGCGGGGCGTTCGATCCCGCGCGACCGGTCGCAGTGAACGTCATCGACTTCGGAGACGACTCCGATCGCGCGACATGGGAAGCCGTGGCCAACATGACCGGCGGAAGCTACGTCAACCTTGCCACGTCGGACACGCCCGAGCTCGCCGCGGCGATCTCCGCGATGACGTCCTGACCGGTATGCTTCAGCGAACCCGCAAGCGGCTTCAGGTGATTGCGGGTAGACAGCAGGGCTAAGCGTCTGGCGGGTGCTCAGCAACCTCTCTTGATGGCCGGTGAATGGGCTCTCGAGGTGGTCACTTCGCTGACGATATTGCCTCCGACGCACGCCAATGGTATGACCACGTTACCCAATTGACGCAATGAGCTGCGAAGATCGGGTGAGCGTTCGGCTAGGGAGGGGAATCAGGCCAACGATGCGGTCTCACAACGACCTCGAGTCGCCCACCGGTCAGCAATCGGTGATCGTGCCGGATTGGCGCGACCGTAAGCGCTACGTGTGGTTGCTGGGCCTTGTCGTACCGACGCTGGTGCCGATGTCGTGGGCCGCGGTGGCGGTCACGGGCCTCGGAGTGTTCTGGTGGTCGGGTCCGCTGCTCATGTTCGTCGGAATCCCGCTGCTGGACTATCTCGTCGGCAAGGACGCCGAGAACCCACCGGAGAGCGCCTTGGCGTGGCTCGAGCAGGATCGCTTCTACCGGTGGGCCACCTATCTGTATCTGCCCGCCCAGTACCTGTCGCTGGCACTGGCCTGCTGGCTGTGGAGCGGCGGCGGCGGGGTGAGCCTGGGCGTGGTGGACGCGATCGGTCTGATGTTGACGGTCGGCGGCATCGGCGGGGTGGCCATCAACACGGCGCACGAACTGGGCCATCAGCGGGCCGGGGCCGAGCGGTGGCTCAGCAAGATCGCGCTGGCCCAGACCGGTTACGGGCACTTCTACGTCGAGCACAACCGAGGGCACCACGCCCGCGTGGCGACTCCGCAGGACCCCGCCAGCTCGCGGCTGGGCGAGAGCGTCTACGCGTTCTTCTTCCGCTCTTCCTTCGGTGGACTGCGTTCGGCGTGGGCGCTGGAACGGCGCCGGCTCAACCGCCGTCACACTCGGTTCTGGTCGCTGAAAAACGACGTCCTCAACGCCTGGGCCCTGACGGCGGCGCTGTATGCGGTGCTGTTGGCCGTGTTCGGCGTCCACATCCTGCCCTGGCTGCTCGGTCAGGCCTTCGTCGGTGTGTGCCTGCTGGAGAGCATCAACTACCTGGAGCATTACGGCTTGCGCCGGGCCCGTCGGCGCGACGGCGCCTACGAGCAGGTTCGACCGGCGCACAGCTGGAACAGCAACTCGGTGATCTCCAACGTGTTCCTGTTCCACCTCCAGCGCCACTCCGACCACCACGCCAATCCGCAGCGCCGCTACCAGGCGTTGTGCCACGCCGACGAGGCGCCACAGCTACCCGCCGGCTACGCCAGCATGGTCGTGTTGGCGCTGTTCCCGCCGCTGTGGCGCCGGACAATGGATCCCCGCGTGCTGGCCCACTATCGTGGCGACGTCAACCGCGCCGCGCTGAAGCCGCGGCGAGCCGGCGCGCTACCGGGACGACGCGGCTGACTGCACCTGGCGGGTGCGCTTGAGCGCGGTGGCCGCCGCGCGCATCGACAGCGCCGGCGACAGCCGCTCGAGGTACCACAGAGCCTTCCACCACCGCGGCACGACGATGATCGCCTGATTGCGCAACACCGCGCGCAGTGCTTGTTCGGCGAACTCGTCGGGGTCCATCGGGCGCAGCGCCTCCCCCAGCTTCTGCTGGTTCTCGCGACTGATGCTCCTGTTGTGGCCGTATTCGCCGCCGGTCAGGATCGGCGTGCGCACCACCCCCGGGCACAGCACCGACACGCGCACGCCGTGGGTCTTGCCCTCCACACGCAGGGTTTTCGACAGCGCCACCACCGCGTGCTTGGTCGACGAGTAGGCGGCCTGCGCCGACGTGGTGATCAGCCCGGCCATCGATGCGGTGTTGACGATGTGGCCGCTGCCCTGCTTGATCATGATCGGATAGGCGGCATCGACGCCGTGGATCACCCCGCGCAGGTTCACGTCGATGATGTCGGACCAGTCGTCCAGGGTCAGTGTGTCGACCTCGCCGCCGATGCCGATGCCGGCGTTGTTGAACAGATAGTCGAGGCGGCCCGCAGCATCCACCACCGCGTCGATGGCGCGGTGGACGGCCGCGGGATCGCGGACGTCGAGTTCCAGGGCGCGCGCCCGTTCGCCGGAGGCGTCCAGCTGCTGTGCCAGCGTCTTCGCGTGGTCGAACTGGCGGTCCGCGATCCACACCCGGGCGCCCGCGTCGACCAACCGCGCTGACAGAGCGGCGCCGATTCCCGATCCGCCTCCGGTGACGAAGACGACCTTGCCGTACCAGCCGGACATGTCTTTGGCGTTCACCGGGGAAGGATAACGGGCGGTGCGGCGCGGAGCGTCGGCTGCTGTGCCCGCCGGTGCCGGATGTGTCGCGGCGGTGGGCGGTGCAGCGCCCGCAGAATGCGGCGGTCGACGACGTGCGCGGTAGCTGTGCCACGGCTTCGCGGACTCCGCAGTCGAACAGGTGCGGTAGCTGCGACGGGATGCGGGCGCTGTTGCTGCAGGCAGCGGCGAGCGTTTGCTTGAGACCCAGCTTTTCTTACCCCGAAGTCAGTTACCGGCCGGTCACATGCCGATCACGTGACGGACAACCACCTATCACGTCGCCCATTGTTCCGGCCCAGACCCAAAGACCTTGCGGCGTGTGCTGAAAGGCATGGTTCATACCATCGATATTTTTTTGCGCGTCAGTCACGGGCAACATCTCAGCATGGTGGACAGGCTCCTGGTTGCCCATTAATTACCCACATGTAGTTCAAATTACATGCAATTCCTACCGAGCCGTAGGTTGGAGATGAAAAAGTCTTTCAACTGTATGGAAGGTGCGCTATTGCTCCTATGCTTTCCAATGTGGCAACGTTTCGATGCACACACTCTACCGTTGTAGAGTCGATGATAAAGAATGTATATCAGCAATATAAATATAGTTTGCCATAAACGTATGAATGAGAATTATTGACGTTTTGCTGCGCGAAGGTACCTACGGCGCAATATGCTCGCGGTGGAGCCAGGCACGGCTCGCGATTTCACTGCTTCTATCGGGGAGTTCTCATGCGGGTTGGTATTCGCAAGGCCGGGGTTGCTTGCGGCAGCCTCGTAGCCTCAGCACTGTTAGCTTTCTCATCGCCGTCTTGGGCCAGCAGTTCGGCGCTGGTGATCGGCGGTCTGGACACGCCGCAGCTGCACGACATCATCATGGCCCAGATCCTCGGTGACCTCACCCACGGCCAGGAGCGCGTCAGCGTGAACTGGCCGGCCGAGGCCGGACCCTACACCGGCAAAGACGACCTGACGCTCGGCCAGTCCATCGACGTGGGTATCGAGAACCTGAACGCCGAGATCGCCGCCGCGCTGGGGCGCCTGAGTCGCGACGAGAACGGCAATGTCCTCAACGGTGAAAAGGTCACCGTCATCGGGCTGTCGGCCGGTTCGCTGGTCACTACGGAAGTGCTGCGCCAGATGGCGGCAGACCCGAACGCGGTGGGGGCCGACGAGATCTCGTTCTACCTGGTCGCCGACTCGAGCCGGCAGGAACTGATCAAGGACTCCAAGTACAACCCCAAGTACGACTACACCTACCAGCCGGCGCCCGACACCATCTACGACACGCACGTCGTCACCGGCGAGTTCGACGGCCTGGCCGACATGCCGGACCGCTGGTGGAACCTCACCGCGGTGGTCAACGCGATGGCCGGCGCCATCGTCGTGCACATCCCGGTGATGTTCGCTGACCTCGACGATGTCCCCGCGGAGAACATCACGGTCACGACCAACGCGCTGGGCGGCACCACGACTCACTACCTGGTGCCGACCGAGGAGCTCCCGCTGGTCACGCTGCTGCCGTTCCTCAAGCCGATGGAAGATAGCCTGCGCGCCTCGGTGGAGCGCGGTTACAAGCGGTATGACGACGTGCCGTCGGCAGCCCGGACGGCGGCGGTGGCCACGGTCGCGGCCGAGCCCGCCGAAGACGTCGCCGAGGACACCGAGGACACCGCAGCGCCGGAGCCGGTGAAGGCGGTAGAGGAGACCGCCGACACGAAGGACACCGCGCCGGTCGACGTGGCGGACACCGTCGAGGTGGTCGAGACCGACGCGGATGACACCGAGCAGGTCACCGAGGTCAGCGACGAGATCGAGGTGGCCAAGGACGACGACGACGCCGTCGAGGAGGCCGTCGCGGAGGCTGCTGACGAGGAGGCCGCCGAGGAGGAGGCACTCGAGGAGGCTCTGGCCGACGACGCGGCTGACGCTGAGAGCGCCAAGGAGGAGGATGCGGCTGAGGACGCGTCCTCGGACACGGCAGCGTCTGACGACAGCGACGCCGGGGCCGACAGCGATGCCGGCGACGCCGGCGACGATTCGTCGTCGGATGATTCCGGATCGGCGTCCGCCGGCTCCGACGAGTAGCCTCGACACGACCGCTCACCCGAAGCCCCGGCCCCGCGGCCGGGGCTTCGTGGTGTGAGTTTCCTGCCAGGACGGCGACTGCGCCGCGCGCCGCAGGGGACGTCGGCCTAGAATTCTGACGACGTTGATCGATTTGCTGTGAGGTAGCGTTCATGCCCATGGGAGTACCTGAGTACGACGTGATCGTCGTCGGCGCCGGCTTCGGCGGGATGGGCGCGGCGATCCAGCTCAAGAAAATGGGCTACGACAACATCCTGATCGTCGACCGTGAGGACGATCTCGGCGGGACGTGGCACGTCAACCACTACCCTGGGCTGGCGGTCGACATCCCGTCGCCCACCTACTCCTACTGGTTCGAACCCAACCCGAACTGGTCGCGTCTGTATGCCCCCGGCTCCGAGCTGAAGCTTTATGCCGACCATGTCGCCGACAAGTACGACGTGCGCCGCCACATGCGCTTCAACACCCCTGTCGAGGGAGCGCGCTGGGACGAAGACGGGCGATTCTGGCAGGTGGCCCTGGCCAGCGGCGAGACCCTGACCGCGCGATTCCTGATCACCGCGACCGGTTATCTGTCCCAGCCCCGCAAGCCCGACATCCCCGGCATCGAGGACTTCGAGGGCCGCGTCGTACACAGCATGGACTGGGACGACGACTACTCCCCCGCCGGTGAGCGGATCGGGTTGATCGGCACCGGGGCCACTGCGGTGCAGCTCATTCCCGAGCTGGCCAAGCAGGCCGCCGCGCTGACGGTGTACCAGCGCACCCCGATCCACGTCGTGCCCAAGATCGACTTCCCGATCCCGGTCAAACTTCGCCGGCTGTTCGCCCGCATTCCTTTGCTGCAGCGGGCCTTCCGGTTCACCACCGACATCAATCTCGAAGTGATGATGATTCTGTCGGTGCTGAACTTCAAGAACTTCCGTCAGCTGAACACGTTCGCGTCCTACCTCTCCCAGGTGCTCCGCTTCGTCTCGATCCGCGACAAGGACCTGCGGGCCAGGCTGACCCCGAGCTACGAATTCGGCTGCAAGAGGCCGACCTACTCGAATTCGTACTACCGCACCCTGGCCAAACCCCATGTCACACTGCAGACCGCGGGAATCGAGCGGGTCGAGAAGGACGGCATCGTCGGCTGCGACGGAACCAAGGTGCACATCGACACCCTCGTGCTGTGCACCGGCTTCGACCTGTGGGAGGCCAACATCCCGGCCATCGAGGTCATCGGCCGAGACGCCCGCAACCTCGGCAAGTGGTGGCGGGACAACGGCTTCCAGGCCTACCAGGGCGTGACCGTGCCGGCGTTCCCGAACTTCCTGAGCCTGGCCGGGCCCTACGCATCCAGTGGTCTGTCGTACTTCAACACCATGGAGTACCAGATGCGCCACATGGACCGCCTGTTCGGGGAGCTGCATCGGCGCAATGCCGCGACCTTCGAGGTCACCGACGAGGCCAACGCCGCGTTCCGCGATCGCATGGCGGTGGCGCTGGAGAACACCGTGTTCCGGCTCGGCGATTGCGTGGGTTCGCGCTCGTACTACTTCAGCCCCAGCGGGGAGACGTTGGTCCGTCCCGCATCGACCAACCAGACCAACCGGGAAAACGACACGTTCGCGTTGACGGACTACACGTTCGACTGATTCCGCAGGTCAGTGCCGGTGAGGACAGGCACCCCACAGTGATGTGTCAGCATGGAGACATGCTGTTGAGGCGAATGCTCGGTGCTATGTGCGCGGCGGTGTCGGTTCCCCTTGCTGTGCCGTTCGCGATGCCTGTCGCAGCGGCCCAACCGTGTCCCGACATCGAGGTGATCTTCGCGCGCGGTACCGGAGCCCCGGCGGGCCTCGGGTGGCTGGGCGACGAATTCGTCGAGTCGCTGCGCGGCAAGGTCGGTGACCGCACGGTGGGCGCCTACGCGGTCAACTATCCGGCAAGCTTCGACTTCGACACCTCCGCGCCGGCGGGTGCCGCGGACGCGGCCGGGCGGGTGCGGTACATGGCCGACAACTGCCCGGACACCAAACTGGTGCTCGGCGGGAACTCGCAGGGCGCGGGCGTGATCGACCTGATCACCGTCGACCCCAAGCCCCTCGGTCGTTTCACCCCGACGCCGATGCCGCCGGACGTCGCCGACCACGTCGCCGCGGTGGCCGTGTTCGGAAACCCGCTGCGCGACATCAGCGGCGGCGGACCGCTTCCCGAGCTCAGCGGCGTGTACGGCCCGAAGACGATCGACCTGTGCGGACTCGACGATCCGTTCTGCTCCTCCGGACTGAACTTTGCCGCGCACTTCTCCTACGTCAAGAACGGCATGGTCGACCAGGCCACCTCGTTCGTCGCTGACCGGGTGCGCTGAGGCCCTCGCCCGGCAAAGCCAGTTTGGGCCCTTGTTCGGTAGCCGGCCGGAATCGGTGCAGGTACGGCCAGACTGCGAAGACAGGCTTTCTGCCAAGAAAACCCGCGTGTCAAAGTCTCATCAGGGAACGGATCTGCGCGTAGGCTGGGCTTTGCTCAGCAAACCGGGGGACGGCGACGAGGGGGACAACGATGGGGTCAGGCACTAACGGCACCGGGGTGCGACGGCGGCGGTCGCGTTGGTTAGCTGCTGCGATTGCCACAGTGCCTCTGGTGGCGCTGCCCGCGACCGCTGCGGGGGTGTCGGGGGCATCGGTGTCTTTGCTGGCCTCGGCCGCCGAGTTCGACTATTTCCCGCCGGAGCCGGCGCGCGTGCTGACCTTGAGCCTGATCCCCCACGGCAATGACGATGACTTGCAGGGGGTGATGTGCCAGTCGCCCCGCACCTGCGAGATGGTGCAGAACTCGTATCTGTCGAAAACGCTGGCCGTGAACAACCTCGACGAGGCTCTGCGGGACGGGACGACGGGGCGCCAGTACGTCTTCGCCTACAGCCAGGGCGCCCGGGTGGTGTCCCTGTGGTTGCAGACCCGCTCCCAGGTCGAGGGCGCCCCGACGCCTGACGATCTGGGCTTCGTGCTGATGGGCAACCCGGGGCGCAAGTACGGCGGCGCGGACGGTGACTGGGACCAGGTGATCCCCGATACCGACTATCACGTCATCGACGTGTCCCGCCAGTACGACGCCGCCTCCGACTTCCCCGACAACCCGTTCAACCTGCTGGCCCTGCTCAATGCCAACGCCGGTTTCCTGTTCGTGCACCAGGATTACGAGGACGTCGACATCTACGATCCGGCGAACTATGTGTGGACCGAAGGCAACACCACCTACGTCTACGTGCCGACCAAGAACCTGCCACTGCTGGAACCGTTGCGATGGGTCGGGTTGTCGGCACTGGCCGATGCGCTCAACGAACCGCTGAAGGAGATCGTCGAACGCGCCTACGACCGGTCCTACCTGCCTGCGCAGCCGGGTCTTCCGGAGCCGGTACCCGAGCCCGAGCCGGAACCCGAGACGCCGGGCGAGGACGAGGGCACCGTCGACGACGGCCCGGCGGAGCCGGCGGCCACCCTGGCTGCGGCGAAGACGACCATCGACGTACCCACCGATGCCACCGATGTCACCGATGTCACCGGCGGGGAGACTGCCGGGGGCGAGACCGTGGGCGCCGATCAGTCGGAGAGTGGCGACGAGGTGGAGCTGACGAACACCGACACCACCCCGGACACCGGCGATCTGGAATCCGGCGACCAGGAAACGGGAGCCCTGGAACCCGGCGACCTGGACACCGGCGATCTGGACACCGGCGATCTGGACACCGGCGACCTGGAGTCCGGCGATGTGGATACGGGCGATCTCGACGACGCCGAGTCCCTCGACGAGGAGGCTGCCCTCGCCGATGCCGACCTGCAGACGGAGGAGGGCCGGGAGGCCGACTCCGACGAACAGGATCGGCAGGAGACCGGCGACGGGGGTGCCGCAGGTTCCTCCGGCGAGAGCGCTGGAAGTGCCGGTGATTCCGGGTCCGCGGCTTCCAGTGCCGGTGAATCGAACGGCTCGGACGAGTAGTGCAGGCGCGTTGGGGCGAGTAGTGCGGGGCACGCGGACGAGTAGTGCGGGGGCACGCGGACGACTAGTGCAGGGAAACCATGACTTCCACCGAACGGCACGGTGATTGCCGACAGCGGTGGTGGCTGGCCGTCGACAGGTGTGGTTGGCTGGCGTGATGGATGTCGCGGGTCTCGCACCGATCGAGCAGACAGCCCTGCTCACCGAGTACGCCCGGGCGCTGGACAGCGCGCATGCGCACCCGATGCTCGCCGATCCCCTCGCGAGTGCCACGGTGGCTCAGATCGACTGTGACTTCACGAGTCTGGGCGCTACCGCCAGTGTGGTGGCGCTGGTCGCGCTGCGCGCCACGATGCTCGACGAACGGATCCGCGCCTTCATCGCCGCGCACTCCGACGCCGTCGTGGTCGACCTGGGATCGGGGTTCAACAGCGCGCTCTATCGCGTCGACCCGCCGGCCACCGTGGACTGGTACAGCGTGGACCTGCCTGCGGTCATCGCCCTGCGCGACGCGCTGTTACCGGAGCACGCCAGTGCGCGGTCCGTCGCCGCGTCGGTCCTGGAATCGACGTGGCTGGAACTCATTCCGGCCACCCGGCCCACACTGGTTTTCGCCGACGGCCTGTTCGCATTCCTCGACGAATCCGCGGTGATGTCGGTGATGCGCGACGTCACCGGCCACTTCGCTTCCGGGGTCCTGGCATTCAACGACTACGGACCGGTGAGCAAGCTCAATCAGCTGATGGGCAGGCTCAGCACGTCCCGGAACGCGAACTCGCCGCACACCCAGTGGAAGTTCGCCGGTTTCAAGGACGCCCACACGCCCGAACTCTGGAACCCCGCCCTGCAGTTGATCGAGGAGGCCAGTGGCATGCACCGGCCCGAGGCGCGACTGTTCCCAGCCGGTCTCCGCGTGGCCGCCAGGTTGTCCCACCGGGTTCCGGCGATCGCGCGCAAGGCCAGGATCGTGCAGTACCGGTTCTAACCGTTGGTCTCGGCCACCGACACCGTTGACTCGGTGCGCGGCGCTGCATCCTTGCGACGGTGCACCACGGCACGTCCCCCGCGCCCCGGCGTGACGGTGACGCCGCGGCTGTGCGGCTTCTCGTCCGTTTCGTTCGTCGGCTCCAGCGTGAATTCGCGCAGGATCGTGCGCAGCGTGACGTCCATCTCCATCGTCGCGAACGACGCACCGATGCAGCGCATCATTCCGCCGCCGAACGGGATCCAGGCGAAGGGGTTGGGCGGATTGCCGACGAACCGGTCGGGATCGAACTTGTCGGCGTTCGGGAAGCTCTGTTCGGCCGCCATCGCCAGTTGCGTGCTCGCCATGATCGTGTCGCCTTCGGGAATCACCCACTCCCCCAGGCGAATCCGGGTCCGGGCGCGGCGAAGCGCCGCGGTCAGAACCGGCCTGGTGCGCTGCGACTCGGCGATCGTGGCCGTCATCAACTCCGACCCGCCGGCGTCCACCTCGTCGGTGAGCCGGGCCAGCAGGTCGGGATGGCGGCGGATCCGTTCGATGGTCCACGCCAGCTGCGTCGACGTCGTCTCGTGGCCGGCGACCAGCATGGTCAGCAGCTCGTCGAGGATGTACGAGTCGGGCAGCGGCTCACCGTTGTCGTAGCGGGCCTGCAACAGCAGGGACAGCACGTCACCGCGGTCGGCGAAGTTGGGGTCCGAACGTGCGTCGGCGATCAACGAGGTGCAGATCTCGTCCATGCGACGCCGGTACTGCGCGAACTTTCCACCCGGGCTCCAGGCGCCGAGGTCCTTGCGCACCAGCGACGGCAGCAGGGCGATCTTGGAGCCGAACTCCACCGCCGCGGGGATCACCACGCGTAGCTCGTCGAGTTCGTCGCCCTTCGCGCCGAACACGGCGCGCAGGATGGTGTTGAGCGTGATCCGCATCATCGGATCGAGGGTTTCGAACTCCACCCCCTCGGGCCACGACTGCATCTCACGCATCACCTCCTGCTCGGTGATGGTTTCGTAGCTGCGCATGTTCTTGCCGTTGAACGGCGGCAGCAGCAGCTTGCGGCGGGCCAGCAGCTCGTCGCCCTCCAGGTTGAAGATCGACCCGGGCCCCAGCACGTCGCCGCCGAGGTTGTTCTGCGGTCGCCCGACCAGCTCGCGGCTGGTGCTGAACAGGTCCTTGACCAGCACCGGATCGCTGATCACGACGGTCTCGCCGAACACCGGCAGCTGCAGGGTGAAGGTCGAGCCGTAGCGGCGCCCCAATGCGGCCACCGCACCGTAGCGTGCGGTGAGCACCGCGGCGCCCTGGATCAGTTTGGGCAGGCGCGGGCCCGGCGGTAGCCGCACGGGCTCCGTCGTCGCGGTAGCCATGTCGTCACCCCTTCATCACAGATGGACGCGTCGGTCGCGGGTCGCTCTAACCGTGAGGTCTCAGGCTAGCGCGTAGTCGCTGAGCGGAAAGTGCTGCTGCTCCTTGACGGCCTGACGCACGGTGGTGGGCCGGAACAGCGGGGCCTCACCGGAGCTGTTGAACCAGTACGAGCGGGAGTTCGCGCAGTTGCCCAGCAGGAACACCGAGTCGTCGAGCAGCGTCAGCATGCGGTCCAGGAACCGCGCGTTGGCCTCCTCGGTAACCTCGAAGGTCCGCGCGCCGGTGCGCTGCATCTCGCCGAACAATCGCTCCATGTGCCGCATCTGGTATTCGACCGTGTCGAACCACGACATGCCCACCCAGGCGTACGGGCTGGCCTGGCTCAGCATGTTCGGGAACAGCGGCACCGTCAGGCCCTCGTAGGCCTGGAACCGGTTCTCCCGCCACCACTTGCCCAGGTCGCGACCTTCGCGGCCGATGACCTCGATGGCCGGCAGATTCGACTCCCACACATCGAACCCGGTGGCCAGCACCAGCGTGTCGACCACCCGTTTGGTGCCGTCCGTCCCGACGACGCCGTCGGGCTCGATCCGGTCGATACCCGCCGTCTCCAGGTGGACGTGGGGTTTGTTGAACGTGCGGTAGTAGACGTTCGACAGCGTCGGCCGTTTGCACCCGAAGTCGTAGCTCGGGGTCAGTTTGCGGCGCAGATCCCGGTCCCGGATCGCCGCGAACCGGTGCAGCCGTCCGATCGCGGCGGCGATGCGGTTCACCGGCCGGAACTGACGGAAGCGCCACATCGCGAGGGTGACCATGATGTCCATGAACAGGTCGCTGGACACCCGCAGCACCCGCTGGGTGGCCGGGACCTTCGCGAACAGCCGCTGCGCCCGCGGCCCGAAGCCGAAGTCGAGCTTCGGCATGACCCAGATCGGGGTGCGCTGGTAGACGGTCAGCTCGGCGGCGTCCTCGGCGAGCTTGGGGATGAGCTGCACCCCGGTCGAACCGGTGCCGATGATCGCGGTGCGCTTGCCCGCCAGCGAGTACGAGTGATCCCACTCCTGAGCGTGCAGCACGGTGCCCGCGAAGCTCTCGATGCCGGGGATGTCCGGCTTCTTCGGTTGGCACAGGTACCCGGTGGCCAGGATCAGGAACCGCGCGTGCAGCGTCTGCCCGTCGGACAGCGACACGAGCCATTCCTGCGCGTCGTCGTCCCAGCGTGCACCGTCGACCACGGTGTTGAACCGCATGTAGCGCCGCAGGTCGTACTTGTCGGCGACGTGCTCGGCGTACGTCTTGAGTTCGCTGCCGGGCGCATACAGCCGCGACCAGTACGGGTTGGGCTCGAACCGATACGAGTAGGTGGTGGACGGGACGTCAACCGTCAAGCCTGGGTAACGATTGACGTGCCACGTCCCACCGAGGTCGTCCTCGCGGTCGAGAATGGCGATCTTGTCGTAACCGAGCCGGTTCAGCTGGATGGCTGATCCCATGCCGCCGAATCCGGCGCCGACGATTACGGCGTCATACTGCTCCGTGCTCACGGGGCGATACTACGGGCTTGCGTCCCGGCCATTCCTAATCGTCGGAGCCGCCGGAGCTGCCGCTGTCACTGCCGGAGTCGCTGCTGCCGGAGTCACCGCTGTCGCTGCCGGAGCTGCTGCTGCCGCTGTCGGACGAATCGTCCGAGCCCGCGTCGGAGTCATCCGAGTCCGCCTGGTCGTCGGCGGCCTCGTCAGCCGCCTCGTCCTCGGCTTCGTCGGCGATGTCCTCGACCTCGTCGGCTTCGTCGGCGACGTCCTCGGTCTCGTCGGCGACGTCTTCGGTCTCGTCTGCGATGTCCTCGACCTCGTCACCCTCGTCGGAGGCATCCTCCTCGACGGGGGTCTCGGTCTCCGGGGCCTCCTCGGCCGGCGCCTCGTCGGTGACCTCACCCTCGTCGGTGACCGACTCGAACTTGTCCTTCAGGCCCTGGATCGCGTCGGAGACGACATCCGTCTGCTCCTCGGCGGTGTCCTCGGTGACGGCAGGAGTCTCCTCGGCGGCCGCTTCGGTGGTCTCGGTGGCCTCCTCGGTGGTCTCGTCGACCGTCTCCTCTTCCTGGCCGAACAGCGCGGCGAGGATGGAGGAGGACGAGCTGTCGGCGTCCGCGTCGGCGTCCTCGTCAGTGGACTCGACCGGGGGCCCGATGTACTTGCCGTCCTCGTCGTACAGGTCCTTGACCTTCGGCGGGATGTAGAGGCCCTTCGGAATGTCGTCGCCGACCTTCCATTGGGTCGGCATGAACGGGTCGACCTCGTTGCAGTCCGGGCACAGGATCTTGGCGAACGGCCGGAACAGGTAGGCGAACGCGGTCTCGTTGGGGTTCCAGATCTGGCTCTTCGGCACGAACGGGTACCAGGTGACCATCAGCGCCTCGAACAGGTTCACCGCGGCGCCGAGCTGGTCCCCGATCGTCGGGGTCTTGATGCCCTCGGGCGGCGAGATCAGATGGTTCCAGAAGGACTTGGTCTCGGCGAACCACTCGAGGTGCACGGTCTCGCCGTACCACTCGACCGGGTCACCGTCCTGGCCCATCTCCTGGCCCCAGTAGGTCTCCTCGTCGCTGACGGGGTTGTACTCGGGGGTGATGGGGCCTTCGAAGGTGTAGCCCTCCTTGGCGAACAGATCCCACAGCATCACCTTGAACATCTGGTCGGTGATGCCGGCGGGATTGGTGCACTGCGTCTTGCCCGTGCCCGTGCACCCTTCGTTCATCGGCAGGTTAGCCCGCGCCCAGTAGTCGGCGATCTCGCCCATCGGGCCCGAGATCGAAGGGATGGCGACCAGGAAGTCGACGAACGCGCGGGTCATCTCCGGGTTGGCCGGATCCCAGCCCAGCACGTTGGTCTCGGTGTACACCCACCAGCTGCCGCTGTCACGCATCGCCTCGGCGAAGCGGTTGGTGCCCTGTACGGCGTAGTAGGGGATGTTGGCGACGGTCTCGAGGAGGTTGATCGGCGCGTAGAAGATGCTCTGCGCGTCGGAGATCGGCGCGACGTCGTCGAGGCGCGGGTCGCGGTTGTAGCCCTGTTCGATGATGTACTGCAGCGGCCCGGTGAGATCGTCGGCCAGCTTGTCCAGGCCCATCCAGCGCAGCGGCTCGACGATCGGCAACGACTTGGCCGGCACGAAGACGTACTCGGTGTTGCCCTCGGTCCACTTGACGTTGTCCTCGGCGTCGAGGTCGACGTTGGTGTAGCTGTCGCCGAGGTGGTTGGTGAAGAAGCCCATCGTGGCGTTGAGCACGGCCAGCACGTTGAACGGGTTGGCCGGCTGGTCGCCCGTCGGGTCGTACTGGTTCATCACGTCGATGACCTTGAAGTCGCTCTCGGGCCACTCCTGACCCCACGGAACGCCCGAGCCGCCGTACTTGCGGCTCGGGTTGCCGACGACGACGAACGTCAGGTTCTCCGGGATCTCATATTGCTCGGGGTTGGCCAGGTAGGCCTCCAGCCACTGGGAGGCCACCACGGCGCCCTCGCTGAAGCCGAGGATCGTGACGTCGTCACCGCTGGCCGCGGCCGCAGCAAGCTCTTCTTGCAGGGCCTCCACGCCCAAGCCGAACTGACCTGGGCTGGTCCAGACCGGCATGTACTCGAGGTCCATGCAGGTGTTGCCGCTGTCCTCGCCGCAGTACCGGCCCTGCAGGGCGTCCTTGAGATCCACCGCGTCGGGCGACGGGTTGATCGTGATCACCTTCGCCTTCAGGGTGACCTGCTGGGCACTCTGCGTGGTGGTCGTCGCGCTCTCCGCCGGGGCCGGGGGCGCGATGGGGGCGAAAGCCAGGACGCTCGACCCGACGATTGCCAGGCCCGTGGTCATGTACGGGCGAAGCGCAGAATGCATGTGCCGACCCTTCCAGGTGGTTGCAATGTGATGACGATCTGATCACGACGTGAGGTGTGCGGAGATTATCACACTTCGCCGCTGTGCAAGCGATTGCTGGAGGAATTCCGGCGCATCACCGCTAACCCTTCGAGAAAACCACAGGACGTGCGTGAATTGCCAATTGTCCTTCGTCGTCGCGGCGGGCGGCAAGGGCCGCAAGGTCGTTGCTCAGTCGGCCCGGCGCATCGTCAGGCAACTGTCATTCACAGCGTTTGTACAGGTCGAGCCTGCACAATGCGCTGGATTCGACACTGCTGGCTAACTGTCGGGAACAGCGGGTTACTTTTTGGTGACGTGCGTGCTCATGCGGGCGAACGCCGCCTCGGCGCACACCATCGCCACCCCGCTCCAGCAACCTGTCTGGCAGCCTTTCCCGTCCGGCGATCACTTTTGCTGGCGGCGTCAATTACCTCTCGCTCACCTATCGCCGGCACGGCCCCAGGTGTTAACAGGTGTCGCACACGTATCGACGTCGCGAGCCGACGGTGCTGCGCGACCCGCCGGCCGGTGTCACAGTCCCCGGGTGCCCAACCAGTCGTGAATGCGTTCGGCGACCGGCTGCCACCCGGGCTCCAGCATCATGTTGTGCCCCAGGTCGGAGAAGAACTCGGGCTCGGTGCCGTAGGCCTTGGCGGTGGCGCGCACCTCCGCGGCGGTGACCGCGCCGTCGTGCCCGGCGCCCAGAACCAGCAGCGGCGCACGCACCCGCCTGGGCCGCGGCAGCGCCAAGAGCCCGTCGACTCCCGACCGCGCGCTCTCTTCCTGCAGTCGCGCCGCGCACGACGCGACCACGTCCTCCGGGGTGTGGGGGGAGAAGAACCGCTCCCGGGCGAGTTCGGGCGTACTGACGTAGGCGAGCGAACGGCCCGACGCCGAGAGCTTCACGAAATGCCACGGGTGGCGCCGCAGCCAGCGCATCCCCGAACCCAGATAGCCCCGCGGCGGTGCGGACGCCATCAGCACGGCGGCCGGGATGTCGCGGGACTCGAGGAATTTCTGCACCACGAATCCGCCCATCGAGTGGCCGATCACCACCGGGGGTGTCGGCAGGCTCGCGGCCACCTGAGCCACGTCGTCGACATAGTCGGCGATCGACAAGGCCCGCAACGGCTTGGTGGCCGGGCTGGCGCCGTGGCCGCGCAGGCTCGGGGCCAGGGCGCGGTAGCCCTTGCCGGCGAAGAAGTCGAGGAAGTGTTCGTCCCAGCACCATGCCGCGTGCCACGCGCCGTGGACGAACAGCAGCGGGGCCGGATGCGCCGGGCTGGTGCAGCCCTTGTCGATCACCTCGAGTGTGGCTGATGGCATGGCGGTGAGACGGTCTCTTCTGCGGGGAGGCGGGCGGCGGGCAGTCCGGCGCGGGGCGGATCGTCGCCGGCAAGCGTGCTGGTGAAACCTACCATTCGGAGTGTGCCCGGCCGTCGGTAGTACCGTCCCTTCCATGATGTTCCGCTCCCGGCCGCAGTCGGCCGGATTTCGTTTCGGATTGCTGGACGGCATTGTGAACACGCGGATCTCGCCGACTCTGTTGCCCTCTGCCAGCATGCTGACCGCGGCGTCCACCGGAGCCGACTCGTTCTGGGTGGGCGACCACATCAATTCTCTGGTGCCGCGGTCGGTGGCCACCCCCGAGCACCTCGGCCTGGCGGCGAAGCTGGTGCCCAAGGTCGACGCCATCCTGGAGCCGTGGACGATGCTCGGCCATCTGGCGGCGCGCAACCGGATGCGCCGGTTGCGCTTCGGGGTCTGCGTCACCGATGCGAGCCGTCGCCACCCGGCGGTCACCGCGCAGGCGGCCGCGACCCTGCACCTGCTGACCCGCGGTCGCGCCATCCTCGGGATCGGTGTCGGCGAGCGTGAAGGCAACGAACCGTACGGGGTGGAGTGGACGAAGCCCGTCGCGCGGTTCGTCGAGGCGCTGGCGACGATCCGGGCGCTGTGGGAGTCGGGCGGCGAGCCGATCACGCGGGACTCGGCGTACTTCCCGCTGCGGCACGCCGTCTTCGATCTCCCTCCGTACAAGGGCAGGTGGCCGGAGATCTGGGTGGCGGCGCACGGCCCCCGGATGTTGCGCGCGACCGGACGGTACGCAGACGGCTGGGTGCCGTTCGTGATCTCGCGGCCCGCCGACTACGCCCGAGCGCTGGAAACCGTGCGCACCGCCGCCTCCGATCACGGCCGCGACCCGATGTCGATCGTGCCTGCGGTCAACCGCACCGTCGTGACCGGACGCACCCGCGACGACGTCGACGAAGCCCTGGATTCGGTGATCGTGAAGTCGGTCGCGTTGGCCGCGCCCGCGGAGGCGTGGTTGCGCCACGGGGTGGAGCACCCGCTGGGTGCGGATTTCTCCGGCGTGCAGGACCTCGTGCCGCAGACCATCGACGAGCAGACCGCGCTCGAGTACACCGCGCGCGTGCCGGCATCGTTGATGAAGGAGATCTGTTTCCACGGGACCGCCGACGAGGTGCTCGATCAGGTCGCTGAGTGGCGCGACCACGGGTTGCGCTACCTGTTGGTCATCAACGGCAGCCAGTTGAACCCGAAACTGCGTAAGGGGATGACGGCGACGCTGCCGTACACCAAAGTGCTGCGGGGGCTCGGCAAGCTCTGAACCCGGCTGGGTCTCCGGTCGTTTGCCGGTGGCCATCCGGGTGGCGACCGTCCCGCGTCCGTCGGCGCCATCGATCGGTACTGCTGGTGATTGCTCGGACGCGACATCGGTGCACAGATTGGCGACCGCGGGCTTCTCGGACGGCCGCGGCGCCGGCCTCGCTGGCGAACGGAACGGACTGCGCTCCCGTTGCGACGGCAAGCTGTCGGAGGAACCGGCGCCGGACCACGGGAAGCGGAACGTATAACCAGCAGCATATTTCGCGTCTGCGTCAATAACAGAGGTGGCTGCCCCACCGCGGCAGGTCACGGGCACCCTTGAGCAGCAAAGAGATCCGGGAGCGGCACGCGGGGCGATGCGCGGGTGTGCGAGCGGCCGGGTCGCGTCACCGACGTGTCAGGCCAGAAGTTTGCCGAACGGGAAGCCGCACAGCTTCTCGGCAGGGTATGGTCAGGCGGTCATCAAACGTAACTGCCTGAAGAGATGGGTGTCATGCGAGTAGCTGTGAAACCGGTCATCACGACCAGCGTGGCCCTGGTGGGGGCCAGTGTCCTCGCCGTCGCGCCACTGGAGCCGCCGGCACCCGCGACCGCACGAGTCGTCGAACAGGACGTCAGCCTGACCGCGTCCTCGCTGGCCTACGTGCCGATCAACGCGATCGAGCAGGTCTTCAGCGCTCCGGCCAACATGGTGGCCGCGCTGGACCGGCTGGCCACCGCGCTGGCGATCAGCGGCAGCTGGAACGAATCGCACCCCAACAACGTGTGGGGCTGGGATCCTGCGAATCCGGACATGCTGCGCGAGGCGGTCAACGTCCTGGTGCCCTTCCCGTCGTTCTCGCAGCCGTGGGGCGAGCACCTGAACTGGTGGGCCGCAGCGAATCTGCCGATGTACGAGGGTTGCGCCTACGAATGCGAAGACCTGCCCGGAATGTTGGACCTGATGTTCAAGGTCCCGATGAGCGAGTTCTACGACGAGGACGGCTACACCTTCCCGACCGTCATCAACCCGATCGACGGCCAGGAGACCGAATGGTCCGAACAGCAGGTCATCCTGGACCCGGCGGAGCCGATCAAATCGGTGTGGGCATCGCTGACCGCCGAGCCGACCGGCATCCAGACCGTGACCTGGTGGGAGGTCGTCACGGCCGTCGCGAATTTCAGTGCCGCGCTGCAGATCACGGGTCACCTGCCCGACTGGATCGCCGTGCGCGAGATCGAGACGTTCTTCAAGCACTTCCTGCGTGAACCCGAGGAAGACATCGCCCCCGAGGACGAGGAGTCGGAGACTCCGGCCGAGGCGAACGCCATGCTGGTCGCCTCGTCTGTCGGCCTCTCCCCCGTCGCCGCGCCCAGCGATGTCGCTCCCGTCGCGGAGGAAGCCGACGAGGCGGCCGGTGGCGAGTCCGCCGCTGCGACGGATCAGGGTGAGTCGTCGATCGTGGCCAAGGCGACCGACGAGCTGAAGAAGAAGTTCGAGTCCGCGCCGATCGTCGCAGACGTCATCGACGAGGCGTCCGAGGATGTCGTGTCCGAGGATGTCACGGAGGACTCCACCATCGAAACGGACTCTGACGAGGCTGCCACCGAAGAAGACGCCGACGAGGCCGGCGCCGAAGAAGACGCCGACGAGGCTGTCGACGAATCAGCCGAGGCGGACGCCGATGCCGAGGCCGACAGCTCCACCACCGGCGGCAAGCACCGCAAGGACGACGACAGCAGCGGATCCTCACAGAGCGCGTCGAGCTCGTCGAGCGATTCGTCGGACACCAAGGACAGCGACTCGGGCGACAGCAAGGGCAGCGACAGCAAGGGCAGCGACAGCAAGGGCAGCGACTCGGGCGGCAGCGACGACTGACCCGTGACCTGGATGGGGACCGGCTCTCAGTCGGTGCCCATCCAGGGCCGGTTGCCGTACCGGTTGAAGTGCATCACCTCAGCCGCAGGCCGGCGGGTGGTGGGGCCGTAACGGCCCCGCGGCCAGCCCAGCGGGACGACGCAGCACGGCGTGACCGAGACGGGCAGACCCAACGTTCGGCGGGTGGATGTGACGCTCCACAGCGGCAGTGTGATCAGCGATGCGCCCAACCCCATCGCCCGCGCAGCCAGAAGCAGGTTCTGCACGCTGGGGTAGATCGAGCCGAAGAAGCCGGACAGTGCCGCGTGCGGCATCGGCACGAACGGGACCCGACCGTCCTTGGCGCCCAACCGCAGGCAGGCCACGATCAAGACCGGGACCTCGGTGAAGTGGTCGACCTGCCACTGCACGGCCCGCGCGGTTTTGGCCATCGACTCGTCGGTGGCCGCCACCCGGCGGATGACCGTCTGGTAGTACAGATTCCAGGCCTGCCGGTAACGCTTGGCAAGCTTCTTCTTGGTGTCGTAATCCTTGATGACGATGAATTCCCAGTTCTGCCCGTTGGCCCCGGTGGGGGCATGCAGGGCGACCTCGATGCACTTCATCAGGATCTCGTCGTCGATCGGGTCGGGATAGACCCTTCGCACCGCGCGTTGGGTCATCATCGCGTCGACCAGCGGCATGTCAAGGCGGGCAAGGGCTTCCGCCGTCGTCGGTACCTCCCCAGGGGTATCGGTGTAGCGGCGGTCGCGATCGGCCATGTCAGGCATTGCGGGAAATCCAATCCGAGGTGAAACGCTGCAGCGCGGGAATCTCGACGGTGATCTGATCGCAGATGTACTTCTCGATCCGGCCGCCCACCAACGGGATCCTGACCTCGACCGTGCCGGACAGGGTCAGGCTGGACCCGTCGGGGGCCGGGGCGAGCGATGCCGCGCCGAGACCGCGACCGGGCACGCCGGACGCCGCGATCGTGACCTCGCCGCTGACCCGCTCCGCGGCGGGACGCCATGTCTCGGTCCGCATGAGCGTCAGGTCGCCGGGAAACACCCTGGCCAGCACGCTGGGCAGCACATCGTGACCGAGATCCTGGGTCGTGGCCACCGAGATCGTGCCGTCACCGTCGACGGTCAAGGTGTCCAATGTGGTCGCGCCGCCGCCGAACTCGGCGATCCGGGCGTGCCAGTACGCTTCGCTGCCGAACGCCGAATGGATCATCTCGACGCTGGCGGGCGAGTCGGTGCGGACGTCAAACGGACGTGGCATCGCGTTTACCGAACAATCGGTCCGCAAGCTTGCCCGCGAACGTGCGTGCCTGCCCCACCTGCGCGTCGCTGATGTTGGTGGGTGGGAGTTTGAGGCCCAGATAGCGATCGCGGTACTCCCCCGAGCCCAGATAGCTCGCCAGCGACAGCAGGGACGGCAGTTCGCCACCGGGATAGCCGAAATGGATGCTGTCGGCGAACCGGCCACCGTTCTTGTCCGCCAGTTCGCGCACTGCTTCCAGATTGCGCCGCCACTTACGCCGGCACACCACGAACACCGCGTAGGGCGTGCCGTCGAGCAGCGGTGCCGCCTCGGCGGAGGTGAGGAACGAACGAAGCGGCATGCTGACGGTGTCCCACCAGGTGGGTGAACCGAGGCAGACGAGGTCGTAGTTCCCGTCCCGCACCGCATCGGGAGTGCGGATTTCACCCGTCTGACCACGGTTCTGCGCAGGCAGCACGCTGAACATGTCCGGCCACACCTTGCGCATCGGGAACCGGGTGAACGGCTCGGCGTACCTGGCATCGACGAACTCGATTGCCGCGGTGTGCACTTCGCACCCACGCTGCCGGAACACCTCGGCCGCCCCATCGAGCACCTTCGCGGTCTGACCGGTGTAGGAGTAGTAGACGAACAGTACCCGCGGCGCCGCTTTCGGGCCGGTGCCGCCGTCCGCGGCGGTCATCGACGACCGCCGGTGGGCTCTCCCGCTGAATTCACATCTGCTCCCTTCGGTGTGGGGCCGGTGGTGTCGGCCGGCCGCGGTGCGCCAAGCTGATTGTCCCGCAGCGACCTTTCCGCATAGCCTCTGTCTCATGACCGACAAGGTGTCCATCGATCTGACCGGCCCGGCCCAGACCATGTTGACCACGCTGTACCTCAAAGCGCTGGACGCGGACTTCGAGCAGCCGGTCCTCGGCGACCGGTTCGCCAAGGAGGCCATCGACCGCATCGACTACGACTGGCGTGAGCTCGGCGTCAGCGGCACGTGGGCGCCACTGGTGACGGTGCGCACCGCCCAGTACGACATCTGGGCCCGGCAGTTCCTGGCCGTGCACGGCCCCTGCACGGTCGTGCACCTCGGCTGCGGTCTGGACAGCCGCGTCTTCCGGATCGATCCGGGGCCGGACGTGCAGTGGTACGACGTGGACTTCCCGGGCGTCATCGCGTTGCGCGAACAGATCTACCCGAGCCGCCCGAACTACCACCTGCTGGCGACACCGGCGACCGAATTGTCGTGGCTGGACCAGATTCCGGCGGACAAGCCGGTGCTGTTCCTGGCCGAGGGCATCAGCATGTACCTGACCGAGGAGGACGGCATCGCGCTGCTGCGCCGCGTGGTCGAGCGCTTCCCGTCCGGCGAACTGCAGATCGACTTCTACAACTGGGTCGGTATCCGGTCGCAGCGCATGCAGACGCTGGTGCGGCGCACCGGCTCCACGCTGCACTGGGCCGTCAACCGCCCGGACGACATCCTGTCCCGGGTTCCGGGGATCCGGTTGCTCGCCTCGGCAACGCTGTTCGACGCCAGCACCGCCGAGCGGGGATCCGGGCCGTTCCGCGCGGTGCGTCGCGCGGTGACCGTGCTTCCGCCGGTGCGGAAAGCGTTGCAGTATCACCGCTACGCGTTCGGGCCCGTCACTTGACACCGGCGCCGGCCTGACGCGCGGCGATGCCGCGCAGAATGGTGTCGATCGCGTTCACGGACTTCTCCGGCTCCGGTCCGTGCGAGTGGTACTCGATCATCAGCTGGCCGGCGAAGATCTTGCTGGTGTAGATCTCGATGCCGGAGCTGACCGCGAAGTACAGCTCGCCGTGGCTGGCCGACAACTCCATGCCCGGGGGCATCCGCATCGGCGGAACGATGCCGTTGTCGGTGAACATCACGACATCGGGCAGGCCGGGGGGGTTTCCGACGTACTGCGGGCTGAAATGCAGGAAGCTCTGCTGGATGACGCCCTCAGCGATGTCCTTCTTGAAGGTGTCGTTGATGTCGCGGGCCAGATCGATGACATCGGTGCCGTGCTCGATCTCGGCGAGGTAGGTGGCGATACCCACCGGGTTGGTGCACTCGGTGGCCGACACCGGCGGTGAGAGCAGATACCGCAGATCCACCGGATACACGTACGGAACCGGGATGTTCGGGGTGGCGCGCAGCTGCCACTCGGCCATCAGCACCGCCGCCGACAGCAGGCTGTTCAGCCCCAGCTTGTGGGCACGGCAGAACGCCACGATGTTCTCGGTCTCGGTCTCCGAGAGCTTGCAGTACGCCATGGGCACCCGCTGCGGCAGAACCGGATTCGACTCCGACGGGGCCCGGCGCGACGGCGGCAGCTCGTAGGCGAACATCGCCGCGAGCAGCCGCTCGAGCCCGGAGCGCGGCCGCTTCTCCACGTTGCGGTCCGCCAGCACGACCTCCAGTGACACCGGCGCGGAATGCACCTTCGGTGGTGAGGTGCGCCCGGTGGTGACCAGATCGGTGTAGGTGGAGAACAACTCCTCGACGAGGCTGAACTGGTGATGGCCGTCGGCCAGGCTGTGGTGGATGTAGAGGGTCAGCTGGATCTGCCCGTCCCGGTCGGTCAGCCGCAGATGCGACAGCGCCGCGGTCTGGTCGAACAGCAGCGGCGGCGGCTCGTCGTCGCCGTGTACCTCCACCACGTCGAGACCCTCGTGCATCAGATCGTCGAGGACGATCTCCCACCGGCCGTCGGGTGACTGCTCGAGGTGGCCGTTGAGCACCGGGTGGGCGGCCAGCAGCGCGTCGAACGCCTCGGCGAGTGCATCGACGTCGACGCTGCCGCGGACGTGAGCGGCCAACCCGACGAAATTGTGGGTCTCGGCGAACATCTCCTCGCTGCGCGCCAGCTTCCGGATCCCCGAAGATGGAAACACGTCAGACTCCCTACCGGTCGTTGTCAACCACGTTTGCTGGCCCTACGGAACCCGATCGCCAGCGGGACCGCGCACACCGCGAAGATCCCGGCGGACCACAGCACCGAGAACAACACCGGCTCGGCGACGGGCCCCTCGAGTGCCAGGCCGCGCATCGCCTCGATGGTATAGCTGACCGGTTGATGCTCGACGATCGGTTGCAGCCACTCGGGGTACTGGTCGAGCGGCACGAAACCGATCGAGAAGAACATCAGCATCGCGATCAGGATCTCGGTGGCCTGCGGCACGATCGTGTTGGCGGAGAACAGCGCCAGCGTGAGCACCGCCGCCGACAGGGCCACGCCGAACAGCGCGGGCATGAACACCCATGCCACCGCGGCAGGCACGCCCTGCTCGAACCGGAAGCCCAGCGCCAGCCCCACGCACAACACGCCGAGGGTGATCAGCACGATGCGGATGAAATCGGCCAGCAGCCGGGCCAGCAGCCCGGCCGCGCGGTGCACGGGCACGACCCAGAACCGGGACAGCAGGCCGACCTCGCGTTCACGCATGATGCCGACCGCTCCGATGATCGCGCCCGTCATGCCGCCGACCAGCGCCACCAGCGGAACCTGCGAGTACAGCCCGCTGGCGCCGGTGACCTGCTCGAGGACGTCACCGAGCACGATGTCCAGCGCCACCAGGAAACCGGCGGGCATGACCAGCGACTGCACCAGTGTCGCCGGGTCGCGGCTCCAGCGGCGCAGGATCCGGCCGGTGAGCACCAGCACCTGCGGCAGCAGCTGCTTGGGTGAGTTCTCCCAGATGCGCTCCATCCGGTGCCTGCCGCCAGGACGGTAGGGCGCCTGGGCCTTGCTGGCGGACGCCGCCGCGCGGCTGTCGGTGCGGGCCATCAGCGCCGCCTCCGGCTGACCAGAGCGTGCAGCAGCCCCGCGACGACGATCACACCGACCGCCCACGCGACGCCCGGCCCCAGCACCGACAGCGTGGCCTGCGGCGCGGCATCGGTGGTGTCGCCGGCCAGCGCCTGCATGCCGTACACCCACTGCGACAGCGGCTGGTTACGAACGAAGCCCTGGATCCACTCGGGGAAGCGTTCCACCGGTTGCAGGCCCACCGAAGCCAGACCGAGAGTCAGCTGCGGCACCAGCATCATCGGGGCGGTCGCCTCGGGGTTCTGGGTGGCCACGCCGATCAGATCACCGATCAGCGCGAGCCCGGCCCCGATGAGCAGCGTCAACGCCACGAAACCGACGATGTACAGCGGCCCCTCGTTGAATCGGAACCCGATCACATAGCCGCAGGCCACCGACACCGCCAGCGCCACGCAGCACCGGTACATGCTGGCGGTGAGCCGCGACGAGAGCGGGGTCAGCGTCGCGATCGGCATCGCGCGGAAGCGGCGGTTGATGCCCTGCACCGAATCGGTGGCCGAGCGGAACGCCGCGGACACCGCGGCGAACCAGATCGCCTGCAGCACGATGAGCGGCGTCAGGTACTGCGCGTAACTGCTCAGCGGCTGAACCGCCCCCATCATCTGCTTGAGCGGCAGGTAATAGCCGACGGTGAACACGATCGAACCGATGATCTGCGTCGCGAGTTCGCCGTTGCGCAGGGTCGGAGTGATCATGCGGACCGTCAGCACCCACCACTGCTGCAGCGTGGACACCGGCGGACGCGCCCCGACCGGCACGGCGCCGACCGGGGCAGTGAGCGTGGAGTTGTCGATCACGCGTAGGCGTCCGCCCGGGCGAATTCCTCGGTCTCGTCGTCGCGGGAGCGGGTGTCGTCCCCGGTGAGCGCCAGGAACACCTCGTCCAGGGACGGCCGGCGCAACGCGATGTCCATCAACTCGATGTGGGCCTCGCTGAGCATCTGCAGGGCCGCCATCAGCGTGTTGGGACCGTCGGGTGCGGGCATCGAGATCCGGTCGGACGTCTCGGTCAGCGCCGCGCGGTTCGCCTCGGGCAGCAGCGGCCCCAGCACCCTGGCCACCTCGTGGATGTCCCGCAGGTGACGCGGCACGATCTCGCAGTACGTGCCGCCGGTGCGCTCTTTGAGCTGATCGGCGGTGCCCTCGGCGATCACCGTCCCCCTGTCGATGACGATGATCCGGTCGGACAGCAGATCCGCCTCTTCCAGGTACTGGGTGGTGAGCAGCGTCGCGATGCCGGCTTCCTTGAAGTCGGTGACCAGCTCCCAGATCGCCTGCCTGCTGCGCGGGTCCAGACCCGTCGTCGGCTCGTCCAGGAACACCACCTCGGGACGCACCACCAGTCCGCAGGCGATGTCGATGCGCCGTTTCATCCCGCCGGAGTAGGTGCCCACGGGGCGGTCCCCGGCATGAACCAGGTCGAACTGCTCGAGCAGTTCCACGGCCCGCTGCTTGGCCACCTTTTTCTTCAGGCCCTGCAGCCGGCCGAACATCAACAGGTTCTCGCGGCCGGTCAACAACTCGTCCAGCGCGACGTGCTGGCCGGTCAGCATCAACGAGCGACGCACCCCGGCGGGATCGCCGACCACGTCGTGACCGGCGATCAGCGCACGTCCGCTGTCCGGCTTGATCAGCGTCGACAAGATGTTGACGGTCGTGGTCTTCCCGGCGCCGTTCGGACCCAGCAGACCGAGCACCTCGCCGCGCTCGACCTCGAAGCTCACGTCGCGTAACGCAGCGACCGAGCCGAAGGACTTCTTGATGCCGGCGACGATCACCGCCTTGTCAGTGCGGGTCATGGGATCCTCCTCCCCCCGGTCGTGGAACCCGACCGGGCGATCCGTCGCGGCAGACAGACCGATCGGTGTGGGTCACGACGGATCAACCCATCGCCGGTCACGACAGATCAACCAGAGCCAGCTCGTCGCCGGCCGTGTCGGCGTCCTCTTCGGCCACCGCTTCGCGGGTGAGCTCGACGAGTGCCGACGAGTACTGTCTGGCAAAGGATTCCACATCGGTGGGGCCGAGTCGCCGACTGTCGTACCACCAATCCAGGTGCAGGGCCCCTGAGCTGCGGTAGACGCGCAGTTCCAGTGCGTGTCCGAGCCCGGGCAGGGTGTCGCGGATCGGCATCGCGGTGTCGGAGTCGAACCGCACCGGGGCGTCGTCGGGTTGCCCCTCGGGGACGTCGGGGATCGTGCCGACGTGCGACAGCAGGATGTCGGCGGGTCTGGCCGCACCCAGCACCCGCGCCGTGGGTGCGTAGAGGTAGCGCAGCAGGCCGTAGCCGATGCCGTAGTGCGGCACCGCCTGCACCGTCTCGCGCACGCCGCCCAGAAGCTCGCCGGCACTCGCATGCTCGGCGGTCGACGCCGACAGCGCGATCGGGTGTACCGCGGTGAACCAGCCCACCGTGCGCTGCAGGTCGACGTCGGGCTTGAGCACCGACCGGGCCCGGCCGCCCAGGTCCACGGTCACCGTGCCTTCGCCGATGGTGGCGGCCACGGTGCGCGCGAGGGCGCCGAGCAGCAGCTCCTCGACCGGCAGCCGCAACCGGCGGCGGGCGTCGTCGACCTCGGCGGTGTCGGCAGCGGGCAGCGTCGTCGACAGCCGGACCAGATCCTCGGCGGCGGGCCGCTCGGAGATCTCCGGGCCGGCCACGCTCAGCGTCGATCTGCCGGCCGTGTCCAGCCAGTAGTCGCGGCTCTCGAGCACCGCGGGATGGGTGGCCAGCGTCGCGCAGCGCTGCGACCATTCCCGCCACGACGTCGCCACCGGGGCCAGGCTGATCTCCTGGCCCGACATGCGCTGGTTGAAGGCGGTGAAGATGTCGGTCAGCAGCACGTCCCGCGACACCCCGTCGTCGGCCGAGCCGCCCGCCACGCCGTGCAGGCTCAGCGCCAGGTACGACGGTCCCCCGCCGGCTCCCCGGATGAACGTCGCCGACAGCGGGGCGCTGAGCAACTGATGCTCGGCGATCTGCTCGTCGAGGATCGCCTGAACCGCCTCGCGCTCACCGCTGCTGCCCGTGGGGACGTCCGCCGGGAGCTGCTTGGTCACCAGAGCGGTGAACTCGCCGGGTTCGGCGATGTGCTGCTCCCACGTTCCGGCGCGTTCGACCAGGTGCACCCGCAGCGCATCGTGGGTGCCGGTCACCGCGGTCAGCACCGCGGTGACGTCGGCCTCACCGACGTCGGACCGCAGCCCGAGCACCACCGGGATGCGCCACCGGCCCGCGTCGCGCAGGCCGTGTTCGAGGAAGTAGGCCACGTTCGGCGGGACCGGCGGGTTGACGACGTCGTCGAGCGTCTGGCGGGCCAGTCCGCCCTCGGCGAACCGGGCCGTGAGCACCCGGGCCAGCGAAGCCACCGTCTGGTTCTCGTAGATGTCCTGCGGCGTCAGGTCCAGGCCCTGATGCCCGGCGGTCATCGCGACGCTGATCGCGATCAGCGAGTCGCCGCCCAGCTCGAAGAAGTTGGCGTTGGGGTCGATGTCCGGCAGCCCCAGGCACTGCGACCAGATGCCCTGCAGGGACATCTCCACCGTGGACTTGCCGCCCGCGGTGCCGGAGCCGGACGCGCCGGCCACCGGATCGGCGACTCCCTGACCGGCCGCGCCGGCCGAGCCCCACGCCGCCTTCGGGTTGTGCTCGACCCAGTGCCGCTGCTTGGCGAACGGATAGCCGGGCAGGCTCACCAGGCTGCGCTGCTGAGTCTGGTCGGGTGCGTTGCGGTTCCAGATGCGTTCCCAGTCCACCGGCACGCCTGCCGCCCACAGCTGGCCGAGTGCCAGCAGGAACGTGTCGTGGTCACCCCGGTTCTGGGCCTGGTGCCGCATCAGGCGAACCGCCCGGTGGCGGTCGGTCCAGGCCGGATGACGCCCCGCCGACGACGTCAGCGTGCCGCCCGGCCCCACCTCGACGAGCACCCGGTTCGGCTCGGCGAGGAGCACTCCCAGCTCGTCGGCGAAGCGGACGGTGGCCCGGATCTGGCGCGCCCAGGTGGCCGGGTTGGTCGCCTCGGCCGCCGACATCGTGGTGCCGGTGATGTTGGACAGCAACGGGATCTGCGGTTCGTGCAGCGTCATCCGGGACATGAACGCGGTGAACTCGGCCACCACCTGGTCCATCAGCCGGGAATGGAAGGCGTGCGACGTACGCACGCGCCGTGCGGCCACCCCGGCCGTGGCCAGCGCGGCTTGGAAGGTGCGGATGGCCTCCTCGCTGCCGGCGACGACGCAGCTCCCCGGATCGTTGACCGTGGCGACGTCGACATCGCCGGTCAGGTGCTCGGCGACGGCGTCGACGCTGAGCGGCACGGCCACCATGACGCCGCGGGGCGCCGCGTGCATGAGCCGCGCGCGCATCGACACCACCTTGACCGCGGTCTCGAGGTCGAACACCCCGGCCAGGGTGGCCGCCGGATACTCACCGATGCTGTGCCCGGCCATGACCGCCGGTGTCACGCCGTAGGACTGGATCAGCTTGGCCAACGCGTACTCGACGGTGAACAGCGCGGGCTGGGCGCGGTCGGTGTGTTCGAGGTTGCGTCCCACGCCGTCGAAGATCTCGGCCCGCAGGTCGTAGCCCATCTCGTCGCTGAACGCCGTGGCGCACTCGTCGAAGTGCCGGGCGAACAGCGGTTCGCTCTCGTGCAGTCCGCGAGCCATCGCGATGTGCTGGGCCCCCTGCCCGGGGAACAGGAACGCGACACGCTGTCCGGCGTCGGCGGACTCGTCCAGGTCGGCAACCGCGTCGCCGATGAACACGTTGTCGGTCTCGGCCGCCGCCAGCACCGCCGCCGCATTCTGCTGGTCGTGCACCACGGCGGCCAGCCGGACGGGCTCCCGGCGCCGTCGGCTCAGCGTGTAGGCCGCGTCGGGCAGGCTGACCGTGTCCTCGCCGGCCAGGTCGGCGGCCAGGTCGGCACGCGCCTGGGCCAGCGCCTCCTGGCTGCGCGCCGACAGCAGCAGGACCTGCGGGCCCGGTGTTGCGGCCGGCGCCGGGCGGGAAGGTGCCTCTTCCAGCACGATGTGGGCGTTGGTGCCGCCGACGCCGAACGAGCTGACCCCGGCGCGGCGTATCCCGTCGGCCTCCCACGGTCCGTTCGCGCCCCGCACCCGGAAGGGTCCGCGGTCGATGTGCAGTTCGGGGTTGGGGCTGTTGTAGTGCAGCGTGGCCGGGATCTCGCGGTGCTCCAGGCACAGGATCGCCTTGATCAGACCCGCGATACCGGCCGCCGTCTCGAGGTGACCGATGTTGGACTTGACCGAGCCGAGATAGCACGGGGCGCTGCGGGTCTCCTCGGCCAGGTCGAACGCCTGGCGAAGGCCCTCGACCTCGATCGGGTCGCCCAGCGGGGTGCCGGTGCCGTGGGTCTCGACGTAGGTGACGCTCGACGCGTCGACTCCGGCGATGGCGTGCGCCTCGGCGATGACCTCGGCCTGCCCGAGCGCGTTGGGCGCGGCGTAGGTCATCTTGGTGGCGCCGTCGTTGTTCAGCGCCGACCCGCGGATCACCGCGTGGATGTGGTCGCCGTCGTCGAGGGCGTCCTCGAGCGCCTTGAGGACCACCACACCGACGCCGCTGCCGAAGATGGTGCCGTCGGAGCGCACGTCGAACGGGCGGCAGTGTCCGGTCGGGGACACCATCGAGCCCTGCTCGTACCAGTAGCCCACCCGGTTCGGGATGCGGATCGACGAGCCGCCGGCCAGTGCGATGTCACATTCGCCGTTGAGGATCGACTGGCACGCCAGGTGCACCGCGACCAACGACGACGAGCACGCCGTCGCCACCGACAGGGCCGGGCCGCGGAAGTTGAACTGGTGGGCCACCCGGGTGGCGAGATGGTCCTTGTCGTTGGACAGCGACAGGGCGACCATGTCGAAGCTGGCACCCTGCCCGATGACCATCGCCGGGTCGTAGTTGGACATCAGGTTGTGCAGCAGGTACCCGCTGGTCGAGCTGGTTCCGAAGACCCCGACGGTCGCCTCGAGATCGGCCGGGTCGTAGCCGGCGTCCTCGAGCGCGTGGAACACCGACTGCAGGAACAGCCGGTGCTGCGGGTCCAGCGTCCGCGCGGCGTGCGGCGTGAAGCCGAAGAAGTCGGCGTCGAAGTCCTCGATACCGGCCATCAGCGCGGCCCGGCGCACGTAGGAGTTGTTGGCCAGCGTCCGCTCGGTCACGCCCGAGGCCAGCAGCTCCTGCTCGGACAGATCGACGATCGATTCGACCCCGTCGCGCAGGTTGCGCCAGAACGCCGACACCGAGTCCGCGCCAGGGAACCGCCCCGCCATGCCGATGACGGCGATGGCATTCTCGGGGAGGTCCCCGGTCCGCGAGTCTCCGGTACTGCTGGTCACGATCGTGGTCCCACTTTCCGCCGCGATGCGGCTCGTTGACGCGCTGCGGCGCGCTGCTGCGCCCGGTCCCGCAGGGCGTTGGGGCGTTCGGCGGACTCCTGCTCTTCCAGGCCGAGCTGGCGGATCAGATCCAGCGCCACGTCGGCCAGGTTGGCTCCCTGCAGCAGCAGTGCCACCGGGGGCTCGACACCGAAGTCGCCCCGGATGGTGTTGCGCATGCGCACCGCCATCAGCGAGTCGAGTCCGATCTCGGTGAGCGGCCGCGCAACGTCCACCGCGCTCTCGTCGGAGTACCCCATGATCGCCGAGATGCGGCGGCGCAGCCGCGCCAGCACCACGCGGTTGACCTCGGCGGCGTCCATCTCCTTGAGCGCTTCCGGTCCGGCCCAGTCCTCGTCGGCGTCGTCGACGTCGAGCTCCCCGACCAGGTCGGCGAAGAACCCGATCTGGTTGATCTCCGGGAAGGCCGCCGCGGCGCGGTCCAGCCGTAGCCGGGCCACCCCGACGCGGGTCAGGCCCGCGGCCAACACGCCGCCGAGCGCGTCGACGCCTTCGTCCGGGGTGATCGGGTCGAGCACCGAGAACCGCAGCGAACTGGCCAGGCCGACCTCGGCCCACTGGCCCCAGTCGATCGTGGTGGCGGGCAGCCCGGCCGCCCGCCGCCATGCGACCAGGGCGTCCAACCAGGCGTTGGCGCACGCATACGCCGCCTGGCCGGGTGAGCCGAGCAGCGCGGCCACCGAGGAGAAGCCGACCCAGAAGTCCAGCTCCTTGGCGGCGGTGACCTCGTGCAGCCGCCACGCTCCGCTCGCCTTGGGTGCCCAGATCCGCTCGAGGCTCTCCCGGGTGAGCCCGACGACCAGCTCGTCGTCGAGCACGGCCGCGGAGTGGATCACCCCGCGCAGCGGCTTACCGGTTTCCTCGGCGGCGGCGACGAGCCGTTCGGCGACGCCGGGCGCGGTGATGTCGCCGAGCACCGTGACGATCTCGGCGCGCCCCGACAGCTCGTCGAGGGTCGCCTGCACCTCGGCCGAGGCAGCGCTGCGACCGTTGAGCACCAGCCGGCCGGCGCCGTTGTCGACCAACCAGCGCACGACGGCCATGCCGACGCCGCCCAACGCGCCGGTGACGACATAGGAGCCGTCGGCGCGGACGACCAGCCGGCCCGGCTCGGCCGGCAGCGTGGCACGGGACAGGCGCTCGACGTACCGGCCACCGGCGCGCCAGGCCACGACGTCGTCGGTGCCGTCGGCGTCGATCTCGGTGATCAGCGGTGTCACCGCGTCGGCGTCGGCGCCGGTGTCCACCAGCGTCACCCGCAGGTCCGGGTGCTCGTAGGCCAGGACGCGCACCAGCGCGTCGAGGCTGCTGACGCCCGGGTTCGCGGTGTCGCCCGGGGAGACGACCAGACCGCCGCGGCTGACCAGCCACACCCGGGGCGGCTTGCCGTGCCAGCTGCCCACCAGCGTGCGCACCGTGCCGGCCACGCGCCAGAGCACGTCGCGCGTGTGGGCCAGCGCGCCCTCGGCGTCGGTGCCGTCGAAGGCCGGATGGTCGATGACGACGACGACCCCGGCAGGAGGCAGATCCGCCGCCGACGTCGCGGTCTCGAACCCGGCCCGCACCGCGGCGTCGTCGGCCAGGTCGGCGGTGACCACCTTCCGCTGCGGTCCGCCGAACCGGTCGGCGAAGTCGGTGGCGGTGGCCAGGGCCGCCGCGCCGTCGGCCAGCACCAGCCAGCTGCCGGTGGGCGACCCCGCCGCCGGCGCCGCCGACTCCACCCAGCGGGTGTCGAAGATCTTCTGCGACAACGGCAACGGGACGGTGCGCCGCTGGATGCGCTTGAGTTGGACGCCGTCCACACGGGCGAGCACCGCACCGGTCTCGTCGGTGAGCGTGACCCGGCCCTGCGCGTCCCCGCTGTCCTCCCGGACACCGAGCAGCTCGGCACGGCACTTGGCCCGCCGGCCCACCTCGCCGAACACCCGAATCGAATCGAATCCGACCGGCAGGAACGTGACGTCGGTGGCCTCGGCCAGCGTGGCGTCACTCATCGCGGCCGCCAGGCCCTGCAGTGCGGCGTCCAGCATCACCGGGTGCAGGATCATGCCCCGGTGCGGCGTCGCCTCGTCGGGCAGCACGATCTCGGTGTCGGCCGAATCGGCTGCCCGCACGATGCGGGTCAGCGCGGCGAAGGCGTGGGCGTGGTGGGCGCCGGTGCGCCGGAGAGCGGTGTAGAAGTCGGCCGGAGAGACCACCACTGCCCCGTCGGCAGTGGCGCCCAGGCGGTCCGGAGTGGCCGGTTCGGCAGCGCGAACGGTGCCGACCGCGTGGCGGGTCCAGGTGCCGGCCTCGGACCGGGAGTGCACCTCGACGCGCAGCGATCCGTCCTCGGCGGTGCTCAGCTGGGTGGTCAGCTTCGTGTGCTGGTCCAGCGGCAGCATCTGCTCGACGGTCACCTCGGCCTCGACGGCGTCGGCGGGCCGGCCCAGCGCCTCGCAGCCGGCGGCGAGCACGATCTCGGCGAAGCCGGCGCCGGGCATCACTGGCAGCCCGTGCACCAGGTGGTCCCCCAGCCATGGATGCGGGTCCAGCCCGACGTCGGACTGCCAGACGTGTCCGTGGCCCGACGGAAGCTCCACATGCATCCCGAGCAGCGGATGCGCCCCGGAGAACTCGCGTCCGGTCGAGCGGTCGGCCATCCAGTAGGGCTCGTGTTGCCACGCGGTGGGCGGCACGTCGGCCAGGTGCGCGCCGGCGGCGCCGTCGGACAGCTTCACCGCGGGCGGCCGGACTGCGGCGAGCTGGGCGTGGAACGCCACCGTCTCGGGATGGTCGCGGTTGACGGTCGCGCCCACGTGGAAGGTGCGGCTGGTGGGCTGCGCGGCGAGGGTGTCGCTGATCGCGTGCGACAGCAGCGGATGGGGGCTGATCTCGATGAAGTTGGCGTGATCGGCGCCGGCCTCGTGCACCGCCTGGCTGAATCGCACCGGGTTACGCAGGTTGGCCGCCCAGTAGTCCGCGCTGTACAGCGGTTCCGAACCCGCGTAGGCCACGGTCGACACCAGCGGGATCTTCGGCGCGGCCGGGCGCAGGTAGGCCAGCGCCTCACGCAGCTCCGGCAGCACCGGGTCGATCGTCGGATGGTGCGACGCGACGTCCACCTCGATACGCCGGGCGAGTTTGCCCTGCGCGTCGACGAGGGCGACGAGTTCGTCGACCTGTGCCGGCGGACCCGCGATCACCGACTGTTTCGGCGACGCGTAGACCGCAATGGTGACCTCGGGCCGGTCGGCGATGAGCTTTTCCGTCGCGGCGGCGTCGAGTTCCAGCAGCGCCATCGCGCCCTGCCCGGACAGCCGCTTCATCAGCCGCGTCCGGGTGGCGATGACGTCCAGACCCTCGGCCGGGGTGAGCACCCCGGCCACCACCGCCGCGGTCGCCTCCCCCATCGAGTGGCCGATCACCGCGTCCGGCTCGACGCCGTACGAGCGCCACAGCGCGGTCAACGCCAGCTGCATCCCGACCAGCACGGGCTGGATGCGGTCGATGCCGACGACGGGCTCGCCGGCTTCGAGCGTCTGGCGCAGCGAGAAGCCGACCTTGTCGAGGAATGCGGGTTCGAGCTCGTCGACGGCGTCGGCGAAGGCCGGCTCCTCAGCCAGCAGCGCCTTGCCCATACCGGCCCACTGCGCGCCCTGGCCGGAGTACAGGAACACCGTTCCCGCACCGGGTTTCGCGTCGTGGGCGCCGACCACACCGGGTCCGGGCTGACCGGCCGCGACGGCGCGCAGCCCGGCGACGGCCTCGGCGTGGTCGCGTGCGGACACCGTGGCGATGCTGTGGTAGCGGCTGCGGTGGTGGTTGAGGGTGAACGCGACGTCACCCAGTGCGACGTCGGCGCCGTCACCGTCGAGCCAGTCGGCCAACACCCGGGCCGAGGCCGCGATGCGGGCCGGGGTCTTGCCGGAGACGACCAAGGTGGTCACCGAGGGGCCCGAACTCGATTGTGCAGGAACGGTTTCCGGGCCCTGCTCCAGCACGATGTGGGCATTGGTGCCGCCCATGCCGAACGACGACACGGCCGCGCGGCGCGGGTGCTCGGTCTGCGGCCACTGGCCGGCCTGGGTCGGCACGAACAGCCGGGTGCCCGACGCGTCGATGCTCGGGTTCCACTTCTCGAAGTTGCGGTTCGGTGCGATCGTGCCGTGCTGCAGGGTCAGGACGGTCTTGATGAACCCGGCGATGCCGGCCGCGGCCTCGAGGTGGCCCATGTTGGTCTTGACCGCGCCGAGCGCGCAGGGAGTCTCGCCCTTGCCGTAGACGGCGGCCAGCGCGTCGAATTCGATCGGGTCACCCAGACCCGTTCCGGTGCCGTGGGTTTCGACGTAGCTCACGGTTCCGGCGGCGACGTCGGCCGAGCGCAGCGCCCGCGTCATCACGTCCCGCTGCGAGGGGGCGTTGGGGGCGGTCAGGCCGTTGGAACGGCCGTCCTGGTTCACGGCCGAGCCGCGGACCACGCCCAGTACCCGGTCACCGTCGCGCACGGCGTCGGTCAGGCGCTTGAGGACGACGACGCCGGCGCCCTCGCCGCGGACGAACCCGTCGGCGCGGGAGTCGAACGCGAAACACTTGCCGTTGGGTGAGAGCATTCCCCACTTGGCCAGTGCGAGTTGGGTTTCCGGGCGCAGGGACAAACTCACCCCGCCGGCCAGGGCCAGGTCGCTCTCGCGCATCCGCAGGCTCTGGCAGGCCAGGTGGATGGAGACCAGCGACGACGAGCATGCGGTGTCGACCGCGACGGCGGGACCCTTGAGGCCCAGCAGGTAGGCGATCCGGCCGACCGTGACGCTGTGGGCATTGCCGGTGGCCGAGTACGCGTCGATGGTGTCCGGGTTGCCGGCCGATGCGCTCTGGTACTCGTTGTAGTACACGCCCATCATCACCGCGCCCCGGACTTCGCCGACCGCGTCGGGTGCCAGCCCGGCGTTCTCCAGCGCCTCGTAGGCCACCTCGAGCAGCACCCGCTGCTGGGGATCCATCGCCGCGGCCTCCCGCGGGGTGATGCCGAAGAACTCGGCGTCGAAGCCCGAGATGTCCTCCAGGTAGGCGCCCCACTTGGTGGGCATCCGGCCCGGCGCCATCGGATCGGGATCGTAGAACGCCTCGGCGTCCCACCGGTCGGCGGGAACCTCGCGGATCGCGTCGGTGCCCTTCTCCAGGAAATCCCAGTAGCTGTCCGGCCCGCTCACTCCTCCGGGAAACCGGCAGCCGATACCGACCACGGCGATCGGTTCGGCACCGGCGACGCGTGAGGCCTTCTCGAACTGTTCGGCCAGCTTGTCTCGCTGCTCGGCCGACATCGCCGAGATCCTGTCGAAGGTCGTCTTCATCAGATTGCGCCCTCACTACCGGCATTCGCCGATTCCACGGAAGAAGATTCGATGCTGTCGAAGAGCTCGTCGAGGACGCTGAACTCCTCGGCGCCCTCCGCCGAGTCGTCGGCCTCGGGCTCGGGCGCGGCCTGCTGCATCGGCGCCAGGAGCTCGGCGACGAACGCCGACAGCTTCGAGATGGACGGGTTGTTCCAGAGCATGGTGGCCGACAGGTCCATCCGAACCAGCTGTTTGGCATCGCGCAGCAGGTTCATCGCCATCATCGAATCCAGACCCAACTCGGGGAAGGGCTGGTCGACGTCCACCGCGTCCTCGGGCATGCCCAGTTCGCGGGCCAGTACCGCCCGCAGCCTGACCTGCAGCTCGGCCACGGTCTGCGCGGCGGTCATCGTCGACCAGTCGATGAACTCGGCTGCGGCCGAGTCGGTCTCGTCGGTCACGGGGGCCGGGGCCGACTCCACCGGGGCGTAGTTCAGCCCGCGCATGTCGACCCAGGTGGTGCCGTCGGTGCCGGTGATGCGGACGTCGACCAGCAGGCCGGCCCCGCCGTCCCGGCTACGCCGGTACACCTCGACCACGCCGCGGTGGCCCGCCGCGGCGTCCACCGCAAGGCTCTCCGCCCCCGCCGGCAACAGCAGCGCCGGGTTGTCCGCATCGGCGAGGCGTGCGACATGCACCGCGGCGTCGACCAGCGCCGCCGCCGGCGACTCGGTTTCCTCGGGCAACTGGACGTCGGCCCGCGCACCGGCCACCGTGGCGGCACACTCGGTCACCGTCCACGCGAACGGCTGGCCTTCCACACCCCACGCCCGCTGCATCTCGGCGATGGCCGCGGCGTCGAACAGCTGTCCGTCGAGCGGGCTCTGATCGCCCTGCGGGGCGGCGGTGGCGGCTTCGGTCAGCACGGCGCCGGCATGCCGGGTCCAGCGCTGCTCGGCGGTGTCCGGGCCGGCGCTCGACCACACGGTCAGTGTCGTGCCGTCGGCCACCACGTGGATGACCTTGGGCTGGTCAGCGATGATCGGATACTCGAACCGGACGTCACCGACCGCGCCGCCGTCCATTTGCTCGGCCGCTGACGAAAGGGTCTGCAGCAGAACCGAAACCGGGACGACCTCGACGCCGCGCACCCGGTGCGCGACCGGGTAGGGCCGCTCGTCGGGTAGCAGGCGCGCCCGCCACACCCGGTCGTGACCGGTGCTCTCGACCTTCTCGCCCAGCACCGTTCCCCACGCCGGGGCGGGTACGGAATCCAGGTTCACCCCGTCGCCGGGAGTGGCCAGCAGATGGTCGAGCACCTTCACCGCCGCACGCATCCGGTAGGCGTCGGCCAACCGCGCCCAGTCGGCGCCGGCCACCACGGCCTGCGCGGGGGCGTCCGGGCTCAACACCGCCGGCAGCATCCGGATCGCCACGTCGTTCGGCATGGGCTCCAGACCCGCCGCCTTCATCTGCGGCTGCGCATCCGCCCAGGACTTCCACAGACCCCAGTCGACGACCGTGGCGGGCAGACCCAGCGTGCGGCGGGCGTAGGCGAACGCATCGGCGAACGCGTTGGCCGCGGTGTAATGCGCCACCGCGCGGGAGCCCAGCAGGCCGGTGATCGACGAGAACAGCACGAACCGACGCACCGGCGTGGTCAGCGACAGTTTGTGCAGCACCGCTGCCGAGTCGACCTTCGCGCGGAACATCGGCGTGACGTCGTCGTCGGTCATCTCGCTCAGCAACGCCTCGCCGCCCGCCAGTGACGCGAGGTAGATGCCTTCCAGCGGCGGCAGATCCGCGCCGAAGCGGTCGAACACGGTCGCCATCGACGCCTCGTCGGCGGCATCGGCGGCCACTTCGACCAATGTGGTACCGCGCGAGGCGAGTTCGCCGGCCAGTTCGCTGAGCGTTCCCCCGCCCCGCCGCGACACCGCCACCACGGTGGCGGCGCCCATCTCGGCCAGCTGGCGGATAAGATACGGACCCACGTTGCCGGTCGCGCCGATCACCAGGTGGCTGGTGTCGCGCTCCAACCGGGTCAGGGGCACCGCGGGCAATGGCCGCGGCTCGAGTCGCGGCACCCGCCGCTCACCGGCACGGTAGACAGCCTGGTCGTCGCCGCCGGTGTGGGCGGCTTCGGAAAGCAGGTATGCCGCAAGCAGTTCCGGGGGCAGCGTCTCGTCGACGTCGATGAGCCCGCCCCAGAACTCGGGATGCTCGAGCGCCAGTGTGCGGCCCTGTCCCCACAGCGCGGCGTGCGCCGGGTTGGCGCGGTCGGTCTCGGCGACGGGCTGGGCGTTGCGGGTGGCCACATACAGCCGGGGTGCGCCGGACATGCCGGCCAGCGCGACGACCAGACGGCGCAGTTGGCCGAACACCTGATAGGCACCTGCGGCGTCGAAACGGCCCGCCGGGGTGGCCGGCGCGTAGACCACGTGAGCCACGCCCTCGAGCGCGGCGCGCAGCGCCGAGTCGTCAGCGCCCTCGTCCAGTGCTGTCGGTGCAAGCGCGCGCGACCCCGGGGCGAGCAACCCCGCCAGCGCCTCGGCGGCGTCGGCCACCACGAGCCATGGACCGTCGGCCCGGCCCGCGGCGAGGTCGCTGACCGGCCAACTCAGCTGATGGAACCACTCGTGCTTCTCCCCCTCGGCCAGCGCGGCGACATCCCGGTCGCTGCGGGCCTGCCGGTCGGCGGGCTTAGCGGTGTGGATCCAGTGGTGCGCGTGATGCCACGGCGTCAACGGCAGCCGCACCCGCGGGCCGCCGCGCTGCGGTTGCCTGGGTGGTCGCGCGGTGTGCGCGGCGTTGAGGTTGGTGCGGAACGTCACGGTGTCGTTGGCGTCGCGCTGCAGCGTGGCGATGCTGCGGTGCCCCGCCTCGGGCAGGGTGTCCTTGATCGCATGTGCGAGCAGTGGATGCGGGCTGACCTCGACGAACAACGACTTCTCGGCGCCCGCGGCGGCCACCGCGCGGGCGAATCGGACCGGGTTGCGCAGGTTGGCCACCCAGTGCTCGGCGTCGAAGACACAGGTGCCGTCGGTGGGTCGGCCGTCGGTGGTGACGATGACGGGGATGCTCGGCTGCCGCGGGGACAGACCGGAGAGTGCGTCGCGGAGGTCGCCGAGGATCGGATCGATGATGGGGTGGTGCGACGCCACGTCCACGTCGACGCGGCGCGCCAGCCTGTCCTGGGCGTCGACCACCGCGATCGCGGCGTCCACCTGATCCGGGGGGCCGGCGATGACGGTCTGGTTCGGCGAGGCGTAGACGGCGACGGTGAGTCCGGGATATCCGGCGATCAGCTGCTCGGCGGCGGCCGCATCGAGTTCCAGCAGCGCCATCGCGCCCTGCCCGGACAGCCGCTTCATCAGGCGCGAGCGGGTGGCGATCACCTTCAACCCGTCGGCCGGACTCAGCGCGCCGCCGACCACGGCCGCGGTCACCTCGCCCATCGAGTGCCCGATCACCGCGTCGGGTTCGATTCCGTAGGAGCGCCACAACGCGGTGAGCGCCAGCTGCACGCCGACCAGCACCGGCTGGATACGGTCGATGCCCTCGACCGTCTCCCCCGAGGTGAGCACGTCACGCAGCGAGAACCCCACCTGGCTGACGAAGTCGCCCTCGAGCTCGTCGACGGCTGCGGCGAACGCGGGCTCGTCGGCCAGCAGACGCTTGCCCATGCCGGCCCACTGCGAACCCTGCCCCGAGTACAGGAAGACCGTGCCCGAGCCGATGGACGGATCGTTGGGGCCGACCACACCCGGCGCCGGGTAGCCACCGGCGAGAGCGCGCAACCCGGCGATCGCCTGCCCGCGGTCGGCGGCGGCGACCGTGGCGAAGCGGGGATGCTGCGCGCGGCGATGGTTGAGCGTGTCGGCGACGTCGGCCAGAGTTGTGGCTTGCCCGTCCGGAGACTGCAGCCAGTCGGCCAGGCGCCCCGCCAGCGACGCGATGCGCGCCGGTGACTTGCCGGTGACCACCAACGTGCTCACCGGCGGTTCCGGTTGCGCCTCAGCGGTGGCGGCGGGTTCGGGCGCCTGCTCGACGAGGATGTGCGCGTTGGTGCCGCTGACGCCGAACGACGACACCGCGGCCCGGCGGGGCCGCTCGACCGCGGGCCAGTCCAGCGGCTCCGACGCGATCCGGAATCGCGACGCACCCTCGCTGGCCTGCGGGGTCAGCGAGTGGAAGTGCAGCTGCTTGGGAATGTGCCCGTCATGCACGCTGAGCACGGTTTTGATGAAGCCCGTCACGCCGGCCGCCGACTCGAGATGGCCCAGGTTCGTTTTCACCGAACCCAGCACCAGCGGTGCCGAAGCGCCGCGGTCGCCGTACACCGCGGCCAGCGCGTCGAGCTCGATCGGATCGCCCAGTGCGGTGCCGGTGCCGTGGGCCTCGATGTAGTCGATGTCCGCCGGTGCCAGCCGCGCGGTCTGCAGTGCCTTGCGCATCAGCTCCTGCTGGGCGGGACCGTTGGGCACGGTCTGCCCGCTGCTGGCGCCGTCCTGGTTCACCGCAGAGCCGCGGACCACCGCCAGCACCCGGTCCCCGTCGCGCTGGGCGTCGGAGAGCCGCTTGAGCACCACGACACCGCAGCCCTCGCTGCGGACGTAGCCGTCGGCGTCGGCGTCGAAGGTCTTGCACCGGCCGTCCGGCGCCAGCATGCCCCACCGGGAACAGGCGATGTTGTTCTCCGGGCTCAGGATCAGGTTCACCCCGGCGGCCAGGGCGTGGTCGCTTTCGCCGCGACGCAGGCTCTGGCAGGCCAGGTGGATGGAGACCAGCGACGACGAGCACGCGGTGTCGCTGACCACGGCCGGACCGCGGACGCCGAGGAAGTAGGACAACCGGCCCGCCGCGAAGTTCGGCGCGTTGCCGAACGGGATGTAGGGATCGATGTCCTCGGGCCGCAACGTGCCGACCACCGAGTGGTAGTAGTCGTTGGTCGTCATCCCGATGAACACGCCGGTCGCCGACCCGCGCAGGGTGCGGGGATTGATGCCGGCGTCCTCGAGCGCCTCCCAGGACACTTCCAGGAGCAGCCGCTGCTGGGGGTCCATGGCGGCGGCCTCACGCGGCGCGATGGCGAAGAACTCGGCGTCGAACTCGTCGGGCTGCCAGGACGTGAGGAATCCGCCCTCGCGGTTACAGATGGTGCCCGGCACGCTGTGGTCGGGGGAATAGAACTCGTCGGCATCCCACCGGTCGGCGGGCACCCTGATGACTCCGCTCTCGCCGTCGCACAACAGCTTCCAGAAGTCGTCGGCGTTGTCGACACCGCCGGGCAGCCGGCAGCCGATGCCGACCACGGCGATCGGCTCGGTCTCGGCCTTCTCGGCTTCGGCCAGTCGTGCGGTCAGATCGTCGATCTTGCGCAGCGCCTCGGTGATGATCGCCCGGCGGTCCGGTGTGGCGGGCGACGCAGAAGAGGCTTGGGTCATCTCAGTCAACTCAATCTTTCCGAAAGTCTCGCAAGCAGTTCGTCCTCGGCAAGGTCGTCGTAGGCGTCCTCGGCCACATCCGGGCCATCGACGCCTGCGCCGGCGACCTCGTCGTCGGAACCGGCGGTATCGATTATCTCAGGCAGGATCGACGCCAGGTAATCGGTGAGCGCCTCGACCGTCGGATAGTCGAAGACCACCGACGCCGGCAACGCCTCCCCCAGGCTTTCGCTGAGCGAACGCTGCAACGTTACGCTCATCAGCGAATCCATCCCGAACTGGAAGAACCCCACGGTCGGGTCCAGAGTGTGCGTCGAGGTCAGCCCCATCGCGGCTGCGACCTGCGCCAACACATGGTCGGTGAGCATGTCGACGCGGCGCGGCGCAGCGCAATCCTTCAGCTCCTGGCGAAATGCGGTGTCGCCACTGAGCGCTGCGGCTGCGACCCCCGACTCGGCAGCCAGCAACTCGTCGAGGATGTGCAGCTCGGCGCGGGTGTGATACGCCGCGGCCAGCCGGGGCCAGTCGGCGGCCACCACGGTCGCCCGCGCCGGAGCCTGGGGACCGACGAACGAGCGCAGCGCGGTGATCGCCACCGCGTCCTCCATCGGCTCCAGTCCGGACTCCGCAGTGGCCTGCTTCTCGAACCCGGTCTGCGCGTCGGCCAGCGACTTCCACAGCCCCCAGTTGATGGCGCAGGCGGGCAGGCCGGCCGCTCGGCGCGCGAAAGCCAGGGTGTCGCAGAACGTGGTGGTGGCCGCGTAGTGCGCCAGCCACCGCGATCCGAGCACCCCGGAGATCGAGGAGAACAGCACGAACTGCGTCACCGGATGCTCGAGGGTCAGTTTGTGGGCCACCATCGCGGCGTCCATCTTGGGCCGGAACATCGCGACCACGTCGTCGCGGGTCATCTCGGTCAGCGTGACCGGCCCGCCGCTCATCGCGGCCAGATAGACCCCGCCCAACGGCGGCAGGTCGGCGCCGAAACGGTCGAACAGTGCACGCATCGACGCCTCGTCGGCGGCGTCGGCCGCCGCGGTGACGACGGTGGTGCCCTTCTCGGCCAGCCGCTCGGTGAGCGCGGCGAGTCGGTCACCCGGATTACGCGACACCGCGACCACCGTCTTGGCGCCCATCGCAGCCAGCTGCTCGATCAGGATCGGTCCGATGTTGCCGGTCGCGCCGATGACCAGATGCGTCCGCTCGGGATCCAGCGTTTCGGCGTCGGTACCGGCGGGGGCCGGCGGCAATGCATGGATCAGCCGCGCGACGTGCCGCGCACCGGCCCGGTACACCAGCTGGTCCTCGCCGTCTCCGGCGCGGACCTCACCGAGCAGCCACCGCGCGGCCACCGCCGCTGGGACCGATTCGTCCACGTCGACGACCGCGCCCCAGATCTCCGGATGCTCCAGCGCCAGGGTGCGGCCCAGACCCCACAACACCGCGTGTGCCGCGTTGGCGCGGTCACCCTCAGCCAGCGGCTGGGCGTTTCGGGTCAGCAGGTACAGCGTGGGCGGTGCCGGACGCCCGGCAGCAGCGGCGGCGATCGTGCGGCCCATCTCGAACAGCTCGTAACCCAGCGGGCCCCCGTCCGTGCTGCCGGGGGCATAGAGCACGTGGGTGGCGTTCTCGACGGCCTCGACCACGGTGTCGGCGGCGGCGGACGCGGGCAGCGTGGTGACCGAGGATCCCTCCCCGTCGAGCAGGCGCGTCAGCGCCTCGCCCACCGCGGGGTCGGCGATCACCAGCCAGCGGCCATCGGCGGCAGCGTCCTCGGCGGTGCTCGGCAGCGGCTTCTCCGGCCAGGTCAGTTCGCAGAACCACTCCGGCGGTACCGCGCTGTCGGCGGGCAGCGCACCCCCGCGGCCGGCCGTGGCTCGGCGCAGCGGCGGTGCCTCCACCCAGTGTCGTGTGCGCCGCCACGGGGTGGTGGGCAGCGGCACGTGCGGCTCACCGTGCCGCGCGGTGTGCGGCGGACGCGACGTGTGCGTGGCGTTGCGGTGGGTGTGGAAGGTGACGGTGTCGTCCCCGTCGCGCGCCAGCGTGCCGACGGTGAGGTAGTGCGACGGATCGTCGAGGTCGGCCAGCGTGTCGGCGATCGGCTGACCCAGCGTCGAGTGCGGGCTGATCTCGATGAAGGTGCCGTGCTCGCCGGCTGCCGCCGCGACGGCCCGGCTGAACTGCACCGGCTGGCGTACGTTGGCCACCCAGTAGTCGGCGTCGAACGTGGCCGGAGTGGTCGGAGCGGTGACGGTGGACAGGAACGGCAGCGTCGGGATGCTCGGTTCCAGGTCCGCCAGCGCCGAACGCAGGTCGCCCAGCACCGGATCCATCAGCGCGGTGTGTGACGCCACCACCATGTTCACCCGGCGGGCGAAGACGTTGTCGGCGGTGGCCGCCGCGATGACGGCGTCGACCTGATCGGGCAGCCCGGCCACCACGGTCTGGCGTGGCGACAGATGACCGGCCACCTCGACGCTGGGCTGACCGGCGATGAGCGCGCGAACCGCGTCCTCGTCGAGATTGAGCAGCGCGACCGCACCCTGGCCGGCCAGCCGCGCCATGATCGACGATCGGGCGGCGATGACTTCGAGACCGTCGGCCAGGCTCAGCGCGCCGGCGACGACCGCGGCGGTCACCTCGCCCATGGAGTGGCCGATGACCGCGTCGGGATGCACGCCGTAGGACCGCCACAGCTCGGTCAGCGCCAGCTGCAGGCCCATCAACACCGGCTGGACCTGGGCGTCGCCGCTGACGGGCAGACCGCCCTCGATGATCTCGCGCAGCGAGAAGCCGACCTTGTCGACGAACACCGGCTCGATCTCGGCCAGCGCGTCCGCGAAGGCCGGTTCGTCGGCCAGCAGCTGACGGCCCATGCCCGCCCACTGCGAACCCTGCCCGGAGTAGACGAACACCGTGCCCGGCTTCGGGATGTGCGTCGGAACGCCGACCACGCCCGGGGCGCTCTGGCCCAGGGCCAGGGATCGCAGCCCGGCCAGCGCCTGCTCGCGGTTGCGCGCCGTGACCGTGGCGAACTTGGCGTGCTGGGTGCGGTGGTGGTTGAGGGTGTGTGCGATCTCCGGCAGCGACACGTCGGCGCCGGCGCCGGTCATCCAGTCGGCCAGCATCTGAGCTTGCCCGGCCACCCGCTCGGCGGTCTTGCCGGAGACGACCAGCGTGGTGAGCACGGTCGGTGCACCGTCGGTCGGCGCCGCGACCGGCGCCTGCTCGATGATGACGTGGGCGTTGGTGCCGCCGAATCCGAACGACGAGATGCCCGCCCGGCGCGGCCGGCCGGCGGGTGCCCACTCGGTGTGCTCGGCGACGACCTTCAGTCGAAGCTTGTCGAACGGGATGTGCGGATTCGGGTTCTCATAGCCCAGGTTGGCGGGGATCCGGTTGTGCTGCAGGGCCAGCACCGCTTTGGCGAACCCGGCGATACCCGCGGCGGCCTCCAGATGCCCGAGGTTGGACTTGACCGCGCCGAGCAGCAGCGGTGCGTCGGCGGGCCGCCCCTTGCCGAGCACCGTGCCCAGTGCGCGGGCTTCGATCGGATCACCGAGCAGCGTGCCGGTGCCGTGGGCCTCGACGTAGTCGACCTCGCGCGGGTTGACCCCGGCGGCGGCGTACGCGGCACGCAGCACCGCCATCTGGGCGGCCGGGTTGGGCGCCATCAGCCCGTTGGAGCGACCGTCCTGGTTGACCGCCGATCCGCGGATCACCGCGAGCACCCGGTCGCCGTCCCGTTGGGCGTCGGAGAGGCGCTTGAGCACCGCGACACCGCAACCCTCACCGCGGACGAACCCGTCGGCGGCGGCGTCGAAGGCGTGGCACCGTCCGGTGGGCGACATCGCGTCGGCCTGGTCCAGGCTGCGGGTGCCGGCCGGGGACAGCAGCAGGTTCACCCCGGCGGCCAACGCGACGTCCGAGTCGCCGGTGCGCAGACTCTGACACGACAGATGCAGCGCGACCAGCGACGACGAACACGCGGTGTCGATCGTCACCGACGGGCCGCGGAAGTCGAAGAAGTAGGACACCCGGTTGGCGATGATGCTGATCGACCCCCCGGTTCCGTACCAGGCGTCCACCTGGCTCAGATCGGTGGCGCCCAGCTGGGCGTAGTCGCCGGCGCTCGCCCCGGCGAACACCCCGGTGCGGGTCTCGGCGAGCGAGTCGGCCGGGATGCCGGCGTGTTCGAGTGCCTCGTGGGTGACCTCGAGCAGCAGCCGCTGCTGCGGGTCCATCCGGGTGGCTTCGCGGGGGATGATCTCGAAGAACTCGGCGTCGAACGCGTCGATGTCACGCAGGAAGGAACCCCACCGGGTCACCCCGGCCAGCGCCGCCGCGCCCGCCGGCGTGCCGTCGTCGAAATGCGCCCACCGCTGCGCGGGCACCTCACCGACCGCGGACCGGTTCTCGGACAGGAAGTCCCAGTAGGCGTCGGGACCCTCGATGTTGCCGTCGGCGTCGGGGCCGCCGGGAAACCGGAGCCCGAGCCCGATCACGGCGACGGGCTCGTCCAGCGCGGCGGGCCGCTCCCCGCCCGCCTCCGGGGTGGCCGGTTCGACCTCCCCGCCGGTGAGGAACTTGGCCAGCGCATCCACGGTCGGGTACTGCCAGAAATCCACCGGGGACACGGTGCGTCCCACGAATTCCGACAACACCCCGGTCAGGACCACCGCGTCACGCGAACCGACCCCGAGGTCGTGCATCGAGGCACCGGCGTCGATCTGTTCGGGGCTGCAGCCGTTGTTCGTGACGAGGTAGTCGACCAACCACCTCCGAACAGCAGCCTCGTCGACGGCTGAGGTCATGCAGTGACGTCCAACCGGTTGAAACCGTCGGTGCGGTACAGCTCCACGCAGGACGCCCGCCGGACCTTGCCGCTGGTGGTCAGCGGCAGTGAGCCGGGGCCGACGAGCACGAAGTCCGACAGGCGCACGCTGTGCGTCATCGAGATCGCCGACGTGACCTGCTGTTTGATCGACTCCAGCGCGGCCGGCTCGATCTGCTTCTTCAGCTCGGCGACGACGACGAGCCGCTCGCTGGCGTCGTCCGGCACCGAGATGGCGGCCACCCGGCCGCCGGTGAACTCGGCGACGGTGGCCTCGATGTCGTCGGGATAGTGGTTGCGGCCGTCGACGATCAGCAGATCCTTGATCCGGCCGACGATGAACAGCTCGTCGTCGAACATGACGCCCAGATCGCCGGTGCGCAGCCACGGCCCCTTCGGGGTGCCCGGGGTGGGCTCACCGAGCTGAGCGGCGAACAACTCGCTGAGCTTCGGGTTGTGCCAGTACCCGGCGGCGACGTGCTCGCCGTGCAGCCACACCTCACCGATCTTGCCGGCGGGATTCTCCACCAGGGTGTCCGGGTCCACCACGCGCGCCGTCGTCGACCGCACCGCACCGCAGCCGATCAGCTCGGCGCCCGCTTCGTCGTCGCAGCGCTCGGCATGCCCGGCGGCCAGCTTCTCGTAGTCGAAGCGCACCGCCGTCGGCGGCTGCCCCCCGGCCGACGCGGCCACGTAGACAGTGGCCTCGGCGAGTCCGTAGGACGGGCGCATCGCCGACTCGGGCAGGCCGAACTGGGCGAAGCGCTGGTTGAACCGGCGCACCGTGGAACCGTGCACGCGCTCGGCGCCGTTGATCATCACCGCGACCGTGCTGAGGTCCTTGCCGGCGAGGTCCTCGTCGGAGGTGCGCTTGACGGCCAACTCGAAGGCGAAGTTCGGTGCGGCGGTGAACGCTCTGGGGTGCGAGCCGAGCTGCTGCATCCACCGCGACGGCTTCTGCATGAACGCGACCGGGCTCATCAGCACTGCCGGGCGGCCCAGCACCATCGGGATGAACACTCCGACGATGAGACCCATGTCGTGGTAGAAGGGCAGCCACGACACCACCGTGGTGTCCTCGGGTGCGCCGTCCGGGTACGCCTCGTAGTAGTCGGTGAGCAGCTGGCCGAGGTTGACGACGACGTTGCGGTGGGTGACCACGACACCCGCCGGGCTGCGGGTGGATCCCGAGGTGTACTGCAGGTAGGCGGTCTTCAGCAGCGTCGGCTGGGCCGTGGACCGCGGCGGGGTGTCGAAGTCCAGCGTGTCCACCTCGAGGAACTTCGGCGGGCGCTGCGTCGGGTCGGCCTGCCCGTACTTGCGGATGTCGTCGACGACCGCGGAGGTGGTCAGGACCACGACCGGCGTCGAGTCCTTCATCGCCCCCGTCACGCGCTCGTCGTGATGGCGTGTCTGCGGCATCGACAGCGGGACGGCGATGAATCCGGCCTGGATCGCGCCGAGGAAGCCGACGATGTATTCCAGGCTCTGCGGCGCCAGGATCACCGCGCGGTCACCGGGCGAGCCGAGGCCGGCCAGCTTCTCGGCGACGACCTGTACCCGCTCGTAGACCTCGGACCAGGTCAGGCTCTCGGTGACGCCGGAGGGGTCGGCCTCGTAGTCGACGAACGTGTAGGCGACGTCGTCGGGCTGCCGCTCGGCGCGGTCGGCGAGTACCGCCGGGATGGAGGCTTCGGTCATCGACATCGCAGCATCCTTTCACTTCGGCTCATGCGCGAAAACGCGCCGCAACGAGAACCGAGCGGCCGACGTCGAGACCCGACGCGGTACCGCCCGGCACGCAGGATGCTACCCGGCGAAACGCCGATGGCATCAAATCCTGCCCTCGCTGCTGGCGGAGCTCGATTCCACGCTGTCGAACAAACTGTCCAGCAAACTATCGGAGGCGCTGTCGACGTCACTGTCGGCCTGCGACACGGTGTGCGGTGCGACTTTCTCGGCGAGATGAGTCGCCAACGAGGCGATCGTCGGATGGTTCCACAGCATCGTCGCCGACAATTCGACGCGCGTGAGCTGCTCGACCTCACGCCGGATCGACATCGCCATCACCGAGTTCAGCCCCATCTCGGCGAACGGGCGGTCGGTGTCGACCTCGCTCTCGGGGGTCCGCAGCTCGGTGGCCAGGATGGTGCGCAGACCGTTCTGCAGTTCGGCCAGCACCTCGTCGGCCGACATCTCCGACCAGGCCCGTGCCGGTGCGACCCCGGCGCCCCCGGAGGCGGCGTCCGGGTCGCTCTCGGACACGATCGGGGCCATCACGGCGTGCGCGACGTCGAACCGGGACACGTACTCCCAGGCGTCGAACGCCTCGGCCGGCGTCACCGGCCGTGACCCGCGTCGCGCGAGTTCGTCGACCACGACCTGGGCGTCGGACCCGAATCCGAGCCCACGCCAGGCCACCCAGTCCAGGCTGACCGTGGCGTCGCCCTGCGCGTGCCGGGCCCGGGCCAGTCCGTCCAGGTAGGCATTGCCGGCGGCGTAGGCGCCCTGGCCGGGCACGCCGAACACCGTGCCCGCGGAGGCGGTGAAATGCAGGAAATCGAGGCTGCCCGGCGGGAACACCGCGTCGAGGGCGGCCGCGCCGGCCACCTTCGGCCACAACGTGGACTGCACCCGGTCGGCGGACAGGTCGGTCAGCAGCTGGCTGTCGGTGACGCCGGCCGCGTGGACGACGCCGCGCACCGGCGGTGCGCCCGCATCGTCGCGCTGTGTGAGGAAGGCCTCGAGCGCGGCGGCCGACCCGATGTCCAGTACCGCGATCTCGACGGCGACGCCGCGGGCCTCCAGCTCCCGTACCGCCTCGATCTTGTGCCGGGTGGCCTCGTCGACGGAGTCGGCGTCCCAGTCGCGGCGTGGCGGCAGCGGCGTCCGCCCCGCCAGGACCACTCGGCGCGCGCCGCGGTCGGCGAGCCAGCCCGCGGTGAGCAACCCGAGGGCACCCATCCCGCCGGTGATCAGATAGGCCGCATCCGCGCGGCAGCGCAGGGGCTCCCGGTACGGCTCGCGGGCGGCGTCGTCGGCCAGCGGCGCCAGCACCTGTTCGGACCACTGACCGTCGCGTAGCGACAGGATGGTCTTCGCGGGGGTGCTCAGCAGCTCGGCGAGGGTGTCAGCGGACCCGGTCTGCCCGTCCTCGGCGAGGTCGACCAGCCCGCCCCACAGCTGCGGCTGCTCGGCCCCGATCACGCCGGCGACACCCCACAGGCAGCTCTGCCGCACAGCGTCGCGGGAGCCGGTTTCGCGCACACCGCGGGTGACGATCCACAGCCGGGGCTCCTCGCGGGCTTCCCGCGCGGCGAGCCGGGCCACGACATCGGCGACCTGCGCGGTCAGCCGCGCCGCGCACGTCAGGTCGTCCTCGTCGGTGTCGGTGGCGGGCACGAAGATCACCGACGTGGCGTCCGCCTCGTCGACGACCCCGTGTCCGGCCGCCGTCAGCGCACCGGTGAGCTCGGCGCCGTCCTCTTCGGCGCCGAGCACGGCCACCGAGAGGGCGGCTCCGGCCTCGGTTCGTTCCGGCGCGGTCCAGGGCTGCCAGTCCAGCGCGTGGGCGACGTCGCGGGGGTCCGCCACCGGCGCGGCGGACTGCGCGGCACCGGCCTGGACGTCGACATAGCGCAGGCCGCGGATGTCCAGCCGTGCGGTGCCGTCGGTCACCGCCACGTCGATCAGCAGATCGTCTCCGGCGTCCGGGCGTCGCAGCACGGTGACCGACAGATCGGTGCCGGTGAGTTCACCGGTCATCGACATGCTCTGCACGCCGGCGGGAACCAGCAGACGTTCGTCGGTGATGTCGGCCAGGCGCGCGATCTGCACCGCGGCGTCGAGCATCGCCACCGGCAGCCCGCCCGGATCGGCGTCGCCGAGTGTGACCTCGGCGCGCACCTGGTTGTCATCGGATCGGCAGGAGGCGATCGACCACGGGAAGGGCTGGCCTTCCACACCCCATTTGGCCTGGAGCTCGTCCACGGTGGCGCGGTCGTAGTCCTGCTCGGACCCGGCCGGATCGGGGTTGGCCCGGGTCTCGGACTGCGGCGGCGACAGCCGGGCGGTGGCGTGGCGCACCCACCGGCTGGCCTCGGCCTGAGCCGACGGCGCCGACGACATCGTGACGGAGTCGCCGCTGACGACCACCTGGATCACCTGCGGCTGGTCGATGACGACCGGACGCTCGAAGCGGAGTTCGGACAGCGTCGTCGCCCCCGATTCGGCCGCCGCCACCGCCAAGGTGCGCAGCAGCACCGACATCGGCACGACCTCGACACCCTGGATGCGGTGAAATCCCGGGTAGGGCTTGGCTTCGCGGACGAGCCTGGCCTGCCACAGATGCGTGGGCGGGCTGGTCGCCACTGCGGTGCGTTCACCGAGCAGGGTCCCCGGACGCGGCGCGGTGGCGCCGCGGTGGTCGGCGGCGGTCGCCGACACCCAGTGGCTGGCGTGGTGCCACGGCGTCACGGGCAGCGTCACCGGCGGGGTCGCCGTCTGTTCGGGTCCGGCGGGACGGGTGGTGCGGGCGCTGTTGAGGTGGGTGTGGAACGTCAGCGTCTCGTCGGTGTCGCGCAGCAGCGTGGGCACGCTTCGGTGCTGGCTGGTCCCCAGCGTGTCGTCGATGCCGTAGGTCAACAGCGGGTGCGGGCTGACCTCGACGAACGTGCCGTGCTCGGCGCCCGCGGCGGTGACGGCCTGATGGAAGCGCACCGGGTTGCGCAGGTTGTCGACCCAGTAGTCGGCGTCGAATGTCGGAGCCGGCCCGCTGTGCTCGCGGGTGGTGATGACGATCGGGATGGTCGGTACGGCCGGTTTCAGATCCGCCAGGGCCTCGCGCAGCTCGGGCAGGATCGGATCGATCGTCGGATGGTGGGAGGCCACGTCGACCTCGATGCGGCGGGCCAACCGGTCGCGCGCCGACACCGCGGCGATCACGGCGTCGACCTGGTCGGGCGGCCCGGCGATCACCGTCTGCCGCGGTGAGGCGTACACCGCCAGCGTGATGTCGGGATAGTCGGCGATGAACTCGGTCGCGGCATCGGGATCGAGCTCGATCAGAGCCATCGCGCCCTGCCCCGACAGCCGCGACATCAGCCGCGACCGGGTGGCGATGACCTTCAGCCCGTCGGCGACCGACAGGGCACCGGCGACCACGGATGCGGCCACCTCACCCATCGAATGGCCGATGACGGCATCGGGGTGCACGCCGTAGGAGCGCCACAGCTGGGTCAGCGCCAACTGCATGCCGACGAGCACCGGTTGGATCCGTTCGATGCCGGTGACCTGCTGGCCCTCGGCGATGACCTGCTGCAGCGAGAAGCCGACCTGCTCGACGAAGGCGGGTTCGATCTCGGCGACCGCCGCGGCGAAGGCGGGCTCCTCGACCATGAGCTGGCGACCCATTCCCAGCCACTGCGAGCCCTGGCCGGAGTAGACGAACACGGTGCCGTGCCCGTGGCGACCGTCCTGCGGTTCCACCACACCGGGAGCCGACTGTCC